>WTCM01000252.1 GCA_013138595.1 Methyloprofundus sp. | reverse complement strand
TCAGTGCTAAATTACTCGATGATTTAATTTTAAGTATTCAAGAGAGCTTAGGCACGACCATTGTGGTTGTCACCCATGATTTACCCAGTTTATTTGCCATTGGCACTGATGCTGTCTTTTTAGATTCAATGAGTAAAACCGTGATTGCACAAGGCGCGCCTAAAAAATTATTGGCTGAATGTGAAAATCCTATCGTACAAAAATTTCTCAGACGTGGAGAAAACTAATGTTTAAAAGAATTATCAATGAGTAAACAAGCCAATCCAACCCTTATTGGTGTCTTTGTATTAGGCGCTATTATGATTGCCACGATAGGGATTACCATCTTTGGTAGTGGGCGATGGTTTTCTGAAAAATCAGAATTTGTGATTTATTTTGATGAGTCTGTGAATGGTTTGTCAATTGGTGCATTGGTTAAAATGCAAGGCGTGCCTATCGGTGCGGTCACTGATATTCAGGTGCAACTAGACCCCAATACTAAAAAGATATTAACCCCTGTTTTTATAGAAATAGAGCATCAGAAATATAAGCAGCTATTGCAATTTGAAGCTTTAGGGAGTGAGCAAGGTATTATGCAGCAGTTGGTAGGCAATGGTCTGCGTATGCAATTGCAATATACCAGTTTGGTAACAGGGAAGCTGTATATAGAATCGTTACTAAAGCCTGAATCACCCGTTAAATTATTACATTTAAATACGCAGTTTACTGAATTACCTAGCATCACTTCTAGTAGCCAAAAAGTACAAAAAAATCTAGCCGATGCCATGCAAGAATTTCAGAAAATTCCTTTTCAAGAGGTTTTTGTGGAATTACTGGTGACCATAAAAAGCATTAAAAAAATCGCTGAATCGGAAGATTTACAGCTTGCTATTTATGGGTTTGCCGCTTCATTAAAAGAATTGCAGGGAATTTTGACTAGTTTTAACCGTCACTCAGATGCTATTGCTTTACATGCAGAGAAAACCTTAAAGCATAGTGGGCAGGCGATGCAGAAATTGGATCAATCTATTGAGCCATTGATGGCTGAGGTTCAAACTACCCTGGCAAGTGCAAATCATACTTTGGCGAATACTGATAAGACTTTAGCGCAGTTTTCAAATACGGCTGAGGACGTAGGCGCGGTGTTTAGTGATGATGCTTTATTGCAACAAAACTTAAATAATACCTTAGATGAATTGGCTCGTTCAGCAAAATCATTGCGCCGTTTAACGGATTATTTACAGCGTCATCCTGAAGCGTTGATTCGTGGGAAGGGCAGGTAGCTGCTTGTGCTTAATTATATAAGCAACCAAGGCGACCAACTTAACATGGGGATGTAGGGTACGCACCGCGTACCTTTCGCCTATTAGTCGTAGGTGCGGCTTTAGCCGCACAGTGCAGATAAATCTGCACCTACATGACTATGCAGCCCCGTGTTAAGTTGGTAGTCCAAATGTTAATAAACCCTAAACAACTGCTGCATCTGTTCAAATTCATACAGATAAGGTTTTGCCACTTCATGGTTAGCAACAATAATAATTAAATCATGTGAGAAAACGGAGGTGTTATACCAGTTAAAACTACCATCAATCACAATATAATCATCAATCACACAGTATTTAGAATGGATGGGAGAGTAAGGCACAGGATGGTCATCTTGTCCGTAGACTAAGCCTACAATCACTCCAGAAGACTTTAAACGTTCGATCACGGGCAGTAAAGGGCGGTTTAATTCTTCTTCCATACTGCGTTCTACACCAATTTTTCCTTGTCTCGCTAGGTGCCCATTAAACAAAATATGCACATAAACACCGCGATTTTTAGCATTAATTAAGGCGCAAATGACACTGTCGTTATAATTGCCTACTAATTCCCCGATTAAAAATAAACTGATTTTAATCGAATGTTGAGCGCGGTTAATTTCAGCAATAATGGCATGGTGGGGTAAGTAGTTTTCACCGCCTTGCATACTATGTCGCCCAAAGGTATAGAGCATATTGAACGGGCTGAAAGGGTCGATACCGTAGGGCTGAATCACGCCACCACGCTGACTTTGGAATATATTATCCAGTAAGCGACACATACCTTTTGAATGAAAGGTCATGCCTGATTCCCAGTTTGCCCACCAACGTTCAAAGGTAATATTAAATGAACCTAAAATACAATCTTCATCATTAAAGATAATGAATTTTGTATGCATATCAGGTTCGACTTCAATTAAATGGTGATCTGGGCTGCAGACCACGCCAATAAGCTCGACACCTGCCTGTTTTAGACGTGTATAGTTATCACTATTGGTCATGGTCATTTTACGCCAATCGACAATACATTGGACTAAAACACCTTGCTCACTGGCATGGATTAAGTGAGTAGTAAAGTCTGCATCATCAATACAATCGACACTGACTTTAATCGTACATAAGCGTTCTGGATTTTCATATTTACAGTGTATGACTTTATTAATTAAGTCATGGATATAGCGCTTAGGATGAAAAGGATGGTTAGGCTGACCTTTGGTAAACTTAGGCACTAGGTGTAGCGATTCAAAGTGGTGGTTCATCCAATCGACATCAGATTGTAACTCATGTGCTTGTAACTCATGAGTACGAAAGTCATTGGGTGTAGAGTGTAGGCGGTTTATTTCGCGGTATTGTGGGGTATCTGCATCGCTGTGTAATTGCGCCCAATCCATAAAAATATATTCTTTTTCAGAAGGGATTGAGTGCTCATCTTTATGAATAATAAAAGAGAACTTAACGCAATTAATGACGCCAAAGGAATTGGAGAAAGGATGTATATAAAAATCTCG
Organism: Methyloprofundus sp.; assembly: GCA_013138595.1. Classification (GTDB taxonomy): domain Bacteria; phylum Pseudomonadota; class Gammaproteobacteria; order Methylococcales; family Methylomonadaceae; genus Methyloprofundus. Next base: position 15,650 of record WTCM01000252.1, on the reverse strand, counting down.
GCTACGACGTTTATGACGGTTCCAATGAATGTCGTAGGCATCGGTATCGATAATATAGGTTTCACAAATATTATGTTGACGATACACTTTGAGGACAATTTTTAGATTGACTTGCTCGCCATGAAATAGGTCAAATTCGATTTTTCCCCAACGTAGAAAAAACTGGTGATTAAAGTCATTAACACGTGCAAAGGAGCCGCCCAACTCGGCATGGACGGGTTTGGCATAGTGTTCCGCGATTGAGTTCATACTATCACCTTTATATTTTTATTATTAAATTTTCGATCCTTGCCTTATTATAAAGTAAACATAGGCTGAGTCACAAAAACTTAAATGCTCAGTTATTGATGTTAGAGAAAAGGGTCTATTATTTTATGGGTATTCGCCTAGTCTATGTGGCTTTAGAGCATAGTTAAAGTATTTAAAACTGGAGTCCAAAACACGTTTTGGGCGTATTTTGGCTAGCAACTTAATACGGGATATAAAAAAACTGTTGAGTGCCTGGAGGTCATGCCTTGCCTGACAGCTCAAGCAAAGCTTGACCTCCAAAAACCAAAGACCTGCCCCGTCTTAAGTTGCTAGCCGAAGTTTAGGGTACTTAGGTTCTCGCCGCGCGCGACACTTTATCATACGGTTCAGGAAAGGCTTTTAAAGCACCTGTTTCTGCACGTAATTTATCTAGTAAAGTATGGTCGAACATCTCGCGTAATTCTTCGCGTGTTTGATAGGTATCAGCATATAACGCTTGAAAACCACCGATCTCACGCATAAAGGCTTCTAATTTACGCGTGGTATCTTTAGCAATGTAATTAGCTATATTAGGTTCGCCATAAATTCCCACATCAACAAACATTTGTTCGTTTCTTAGTGGATTGACCATGCCGCGTATCGGTGTATCAAACACGCGCATAGGGCAGATCCATAAAGGGTAAAAATCCACTTCTTGATGGAAATAACTTAGCGATTGATCTAAGGTGCTAAGGGGTAATAAGAAATCTTGATCCATGTGGTGGGTATCGTAAAGTTCATGGATAGCTTCCGTTTCAGTCAATTTAATCAAAGAAATTTCAGGCGGTGACATCCAACCTAATAGGTAACGAAACCATGTACTATTACCAAAAGGAATGATTTGCTCCATTTCCCAGAAAAAAGAACGCGTATGACGGTGGTAGTAATGACGTAAAGGCACGTATTCTTCTTGCTCAGTGCCTTTTGTTAATAGATTGCGTACATGCTCATAAAACCAAGGTTTCCAAAAGTTATTCAGCGCATTTTTAGTTTTTCCAGCAGGCACTGTGTCAACAAAGTTTCCTAGCATTAAAACAGCTTCTTGCTCTGAATAGACTAAACCCTCGATAAAATCATAAGCTTCATCAAAAGGCTTAAGCGATTCTTCGGCAAAGCGGTCGACAAAGGCTTGTTTTTCGGTATAAGGAATATACGTGATATGTACAACGTCTTTACTAGGAACGATTTTAATTTCTGCACAAACCAAGAAACCTAATGAACCATAAGACCACGGAATCGCATAAAAAAGTTCACTGTTTTCTTCAGGAGAGCATTTAACTAATTCACCATCTGCTGTGACAATTTCTAGGCTGGTGCAAATATGTTGAAATAAACCATATTTATGTGAGCTGGATTCAATACCAAAACCATTGATTAACCCGCCAACGGTTAAGGCATCCAGTTCAGGTACGACGGCTAAAGATAGCCCTAAAGGCTTTAATAAAGATGAAATCTGCCCCATATTAGCCATCGGTTCAACACGTACGGTGCCTTTTTCGCGGTCAATACTTAAAATATCCATCAAGCTAACGTCCACTTGATAATGGGTCTTTTTATAATTCCCCTGTTTCAGTGACATTGCTTGCCAGCCTGGCCTAGCCGTGCACATGGGCACTTTGCCCCCAGTTTTTTCCTGCCAATCTTTGACTTGTTGTTGGACTTTTTGAACCCGCTCATCGTGTTTATCGGGCGCGCTATTTAAGAAAAATATTAACCTATGACGGCTGCCCATATAAGCCTTAAAAATCATTGAGGCGGGGAGCACAAAGAGCACAACAAAAATACCACGGTATTTTATTAAAAAGTCAAACATAGTTAAATTCCAGTTAAAAAGGGAAAAGGTAGGGAGCTGAATTTAATCAAAGTGCACTAAATCATAAGGCAAACTCGGCTCTTTACCCGCAATCAAATCACTTAAAAAAGCCCAAAATACATCAGCAGACGGCGGGCAGCCGGGTAAGTAATAATCTACTTTAACAATTTCATGGATCGGGTGAACTTTGTCTAATAATAAAGGTAATTCTGGATCATTAGGGATTTGTCCATTTTCTACGCCGATACCATCAATATAAGACTCATTAAGACACTCTTCTAGCGGGATATGGTTACGCATGGCAGGCAATCCGCCATTAATGGCACAGGCCCCGACGGCGACTAAAATTTTGCAATTTTTACGAAATTCACGCAATACATGTACATTTTCAGAATTACACACACCGCCTTCAATTAAGCCTATATCACAAGGGCTGCAATGCTCTATATCGGTAATAGGGGAGCGGTCGAATTCCACATGTTTGGCAAGTTCTATCATGCGCTCATCTATATCTAAAAAAGACATATGACAACCAAAACACCCCGCTAGTGAGGTGGTGGCAACTTTAAATTTATCAGCCATGGTCTTTGTTCTCCTTCGCTAAAGCAACTGCATCAATTTTTTGTTTATCATAAATACGTTCACCAATCGGTACTTGATAGCCTGTACGTTTGATTAAGATAGCACCTGTAGGGCAAATATGTGCCGCGCAATCGTCTATCGCTATATCACTATCTTTAAGTTGCCCGCTGATAGAGTTGATGATCAAGCGTTTATTAATACCGCGACCACTAATAGCAAAGACATTTTTATGATCTTTTTCTTGGCTGGCACGTACGCATAAATTACAGAAAATACAGCGATTATGATCTATTAGTATTTCGGGGTGTGAAGAGTCCACTTCTCGGTTAGCAAAGAAATGTGGAAAATGGTTGTCGTGCATATCCAAATAATAGGCGACCCCTTGTAATTGGCAGTTCCCCGTTTTTTCACAAGACGGACAGAAATGATTGCCTTCTACAAACAGCATTTGGGTAATACGTTTACGATCTTTTTCTAATTCATCACTTTGGTTTTGAATCTCCTGACCTTCTGTCGCAGGAAAAGTACATGCGGAACAGTTTCTTCCATTGACTTTTACCGTGCATAATTTACAACTCCCATGCGGGGTGTAATCTGGGTTATGGCATAAATGAGGGATATAAATATCCGCCGCAATCGCCGCATCCATAATGGTTTGTCCCTCACTAAAAGGGATTTCTTTACCATCAATTGTAATTGTTTGACTCATCTTAATCCTCCTCTACTTGGCTTAGGTGAGCACCTGCATCGTCTCGGTTAGCTAAGCGTCTAGCGGTCTCTAATGAAGCATCTAAATCAAAACCTGGCTCATAGCTAATCGCTTTTAATTGCTTTTGATAGTGTTCTGGGTAACGTTCTAAAGTTGATAAAATCGGATTCGCCGCTGTTTGCCCTAAGCCACAATGACTATTATTTTTAACCAGTTGGCAAAGTTCTTCTAAAGCAACCACGTCACCTGCGGAGCCATGCCCGTCGGTTATTTTATCCAATTGCTTTTTCAGTAATGCAGTCCCGACTCGACAAGGGGTGCAAAAACCACAGCTTTCATGCGCAAAAAAGTGGGTAAAGTTTTTGACTATATCCAGAATATTGCGTGATTGATTAAAGATAATAAACGAGCCGCCTGTGGCAAGATCTTCAAACGCTAGTTTACGTTGATCTTCACTAATATCAATAAATGTGCCTGACGGACCGCCCACCTGTATGCCTAATACATCGGTAGCACCACAATCTTCTAAAACTTGCGCTATGCTAGTACCAAACGGATATTCATAAATACCAGACTTTGCACAGTCGCCACTAATACTGAGTATTTTCGTTCCCTTTGATTGTTCTGTACCTATATCAGCAAACCACTGGCCGCCTTCGACAGCAATTTTAGCAGTTGCCAGAAAGGTTTCGACATTATTAACCACGGTAGGTTTGTTTAAATAACCTTGAGAAACAGGGTAGGGAGGTCGGTTGCGTGGAATGCCGCGCTTGCCTTCTAAAGATTCAATTAAAGCTGATTCTTCACCACAAATATAAGCGCCACAGCCTAAGCGAATTTCTATATCAAAATTGAAATGTTGCTGGTCTAGGATGTTTTTGCCCAATAAATTTAGCTTTCTACGTTCTTCAAGTATGTCTAGTAGTGGCTGATATAAATGTAAATATTCGCCACGTAAATATAGAAAACCTTGTTGCGCGTTGATAATACTTGCGCATATTGTCATGCCTTCAAATACTTGGTGAGCATACGAATTTAGCAATACTCTATCTTTAAAAGTGCCAGGTTCACCTTCATCGGCATTACACACCACATAACGTTCAGTTTCTTGTTCTTCTGAGCAAAAACGCCATTTCATTGCCGTTTTAAAACCTGCACCGCCACGCCCGCGTAAGCCAGAAATATCAATTTCTTGCAGAGTTTTTTGCACGCCCCTTTTAAAGCTCGCTTTTAAACCTTCACCTGCTTGTATCGGAGCTTGTAATAATAACCCAGCTTGGTGAATATTATCATCTACTTGAAAAAACTCGCTAGGCCATTCTGCAACAGGGACTTGTTGTTCAACCAGTTTAACAATCGCATCAACACGAGGCCGATCTAAATGAGTCAGTGCATAGCCATTGACTAATCCAGCGGGGCCTTGGTCACACATACCTGTACAAGAAGTATTATTTAAACTGACCAAGCCATCACTGCGCAACTCACCAACAGTCAGTTTTAATTGACTAGCAAAATAATTCAGTAGATTTTCTTTATCTAGCATCAGGTCAGTAATGGAATCACTGATTAAAATATCATATTTTCCTGTAGGGCTAGCATGAAGAAAGCTATAAAACTCAATCACACTGATAATTTGGGTACGCGGTATATTGAGCTGAGAACTGAGCAACTCAATGGCTGGGCTTGAGATATGTTGATATTCTGCTTGAATATCACGTAATATATCTAGCAATCGAACCGTAGAGGCGGCATATTTGTCTATCACTGACTGGATAAAGGTTTGCATGATTTTCTCTTAGTGCGGGAGGGAGTAAAAGAAGCTTGTTCTAATATTATACTTCACGTGTTCAGTATCTAGCTAGTTCAAAATATCGGAAAATGCTAACTTGAAAATTATTTATGAAACAAGGTAATAAAGTACTTGCTGGACAGGGTCAATTTATCGCGCTGATGGTTATTATGATGTCAGCCGTCGCTTTGTGTAATGGTCAAGTAAAACAGAACATTTTCTTAGACCTGTTTCTTATGAAACTCACGCTCAAACTCTAAGGGGTTTATACTCTAATTTAGAGTGCGTTCGCTTGTCGTTATAAAAAGCTAAGTAATCAATAACACTTAACTTTGCCGCTTCTTTTGTGCTGAATTTTTCATCATTCAGTTGCTCGCTCTTAAGACTACGAAAAAAACGTTCTGTTGGGCTGTTATCCCAGCAATTGCTTTTACGGCACATGCTTTGTTCCATTTTCATAAGCGCTAAATGGCAGAAGCTCCTAATTTATTGCATATATTTTTAAATGATAAACGGCTAAATTCCCCTTTCCGTTATAAAGACTTCTTATTTCTATCATTTTATTAGATAACTCTTTAGGCACAATAAACGGCTTGACGATATGTCCTTCTAAGCTATCCGTTCCCATAATGCTTCCCGTTGCCAAATATTTTTTTTGATTATCCAGCGTATTAATAATAACATCCCATGTTCCTGAGCTTTCTGTACTCGCCATAGTGCTTTGATAGCGCATATCGAATTCATATTTTCCCGCTAATAACTTTACATAAGGACCATATGTTAAATACCCAAGTTTCCCTGCACCTTCTTGTACTATTAAGCCTTTATTTACAGCTCTGCCTATCTGGGATGGCAAATAAATTGCATCGTATTCACAGATTCCCATACAAAATTTTGAATGCCTATTATAAGGGAAGGATAGGCTAAGATTAAATTCTGATTGTATTGCTTGTTTATCTGCATACCATAAGTCGTTATATGCCCATCCTGACCAAACATATATGACTGGGACAACAAGGTGAATAATAAGTAACGTTAATATAAATTTAAAACGGATGCTATTTAGCAGTTCTTTATTAAGAAATACCCAATAAAATAACGAGGGAAATAAAATAATAACACCCACTCGGGTCTGATCTCCGACGAAGGATGTTAATATTAAAACAATAAATGCAGCAATAATTAAAGGCCAAGTTTTTTTTATTTTAAAAATAACTAAAACCCAGCCCATGCCAAAAAGTGAATACAAGATATAGGGCCAGCCGGTCAGCCATTGGCTAAAAAAATCATGCTGGTGTGTTTTTATATAAAGTAATCTATCACCGAGTAACTCTATCCCTATAATATAAAACCAAGCAATGAGTATGACTTTTCCTAATACCCCCCCTAATACAATAAAAATATATTCTCTAGCGGTGTTATAAATACTTTTTTTATCGTTAAAGGAGCTAATAATTAGGGTGAAAATTAATATTAAAAAACCAACTAAACCTTGTGAAAAATGCTGAAGCCCCAGAAAAATTGCAAAAATAAATCCCCATTTTGAATGTCTATTAATCATTGCTAATGCCATAAGCAATAAAGTCATTCCATCCATTCCTAGCCAATAGAAAGGAATCATAAAAACAGGAAAGATGATAATAGATAAAATAGAATATTGAGAAAACTCTTTATAATTATTTATATACCAATAGCTAAGCACTGATAAAAAGGCTGTTGCGGTTACAAAAGCATAAATAATATAAGCCGCTAAACTACTTCCCCCTAAGAGACCAAAAATTAAGGGTTGAAAATAATTGGTTATAATATAATGTGAATTTTTATCAGGAAAGGGATTGTCTAATAAGTTCTGGGACACAATGAATTGGTAATCAATATTAGGCATGACCCAAATACCACTATTGCCAATAACAATAAATAATAAAAGAAAAACTAGTGAAATTATTTTAATTTTTTCCTTTTGGATCATATGTTTATTCCTTTTATATTTATTGAGTAACTTTCGGCAACCCTATTAAGTATTGTTAAGGAATCGCTGTGGTTAGACTTGGTGTTTGGCAAAAAGATAGACTGATGTATTCTGTCGGAATTGTATCCACTACAGTAGAAACAACAAGGAATACGGCAGTGAGTAATGATAATATTTTTGAACTAAAATCACCAGAAGAAAGTGTATCTGATCTATTAACAGAGATGGTAAGAAGGGGAGTTAAAGAGGGATGTTCTACTATAGAATTATGAAGAGAAATGGTTAGTAAATAATAGGTATGGTGTTTATTAAGGACAATTATCTATATATTTATATCTACAAGTGCAAGCCGAATTTTTTTTCGATTTTCGCCAATAAACGTTCTCTTCAAGCAGGTGGCGGGCATCTTACCAGAGGTGTAGAGCCAATGGGGTCTACTATAGAATTATGGAGAGAAAGCCAGTGGGGTCAAGTCTTGCGCTTTGCAAGCCAGAGCCAGTGGGGTCAAGTCTTGCGCTTTGCATAAGTTCCCGAGCCAGTGGGGTCAAGTCTTGCGCTTTGCATAAGTTCCCTATTTACTTTATACTCAATTTTAAATACATCTACTTAGCTAAAAAAGGCAAAAAATGAGTCGTCCACTTCGGTTAGAATTTTCGGGAGCTTTGTATCATATTAGCTCTCGTGGTAATGAGAAAAGACCTATTTTTTTAGAGGACACTGATTTTAAAATGTTTTTGTCATTAATGGCTGAAGTGTGTCGACGTTATAATTGGGTGATCCATAGTTATTGCTTGATGACCAATCATTACCATTTGATAGTGGAAACACCTGATGGTAATTTATCGCGTGGCATGCGACACCTAAATGGTGTTTATACTCAGCGATTCAATAGTAAACATAAGCGTGTAGGACATTTATTTCAGGGGCGATATAAAGCAATTCTAGTCGATAAGGATAGCTATTTGCTTGAATTATGCCGATATGTGGTACTGAACCCTGTTAGGGCTAATATGGTGAAAGAGCCTAGTCAGTGGCAGTGGAGTAGCTATTTAGCCACATTAGGTAAACAGCAGGGCTTTGAGGGTTTGGCAACAGATTCGTTATTATTACAGTTTGATACACAACGAAATCAGGCGAGAGAAAAATTTCAAGTATTTATCTCTCAGGGAATAGGGAAGAATATTTGGAGTAATTTAAGGCAGCAAATTTATCTAGGGAATGATGATTTTGTAAGCAAAAATTTACAGCGTTTAACAGTTAATAAGTCTGAGCTATCAGAAGTTCCATTAAAACAGCATCGAAAACCTGCTAAGACGCTTAAAGAGTATGAGGAAAAAAATAGTAATAGGAATGCTGCAGTCAAGGACGCTTATAGCTCGGGAGCTTATACTATGAAGGAGCTTGCGAGTTATTTTGGGTGCCATTATTCAACGATCAGCCGAATTATTGCAAAGTGCAAGACCTGACCCCAATTTATCCATTTTCTATCAGAAAGCACATGGCGTATAATCTCCACGTGAACAAAACAATAAACTTATTTCTAGGAAACCAACAATGAAAAAATTTTATAACACCATTGAAAAACTATTTGACGAAAGCATTTTAGGTGTCGCAAGAGCACATAAAGATATTTTAAAGCTTAATCCAGATCCATGCTATATCACACGTATTGAGCCGACTCGTGCAAATAAAGTGGCTGTTATTTCAGGTGGTGGTGCTGGGCATGAGCCATTACATGCAGGTTTTGTGGGTTTTGGTATGCTTGATGCCGCTTGCCCAGGACAAACATTTACTTCACCTACGCCTGATCAAATGATGGCTGCAGCGGAAGAAGTGAATAATGGTGCTGGTGTTTTATTTGTCGTTAAAAACTATGCAGGCGATGTGATGAACTTCGAAATCGGCGCAGAAATGGCGGATTGTGAGTCAGTTTCTGTGATTGTAGAGGATGATGTTTCATTACCTAAAGATCACCCAATCGGTCGTCGTGGCGTTGCGGGCACCTTAATCGTTGAAAAAATGGTCGGTGCAGCAGCAGAATCAGGATTGGATTTAGCGGCATGTAAAGCCATTGGTGATCGTGTTGTTGAAGCAACTGCTTCTATGGGTGTTGCTTTAACAAGTTGTACTATTCCTGCTTTAGGTGAACCTACGTTTGAGCTAGCCGAAGATGAAATGGAAATAGGTGTGGGTATCCACGGTGAACGTGGTATCAAAACGATGAAGCTAGGAACGGCTTCTGAAGTCGTTGCGATTATTTCGAAAGCGATTGAAGATGATTTAAAACCTCAAAAAGGTCAAAGAATTTTACTTCATGTGAATGGCTTAGGTGCAACACCTCCTATGGAGCAATACTTAATATTTGATTTTGCTTGTCAATATTTTGAAGAGCGTGGTGTGATTATTGAGCGTTCTTTAGTAGGTAATTACACGACCGCATTAGATATGGCGGGTATTTCAATTACTGTTACTTTATTAGATGATGAGCTTATTAGCTTATGGGATGCGCCTGTGAGCACTGCTAATTTACGTTGGGGTATGTAAGCGCTTATTCATCATTAAGATTAGAATGATTTTATTGGGTTAGATTTTATTGCATTGCATTGCAATAAAATCTAGCCCAATTTTCATTTTAGGGCGTTGTTTTTTATTTAGTGGGTTATACCTCACCACGGAGTTGTTCTAAAAAGAGGTAATCAATATTATGGAGAGTATATTATGAATGGTCTTTCGGCATTGTCTGTTAGTATCGGTCTTATCGCGGGTCTTGCAACCTTTTTGGCTGTAGGGCCTTTAGCTGGTTTGTTCTTTATTTGGGCAGCGACTATCTCATGGGCGGCTTATTTTGCACTAGGTGCGGATATGACAGCGGCTAAAAATATCGTTGTTTGTAGTATTTTTGGTACAGTAGTAGCGACTTTTGCAGCTTATGAAATTGCGACTATTTCACCAGATAATATGCTTGGCTTTCCAATCATGGCAGCATTGATTGTGACAATTACTGTGATTGCGATGTGTTTAGCCGCTAATATTCCTGCATTAGCAACTATTCCTGCGACTGTGTTAGGTTATTCTGCAACCTTTGCTTACTTATTACAAACACCAGGTAAATTATCAACTGACGTATTATTAGGTGCATCTTGGGATAATCCAATATTTGTTATTTCTTTCTCACTTGCTTTTGGTGTAGGTTTAGGAATTGCATCAGCTAAGTTTGCGGCAAAAATAACTACAATTGCTGAGTAATTATTACTAGTGATAACGTGTGGAGTGGCAGTTTTCGCTGTTCCGCACGATATTTTTATCATTATCATTATTATTTTAGTTAAACTTTAGCGAATGCCTGCTACGCAATGTAGAGGCATTATTCAATCGCTATTTTAGCTAAGTTTTTAGGTAGTTTATCCCAGTCAAAACAAACCCCAGGATCCGTTTTTCTGCCGGGGGCAATATCACTATGTCCTGTCACATTTTCTAGTGTGAGTTTTGGGTAGCTTGCAACCAGACACTGTAATACCGCGTTTAATTGCGTGTATTGTTGCTCGGTATAAGGGCTGCAGTCAGTACCCTCTAGCTCTATTCCAATCGAAAAATCATTACATTTTGACCTGCCTTGGTATTCCGAAACCCCTGCATGCCAAGCGCGTTTATTAAAGGGGACGTATTGTGTAATAGAGCCATCGCGTAAAATGACAATATGACTGGAGACTTGTAAGTGGTAAATATCTATAAAGCTGGGGTGAGAATCTGGCTTAAGTTGGTTGGTAAATAGTTGTTTAATATAAGGTGTATTAAACTGTCCTTCTGGCAAACTAATGCAATGAATCACAATCAAGGAAATATCATTTTCATCGGTACGTTCATCATAGTTTGGAGAATTAACGAGGTGAGCTGAACTTAAGCAGTGATTGTTTATTTTCATTTAAGCTAGGGGAACTTTCGGGCTAAGTTATTTAAAAAAATATTCTATTACACTCTGCTTTATTATATGAAATAATATTCAACTGCTTATGAGGTATTTTTTAAAAGAGTTCAGTGGCTGTATTCTGCCTTAGGTATTTAATAAGAACGCTAGAAAAGAGAAAATTATGCTTGAATTTATCATTATTGTCGCTATCATCTTTGCCGTATGGTTTTTTCGTTTTAGAGATAAATCAAATGCTACGCCTGTAGAGGCTGTTGTTCAGCCAAAGAAGGATGAGCCTAAAGCTAAAAAAGTTGAAGCTAAATCAGCAGCTCCCGCTACTAATAGCAAACCTGCACCAGCCCCAGTTGTTGCGGTTAAAAAGCCAGTTGCAGTCAGTGGAGTGCCTGAAGATGCAAGTTTAAAACGTCACTACTTACAAAATCAAGCGGCTTTAGCAGAGGCTGCAAAGTCTGTACCACAAGAGAGCCCAGCAGTAGCCGAGCCAATGAGTGAAAAACCAGCGCCAGAGCTAGAGAGTTCTGAGCCGTCAGTACCTGAAGATTCTATGTTAAAAAGACATCATCAGCAGTTACATGACTCAGTTGTCGATCATGATGCTGAGTTACTGATTGCTGCATTAGAAGATGATGCAAATGAGCCTGCTGTTGTAGAAATGCAAACGCCTGCTAATACATCATGTATTCCTGAAGATGCAACATTAAAGCGTCACTTTATTCAGCAGTTAACGGCTGAAATTGCAGCAGAAATGCCAGCATGCCCTACTGATTCAAGCTTAAAGCGTCATTATGAAACACAGTTAATGAATGCTGTTGATGAGCAATTGCAAGCATTGGCTTAAGTCTCAGTTTGTGAGCCTCAGCAATTAATGATTTCCTTAATCTCAATTGTTGGGGTCACACTTCACCCCAGTCTGCGTATATATTTTCACAGTTTCTAAAGCCACAGCCACCATTAGCTATAATCTGAGCAGTCTGCTCCGTCTTAAATTTGTCGTTATTGCTAAAGTGAGCAAATCCAACTCTTAAGCTTGCCTCTATTTTTTACTTTTTTAATATAATATGACTTATTCAAAGCCTGTAAATGTTCAAGCCTTTCTTGAAGAAGATATTGGTAGTGGTGATATTACTGCTTTAATTATTGCGGTGTCCAGAGAAGCGACGGCAACCGTAGTGACACGAGAAGCGATGGTTTGCTGTGGTAAGGAATGGTTTAACGCGGTTTTTTCAGCTTTAAACGCCAATATAGAGGTTAATTGGCAGGTTGAAGAGGGGGTGTGGTTAGAAGCGGGGACTGTTTTATGTACTTTAACGGGCTTGGCGCGTCCGCTACTCACAGGCGAGCGCACAGCTTTAAATCTATTACAAACACTGTCGGCGATTGCGACTCAAGCGCGCTTATATGCGGATGAGATTGCAGGGACGGGGTGTAAGATCTTAGATACCCGAAAAACCATTCCTGGTTTACGTGATGCGCAAAAATATGCAGTGGCTTGTGGGGGTTGTTATAATCACCGCATAGGCTTGTATGATGGGATTTTAATTAAAGAAAATCATATTATGGCAACAGGCTCAATTGCTAAGGCTATTTCTCAAGCTCGACTAATTAGTGATAAGTTATTAGTGGTTGAAGTTGAGTCTATGGATGAACTGGAACAGGCCATCGTCGCGCAGCCAGATCGCATTATGTTGGATAATTTTTCTGTTTATCAGTTACAGCTAGCTATTGATAAAGTGGCTGGGCGTTGCGCTCTTGAGGCTTCAGGCAATATTTCATTGGCTAATGTTCGAGAAGTCGCTGAAACAGGCGTTGATTATATTTCTATTGGCGCTTTAACTAAAAATGTTCACGCAATAGATTTATCAATGCGTGTAGATTTGGAGGCGGAATAATGAGTGATATAGCAAGTGTATTAAAGCATTTAACGCATGGAGTTTATGTGGTGGGTGTGGCTGATGGGGAACAGACAAATGCTTTTACGGCTGCATGGGTTATGCAAGTTTCATTTTCACCGATACTACTAGCCTTAAGCATTAATCCAAAACACAGTTCATATCAGTTGCTTAAAAAAAGCGGTGTTTGTAGTATTAATGTTTTAAGTTCAGCCCAGCAATCAATGGCGGCACATTTTGGGCAGCCAGCGAGTGCAGATAAGATGGCTCAAGGTACTTGGAAAAAATCAGTCACAGGCGCACCTATATTGCAAGAAAGCTTAGCTTATTTTGATTGTGAATTCAGTCATGAAATTTCCGCAGGCGATCACCAAGTGGTTATTTGTCGAGTACGTGAGGCAGGGCAGTTAAGCGCAGAGGGAAAGCGTGCGATGAATTATAATGAAACTGGGGATATGGATGGGAGTTCGGACTTATATTCCTAAATAGATAGTTAAGCATTTTTAATTGGGTTAGCGAATGATAATCAAGCAAGAAAGAAGTCCAAGAGTCGCAAAGGCGCTCAATATAGATATTAAAAATATTAAAAATGAATATTTGCATACACAAACGGTGAATGTATCCATAGGGGGTTTTGCCATTCAATGTAGTATGCAAGAGCGTAACCAGTTAACCCCAGAAGGGGATTTTGTGGTGCAGGGAAAACCCGTTGAAGTGGATGTTAATATTCAACTGCCCAGCCCCAAAAAGGGTAAGGTCGAAGCAATGAAGGCGAAGTGCCGAATCATTTATTCGCGTAGAATTTCACAAGATAAATGTCAGTTAGGGCTGTGTTTTATTGAACTGTTTGGTGACGGGCAGGATAAGTTATATACCTTAGTCAATAAAGCCTTAGATAGAGGGGAAGCTTGCCCACCTGAGAGTGTGGCTTAAGTGCGTAGCCTTTTCTTTTTTTTACTGTATAAATCGCCGTGTTAAAAATTATTTTCCGCCTCCTACCTATCTTAGTATTACTCCCTTACTTAAATAGTGCGGTTGCCAGCTCAGAGCAGCAAGCCGTTGAGTTAAATTTCTTTTGGTCACATTCTTGCCCGCATTGCTTAGAGGCAAAACCTTTTATTGAATCACTGCCACAAAAATATACTTGGTTACAGCTTAATAGTTATGACTTAATTGATAGCCCCGACAATATTACACGTTATACTGAAATGGCTGAAAAGTTAGGGCGCACAGCGAATTCTGTGCCAGGATTTATTTTTTGTGAGCAAATTATAATCGGCTTTCAAAGCATAGAAACCACAGGGAAAAGCATAGAAAAGCAACTGCTTGCCTGCCATAAAAATACTTTAGTCGTTAGCGAAAAACCAGAACCGTTTGTTGTGCCTGTTTTGGGAGAAGTGAATTATCAGGATTTTTCTTTACCTGCCTTTACTTTGATTATTGCCGCTTTAGATGCCTTTAATCCCTGCGCCTTTTTTGTCTTATTTTTCTTGTTAAGCCTTATTGTACATACCCGTAGCAGAGTACGAATTGCGATTATTGGCGGTGTATTTGTGATTTTTTCAGGCTTAATGTATTTCTTATTTATGGCGGCTTGGCTGAATGTGTTTTTGTTGACCAAGCAATTAAGCTATATTACTGCGATTGCAGGATTGATTGCTTTAATAGTAGGGCTGATTAACTTTAAGGATTACTTCTTTTTTAAGCAGGGAATTTCCTTATCGATTCCTGAGTCGGCAAAGCCCACATTATTTAAGCGTATGCGTGCGATTACTCAGCAAGGGAAATGGCCGGCAATGATTGCGGCAACCGTTGTCTTAGCAATTGCGGCTAATAGCTATGAGTTGTTATGTACCGCAGGGTTGCCTATGGTATATACGCGAGTGCTGACTTTAAATGCACTCAGTAGCAGTGAATATTATGCTTATCTTGCTTTATATAATTTGGTCTATATTGTGCCTTTATTGATTATTGTGGGTTTCTTTACTTATACCTTGGGCAGTAAAAAGATTTCTGAGCAAGAAGGGCGCTTACTTAAATTAATGTCAGGGTGCATGATGCTAGGTTTAGGCGGGATTTTATTGTTTGCCCCTGATTTATTAGGTAATATGCTAGTTTCTATGAGTGTTTTATTAGGAGCAGTATTGATAACGATTGTGATTGCTTTGTTTGAGCGTTATAGATAAAGTCAGTTTGGAGAGTTGCAAAACAGGGCTACAGATTTAAGGCAGGACACTATAGCCATGTAGGTGCAGATTTATCTGCACTTTTTTACGTTGCACAAACCATTATGCAGTGCGGATGAATCCACACCTACGACTGATTAAGTGGGTAGCTCAAAAAAGTAGCTTCTTTTGAAAGGGGGGCATATTGGGTTTAAATATGGAATATAAAAAGATCAATAGGAGGGTATATGTCTGATAGTCAAGCAATACAACAAGAAAAAATAATTTGTACTTGTACGGGAACAACGCAAGCAAAAATTGAGCAGGTTATTGCCAAGGGGGCGGATAATTTAGATAAAATAGAATCCGCCACAGGGGCAAATACAGGGTGTAAGTCTTGCGATGTGTTGATTTTAGAGATATTGTCTAAAGCTAATTAACCTGAGTTAGGGGGCAGTTGTTAGCTGATTACCCATAGCCCTTAGCTATAATTCGTCATTCTTGCATGCTACCCAGTC
>WTCM01000212.1 GCA_013138595.1 Methyloprofundus sp. | reverse complement strand
CGTTTTTATTATGTAATGCGTAAAGCAGAACAGCACATGGATTTTGATTTAAAACTAGCAACTTCTAAGAGCAATGAAAATCCTGTCTTTTATGTGCAGTATGCACATGCACGGGTCTGCAGCGTCTTAAGGCAACTCTCTGAAAAAGGCTTCCAACGTGATATAGAGTCAGGTAATAGTAACTTAGATAAACTACAAGAACCGCAAGAGCTTAATTTAATCAAGCTTTTGACTCAATACCCAGAAGTGATACAGCGTGCCGCCTTACAATACGAGCCTCACTTAGTGATTAATTACTTACGTGAATTAGCGGCAGAGTTTCATAGCTATTACAATGCGCATCAATTTATTGTCGATGATATCAGTGTACGTAATGCGCGTTTAAATTTAATTGTATCCGTTAAGCAAGTCCTGGCAAATGGGCTTAAGTTACTTAGGATCAATACACCAGAAACAATGTAATGCAAGATTATAAGGATCGAGTCACCCAGGCTAAACCAAAGCGCAGCAAGTCAACCCGCAAGCGCAGACCTTCTTCTGCACGTAGAAAAAAGTCCAATAAAAGTGTGCCAGTATGGCGCTGGGGGCTTGTGCTTGTGGTTATTGCGGCATTTGTTTATTTCTTATACAGTTTGTCTGCAACAGAAGAAGCCAATACAGAGGGCATGACAACCAAAAACCTGCCTCCTAGTAAAGCAGAGCAAATCACTAGCCCGTTAAAGACACAGATCAAAAAGTCAGATCCGGTCAAAAAGTCTACAAAAGCCGTCAAAAAAGTAGCAAAACCAAAGGCAACAAGTAATGCGCCTATTTATGATTTTTATACGGTTTTGCCTGATGTAGAGTTTGTGATTCCTGACCATGAAGTCAAAACGCGTAAGCGTGAAGAACGTATAGGTAAAGTCAAAAAAGGCGTGAAATACACCGTACAAGCGGGCGCTTTTCGTGGCTTTAAAGATGCGGATAGTTTAAAGGCTAAGCTCTTATTAATGGGCTTTTCACCTAAGATTGAAAAAGCGCAGATAGGGTCTGCGATTTGGTATCGAGTCAAAATGGGGCCGTATAAAAAGCTTGCCTCTGTTGATGCCATTCAGGCAAGGCTTAAAGCCAATAAAATGGATGCTTTAGTGGTTGAAGTAAAAAATTAAGTTTCTCTGTCTTCTAGGGTTTATTGAATTCTCGCTCCTTAGCTTGGTTTAGGATAAAATTACCCCTAATTTTAGTATCACACAGCAATTAGCAATATGAGCATTAAATCAGATAAATGGATACGCCGCATGGCGCAAGAGCAAGACATGATTTCGCCTTTTGAAGCGGGACAAGTCAGGCATTCAGAGCAGGGTAAAGTGATTTCCTACGGCACATCAAGTTATGGCTATGATGTACGCTGTGCTGATGAGTTTAAAATTTTTACCAATATCAATTCGGCGATTGTAGATCCTAAAAATTTCAGCGAGGCTAGTTTTGTCGATATTCAGTCAGATGTGTGTATTATTCCCCCTAATTCATTTGCCTTAGCAAGAACTGTAGAATATTTCCGTATTCCTCGTGATGTGCTGACTATTTGTTTAGGCAAATCAACCTATGCGCGCTGTGGCATTATCGTCAATGTCACCCCCTTAGAGCCTGAGTGGGAAGGACATGTAACCTTAGAGTTTTCTAATACCACGCCTTTACCCGCAAAAATATACGCGAATGAAGGAGTGGCGCAGATGTTGTTTTTTGGCGGCGACGAAGTCTGTGAAACCTCCTATAAAGACAGAGGCGGTAAATATCAAGGACAAGAAGGCGTGACTTTGCCTAAGGCTTAGTGATTAGCGGCGTTTTAGAGCGTTGTGAAAGTATTCAAAGTTGGAGCCCAAAACAAGTTTTGGGCGTTTTTTATTCAATAAACTTTTCCAAGAGCCGAAACTAAGTAAAAATATGGGCTACAGGTTTAACACGAGGAGCGACATGATTCGTAGGTGCGGCTTTAGCCGCACAGTGCAGATAAATCTGCACCTACATGACTATTATGCCCCGTGTTAAGTCGGTCGCCAAATCTAGTCAAAACGCATTTTGAACTCCAGTTTTGAATTCAGGTCTTATTAAATTAAGTTACTGTATATTAATAGGAGCCGTGTGAAACACAGGAGGCATTTGTAAATAAAAGCCATTTTCCTCTATGCCTTTTAGTATATTACTGGCCTTTTCTCGCGCAAGCTTGCGTTCAGCGGTGATATCTAACTGCATAACGAACTCAGGTTCACCAATACTTTTTAAGATCGCTTCAGGCACACTAGAAAAGTCGTCTTGTTTGTCTATATACAGATACAATTCGGATTTTTTATTACTTTTATAAATAAAACACAGCACAATTAAGCCTTCAAAGAAAATGGCTACACATTTAAGGCGGGACAAATAGCCTGTAGGGTATGCACCGCATACCTTATGCTGGAGAAAGGTACGCAGTGCGATACCCTACTATAGTGTCCCGTGTTAAGTGGATAGCTAAGAAAATAAATAAAGCCCTATTATCGCACCAATAAGATTATGAATGAACCCTCAGTAGATTCCGATAAATTTTTTAAAACAGCCTGTTATTTTGAAAGCGCCTTAATTATCGTGGCTATTTTTTTAGGCTGGATCGCTGAGATTAATCCTTTTGAATGGATTTTATTTAATGAAACTGCCGTCATCAATGGGATTATAGGAACCCTACCTTTGTGCTTGATTTATTTAGCACTGAACCAGTTAAACAGTGAATCCCTAGAAAAAATTAGACAGGTTTTATACGACACATTAGGGTCTAATTTAGCCTCACGGCATTGGACAGACTTATTTATACTTGCCGCGATTGCAGGAATTGCAGAAGAAATCTTGTTTCGTGGGGTGATTCAACCTTGGTTGGAAAACTCTTGGGGGCTACTCGCAGGTTTGTTAATCAGCAGCTTTATTTTTGGCTTAATACATGCGGTTACTTTTTTATATTTTATAATGGCAAGCGCAGTCAGTATTTATTTAGGCTTGTATTTAGACTATGATGGCTCACGAAACCTACTAACGCCAATTATCATTCATGGATTGTATGATTTTTTTGCATTTGTAGTCATTGTCCGTGCATATCGCTTACAACAGCAAAAGGCAGAATAATTATGAGCATTTCAGAACAACAAATACAGTCTGACCTTGTATCAGCAGGTTTAATTAGAGCCGTCGCTTTAGCCAGTTTGATGCTTATATTAGTTATTTGCCATATTTATGGTGAAAAAATCCAGCTAGGGCTAGATGAATCACTACGAGTCAAAATCAGAACCGCTCTATATATTGTCGCCATTATCATGCTACCGCTCATAAAGTTTGCTAGGCATGTTTTATTGCGTTTACAAAAAGAGACGAAGCCGCCTAAATCACGTTATTTGTTGACCATCAGTGTCTGCATGATGATTGCAGAAAGTATCGCTCTGTTTGGTTTTGCAATGTATATATTAGGCGATAGTTATAATACCTTATATATTTTCACCATGATTTCTGCTCTGGCCATGTTTTTGCATAGGCCTGATAAGTTGGAATATAAGGCTTTGTTTGCTAAGGTTGAGCATTGAAAATATAAGCTGGGAAAATACCCCACCTCGCTCAGCTTAAGCTTTATGCTATAGGATGTGTTGACGGTAGGAAACGCATCAAAGGCAAAAAAGATGCGTTTCGTGCCTCAACACATCCTATTTTTTCCTTAACTTAATTGCCGTGATTCACCCCACCTCTCTCAGATTTATAAGCGGGAGTCCAAAACGCGTTTTGGGCTGCTAATTCTAAGCTAGACGAGGATGCACTCGTATTCAATTAGTCGTCTGGTTTTTTTAGGTCTTTTTTAAACTGGCTTTTTACTCTAATGTTCAGCGTCACTAATGACCTCGTTAAAGAGCTCATCTACAGATTCATACGTTTTTTCGCTAGGGCTTTCTGCCATCGCTTTTAGTGTGGTGGCATTGGGTATTTTAAGTTCTATGGGGAATTCTTGACGTAGTGATACTTGAGTAAGAAAAAGGCGTATGGCTTCTGTCATGCTCATGCCTAGGCTGTTTAATACTTGTTCTGAACTGTGTTTTAATTCTGCATCAACTCTTGCTCTGACGACTTCATTTTTTAACGGGGGCATAGTATTTTTTTATATGTCATTAAGAAAAAACTTTAGTGTAGCACGAATAGGCCATAGCTTTTGTAAGAACAAATATACGTTCAACCCATTACTGTATTCTTGGGCTGGGCGGGGTCTTTACCTCGCTCGTAACGTTTAATTGTTTACAACATTCTATGCTTTTGGACTCCAGTTTGAGAATGTCCTTATCGTTGTTGAGTTATCGTATCGCTTGAAAATAGAGTAGGTAAGTCTCGGCGGATCTGGGTGCATGGAATGCACCCTACGTGTTTTAAAATCCAAAACGCGTTTTGGACTCCAGATGGAAAATACTAAATTGTTGATAAAAGATGATAAAATACCGACTTAGCTCAATAAAAGTAGCAATCGAGCATGTTTTTTAAACACTGCGCATAAAGTGGTGGTATGGCACAACTAGTCGCTATTCAATAAAGTTGAGGTGGTATCGTATGATCGATCGTATTTATTTAGAATTTCATAATGAGGTGGAAAATAAACATCGCTTTTATCAATTGTTGATTATGCCTGGGCTATTTGGGGATTGGTCTTTAGTGCGCGAGTGGGGGCATGTGGGCTCGCCTGGTACAGTCAAAAAAGATTGGTTTGCCAGTGAAAGTGAGGCGGATGCGGCACGTGAGAAAATTAGGCTGAGTAAGCTTAAAAAAGGTTATTTTTTACGTCGATAGCATATTGACTGACGATATTAATAGATTTACTTGGGCGGTATAGGTATACCAAAATTACTTGAAGATGCAGAAACTCCACTTTTCGTCACTCCCGCATGCTACCCAGTCAAGCGTGGGCACAAGTTTTAGCGGGAGTCTAGTGTTTTAGGTAGATCCCCGCTAAAAGCATGCGGGGATGACGAGACACTCACGAAGCATCTTCATGTGTTACGGGTATATTTACTTATCATTACTTGAGTGAAGTGATGGGTTTCGCAAAAAGATGCTCTACCCATCCTACGTAAGCAATTGAAATTAAAGTTTAATTTCTTGCGGCATTCTATGTTTTAATTTTAAGCGCTTGAAACGGGGTGAATACCCCATCTCGCTCAAAACTGATAGTTTAAAATAACCCGTACTTGCTCTGCGTTAACCGAAGATTTCAGGTCTTTAATATAGGCATACATAATATCTACGCTGAGCATTTGCTGAAATTGATAACGTAGATAAGTATCAAATTCTTGCGCATGAAAGTCCTCTGCTTTTTCAGCTTGAAAGTCCCCTGCTGCAACTCCGATTGTTAATCCTTGTACAAAATAAGTTTGATACTCCAGATTGAGTAATAGCGACTGTGCCTTGCTGCCTGAATCCACCGCATCTAAGGTTAGGTCTTCCATAGAGGTGAAAAAAGGGCCGCCTCCGACACTATTAACCGCGGCAGATTTGCCAAAATTCTTATTGAATGCTGTGGTAAAGGTTAATCCATAAGCACTCACAGAAGCAAAGACTCCCAGTGTATTTGCCTCCACGAATCCCGCCGATTCATTGCCGGTTGAACGTCCTAGATCAAATTGCCCACCTAGTTCATAAGCAAATAAGCCCTTAAATTTGTTTTGATAAACAATATCGGCAAAGAAAATTTGCTGTACGTCTTTAATCGAATAATACCAAGCACTTGCATTCAGCTTGCCACGTTGATATTTTCCCCAAACTAACCAAGCTTGAGAGCTGTCGCCCCCAAAGGCATCTCCGATACCAACAAAATCTTCAGCATTGCCATTATTCTCCCAACCTTTTGCCGTACGCACAAAGCCAGAGCCAATATAAAATTCATCACTGACATGGTAGTCTATCAAGTACGCTTCAAAAATATTCGGCAATAAGCGTAAGTCATCTTGATCCATGTGTGGTGTGTTAATTCGCTGCGGACCAATATGCGCTTCAAAACGGTCATACGATAAGGTCATCACTGCTTCACCTAGGGTGATATAACTATTTTTATAGGCGTTAAAAAAGTCACCCTGAATAGCATCGTTATCACTCCCATTAAAGCTTGGATTGATAACAGCAAAAGCACTACTATGAAATTTAAAAAAACGCCCCCACGAAAAACCGCAGCCTAATTCGCTGCCCGAACCATAAGCTTGCTCTTTATCAGCGTGTTTAACATTTGTTTGTATATAGCCTGCACGAATAAAGCCATTACAGCCATCATATTTTAAATCGTGTTTAATCCCTTGCTCACGCGCTAAGGAATTAATATTGTAAGGAAAGTCTGGAGACAAGTCTTCAGTGTTGTTAGCTAGTAGTGCTGGTGCTGGTGCTTCTGCTTTGCTAGAAATATCACTGGCTGCTTCGCTAGCATTGCCAGAGTGAAAAGGCACAGCGAGGCTGAATACCCATAGGTAGAAAAATTTCATCAATACTCTCAATCACTGTGCTCACCCGCACATGCTTATAAAATTTAAGAAATATTTTATTATTTCTTAAGCTATTTTTTAGGCAGGTCTCCGGACTGATGAGAGCTTAAAAGCTTGGGTCTACGCCTTCCCATTCTATTAAGAACAGTGGCTTTATGTAGACCTTAATCTCAATTACCGTTGCGGGGGCAGTGTCGGCTTTGTTATGTGATAACGTACCGACTTCCCTTTTAACCTAGAAAAATCAGTTGCCCACGGTTTCTAGCACAAGCTCTTGATTCCACCGCACTTCAAAAAAATACCCGCTTAACCTAAGGGTGAAGCTAAGATTTTTTTAAAACACTGTGAAACCAATGTCTTGCGCTATAATTCCGCGTTCAACTGATCTTTCTAGGTTTAATCTTGAAATAAATCAAGAAACCTAAAACGCGCCACTATACATATAAATACAAATAATAACAAGTCCTATTTGTGTTTGCCCATATAGTGGGAATTAGGCGCATAGTGAGCCCCATTACTTTTGCGCTTAAAATCATGGATTCATACTTCACTTATAGTAGGGTATCGCACCGCGTACCTTTATCCTGCATGAGGCGCATCACGGCAATTAAGTTAAGTTTTTGATATAGGATGTGTTGACGATAGGAAGCGCATCAAGCGCCTATAAAGATGCGTTTCGTGCCTCAACACATCCTATATTTTTCCTTAACTTAAAATGCGCTCACAGTTTCTTTAGCAGCAATATCATTGTTTGCGTATGGCATGAAACAATTATGCGTCAGCAGTCACTTTCTCAGTTAAAATAGCCATCAAAATTATTATTGATATAGAGGACAGCTTATGATTCGTGTAGGTATTGTGGGTGGAACAGGTTATACAGGCGTTGAGCTATTGCGTATTTTAGCCTTACATAATGAAGTGGAAGTCGCAGTGGTGACATCGCGTTCTGATGATGGCATGCGCGTAGATGCTTTATACCCCAATTTACGTGGCACCATTGATGTGTGTTTTAGTAAGCCCGATTTAGAGTCTTTAGCGAGCTGTGATGTGGTTTTTTTTGCGACACCGAATGGAACAGCGATGCTAATGGCTGAACAACTGCTTGCGCGGAATGTTAAAGTGATTGATTTATCCGCTGACTTTAGAATTAAGGACGTTACCGAGTGGGCTAAATGGTATGGCATGGAGCATGCTTGTCCAGATTTGATTGCTGATGCCGTTTACGGTTTGCCTGAAGTGAACCGTGATGAGATTAAACAGGCGAATTTACTTGCCTGCCCTGGTTGTTATCCGACGGCTGTGCAGCTTGGCTTTTTGCCGCTGATTGAACAAGGTTTAATTAATCATCAGCATTTAATTGCCGATGTGAAATCGGGTGTCAGTGGTGCAGGGCGTTCCGCGCAAGTGCTTTCTTTAATGAGTGAAGCGGGAGAAAGCTTTAAGGCTTATGCTTCTACAGGGCATAGACATTTACCAGAAATTAGCCAAGGCCTATCCATTGCGGCTAAGGAACAAGTGGGCTTAACCTTTGTGCCGCATTTAGTGCCGATGATTCGTGGCATACATGCAACCTTATATGCACGGCTTAAAACAGATAGCGCGGCTGAGTTACAAGCCTTATATGAACAGCGTTATGCCGATGAATTATTTGTGGATGTCCTACCTAAGGGCGTACACCCTGATACGCGCAATGTAAAAGGCAGTAATAATTGCCAAATTTCTATTGTGGTTCCGCAAGGGGGAGATACGGTTGTTATTTTGTCGGTGATTGATAACTTAGTGAAAGGCGCGGCAGGGCAAGCCGTACAAAATATGAATTTGATGTTTGGCTTAGCAGAAAACTCAGGATTACAAACGGTTGCCTTATATCCATAATTCTTGACTAAAACACTAGGTATAGTCATAATCAAAACAATTTTTATGTAAACAGGGTTATTTATATGGCAGATCCAATTATATTTTCTGATAGTGCGGCACAAAAAGTGAGTGCGCTGATTGCTGAGGAAGGTAACGATAATTTAAAGTTACGCGTGTATATTTCAGGGGGCGGTTGTTCAGGCTTTCAGTATGGGTTCACATTTGACGAAGAAGTCGCGGAAGATGATACTCAAGTAGAAAACGGCGGCGTGATTGTATTGGTTGACTCGATGAGTATCCAATATTTAAATGGCGCAGAAATTGACTATAAAGAAGATTTATCAGGCGCTCAGTTTGTGATTCGTAACCCGAATGCCTCAACTACCTGTGGTTGTGGCTCTTCTTTTTCTGTTTAAAGCTTATATTATTCCATTTCAATGGCTTGCGTAGGATGGGTAGAGCGTCTTTTTGCGAAACCCATCATTTTATGCGCAACAGTGCTCACATCTAAAAGATGCGTTTCGTGCCTCAACACATCCTATTACGGCTCCTATTTTAGAGCGTAGCATTAAAAAACGTCATCCGACATGTTTGCTCCAAAGTGTTGGGTTTCCTTATCTACGCTAGATAAGGAAACCCAAACTACGCCTACTGCCTATTCGCCAAAATATTCACCACGGCATGTCTTTGCTGAGTAATATCCCGCCCTATGATGCGCTGAGATAAACGCGTCAATTGTTCACTCGCAAAAAACTCTTCACTTAAAAGCGCATTTTGAAATAAATCAATATGCTTTCCTGATGGCGCAAGGATATGCTGTTTTAATAAGCCTTCTTGCTGAAATCCTAAACGCAAAGTACTTTGTTGCACTTTATCGTTATAAGCATAGATAAAACTGATTAATTTATTTAAGCGTACCGTTTGAAAAGCATATTCTAAGACCAGTAATGTGGCTTCAGGGCCATAAGGTTTGTGCTGTGTTTCTTTACTTTTTAATAGACCGACTAATAATTCCGCATAAGCGTGTAGTTGCTGATAATTAACCAAACCTGCTAAGCCGATAGGCTGCTGAGTAGCCTTATCGACAATAACCCATTCAATGCTTTTTAGCATTTCGGGCGGTAAAGACTGAATCGTAAGCAACTCTTTATGCAGTTCTTGTTTATTTTTAGGCTGGCGTTGATAAAGCCGATAACGACTTATAAAATCTTCGTTCTTATAGCATTGAAAAATAAAATCCGTAAAGTAAGGCTGGAAGCGATACAAAGTAATATGCTTTCCGTCACATGCATAATAACTATCTAACTGAGTTGTTTGAGTGGGTGAATTCATATTGGTATTATCAGTGCTTTCCAGTATGACCAAAGCCCCCTTCTCCACGCTCTGTCGTATCTGAAAATTCATCAACAACGACAAAATCAGCTCTGATAACAGGGACAAATAGCATTTGACAAATTCTTTCGCCGGGCTGAATCGTATACGCCTCTGAAGAGCGGTTCCAGACACCCACGCGAATTTCACCTTGATAGTCCGCATCAATAACAGCGCAAAGGTTACCTAGTACAATGCCTTTTTTAATGCCCAACCCCGAACGCGGTACCATCAGCGCAGTAATCTGCGGATCTTTAATATGTATCGCAAGCCCCGTACCAATCAGTTTTGTTTCTCCGGGTTGAACACTTATGGGTTCATCAATACAGGCACGCAGATCAACACCTGCTGATCCATCGGTTGCATATTCTGGTAAGGGGAATTTGGTGCCAATAAGTTTATTAACTATTTTGGTTTCAAGCTGTAGATTATTCATATGTATTTTTCTTAAAATAATAAGGGGTGGAACTTGCTGATTGGATGATCAAGTGAGCCTATTCAATCATCATTACGACGCTATGAGTATAGCGTTTTTTGGGAAAGCGTAAAAGTTGTTAAGCCCTAACTAACAGATACTCGAAGTTTTAGGGGTTTTTGGTATAATTACCCCAACTTATTCAATATGATAAAAAGTATGCTTATTTATCGCTTGAAACCAAGCTATTCCGCTAAAAACAAACTTGCTGATTATCAGCATGAATCACTAAAATATAGATAAAATAATGAAAAAAGCAATTATTACAGGCGTAACTGGGCAAGATGGTGCTTATTTAACTGAACTATTATTAGCGAAAGGATATGAGGTTTACGGAACTTATCGTCGCACGGCCTCTACTAATTTCTGGCGTATGCAGGAATTGGGCGTTAAAGATCACCCTAACCTACACCTTATTGAATATGACTTAACAGACTTAGGTTCCAGCATTCGTTTACTAGAGAAAGCACAGCCTGATGAATTGTATAACCTTGCTGCGCAAAGCTTTGTTGGAGTGTCTTTTGACCAACCCCATACCACTGCTCAAATTACAGGAATCGGCGCTTTAAACTTGCTGGAAGCGATCCGTATTGTGAACCCTAAAATTCGATTTTACCAAGCGTCTACCTCGGAAATGTTTGGTGAAGTACAGGAAATTCCACAAAAAGAAAATACGCCTTTTTACCCGCGTAGCCCTTATGGAGTTGCTAAGCTGTATGCCCATTGGATGACTATTAATTACCGTGAGTCTTATGATATTTTTGGCTCTAGTGGTATTTTGTTTAACCATGAGTCTCCCTTACGTGGCTTAGAATTTGTCACGCGCAAAATTACTGATAGCGTAGCGAAAATCAAACTCGGACAGCTGGATGTTTTAGAGTTAGGTAATATGGATGCCAAACGTGATTGGGGCTTTGCTAAAGATTATGTCGAAGGCATGTACCTCATTCTACAAGCGGAAAAAGCGGATACTTTTGTGCTTGCCACTAATCGTACGGAGACCGTGCGTGATTTCGTTAGCATGTCTTGTAAAGCTGCTGATATTGAAATTGAATGGCAAGGTTCTGCGGAAGATGAAGTTGCAATTGATGCCAGCACAGGCAAGCAAATTGTACGGGTTAACCCTGAATTTTACCGCCCTGCTGAAGTGGAATTATTAATTGGTGATCCTGCTAAAGCAAAACAAGTCTTGGGCTGGGAGCCTAAAACCTCGCTAGAAGAGCTTTGTGCGATGATGGTCGAAGCAGATTTAAAGCGTAACAAAGCTGGGACTTCATTCTAATGATGCGCATACTGGTAACGGGGCTAGCTGGCTTTACAGGGCGCTATGTTAAAACAGCCTTAGAAAGTGCAGGTCATCAAGTCATAGGCTTAAAAAGTAACTTAACGGATGCACCAAGTTTGACCGCTGAGCTTGCTGAGCTGAAGCTAGATGCCGTGATACATTTAGCCGCGATTGCCTTTGTCGGGCATGGTGATGCGAATGCGATTTATCAGGTTAATTTACTCGGCACGCGCAATTTACTACAAGCCTTGGCGCAATCTGCAAATAAGCTGCAACATGTCTTAATTGCGAGCAGTGCGAATGTCTATGGTAATAGCTCTGAGGGCATGTTAAACGAACAGACGACTGCCAACCCTGCGAATGATTACGCGGTCAGTAAATATGCAATGGAATTAGCGGCAGGGCTTTGGGCAGAAAAACTCCCGATTACCTTGGTGCGCCCGTTTAATTATACCGGCGTAGGACAGGATAGTAAGTTTTTAATCCCTAAAATAGTCGAGCATTTTAAAGCTAAAAAAGCGGTGATTGAATTAGGTAATCTTGAAGTATGGCGTGAATTTAACGATGTGCGCTTTATTGCCGATAGTTATGCCAAGTTAATTGAGCAAGCACCTGCGCAATCAGGCTTAGCGATGAATATTTGCACAGGCAATGCCTATTCTTTGCATGAAGCGATTGGCTTATGTGAAAAAATCACTGGGCAAAGCATTGAAGTTCAAGTGAACCCTGCTTTTGTACGTGCGAATGAAGTACGTATTTTAAAAGGTGATAATGCGCGCTTAAAAAATACTGTTACGACGCTTGTTGATTATGATTTAGAGCAGACATTAACATGGATGCTAGCGGCGTAGATAGTTTGTCTACGCTTTAGGGGCAAGCAGGTTGTAGGGTATCGCACCGCGTACCTCATGCAGACAAAAGGTACGCGGTGCGATACCCTACTATCCCGTGTTAAGTGAGTAGCCTGACAGCCACTGGCTAGCTAAATTAATCGCTATCACCACAACAAGCAGAGAGGCGGAGTGAATACTCCGTATCGCTCCAAAATAACCCTCCTTATAATTTTTTCTCAACACAGCACTCAGGATCAAACCCAGCTATGTCAGAAGTCAGTTCCAGCGATAGTCATATCGCCGTACAACAA
Organism: Methyloprofundus sp.; assembly: GCA_013138595.1. Lineage (GTDB taxonomy): Bacteria > Pseudomonadota > Gammaproteobacteria > Methylococcales > Methylomonadaceae > Methyloprofundus. Next base: position 2,648 of record WTCM01000212.1, on the reverse strand, counting down.
TTAAAAAGCTATATTAATCAGCAAATTATCGGTCAAGATATTTTAGTCGAACGTATGTTAATCGCACTACTTGCCGATGGGCATATTTTGGTAGAAGGCGCACCAGGGCTGGCAAAAACACGTGCCATTATTGCCTTGAGCAAAGGCGTACAAGCCGATTTTCATCGCGTACAATTTACCCCTGATTTATTACCCGCTGATTTAACAGGCACAGAAATTTATCGCCCAGAACAAGGTAGTTTTGAATTTCAAAAAGGACCTTTATTTCATAACCTCGTGTTAGCTGATGAAATTAACCGTTCCCCCGCAAAAGTGCAAGCCGCGCTTTTAGAAGCAATGGCGGAAAGACAAATTACGGTGGGGGGAGAAACCTATCCTTTGCCTGAATTGTTTTTGGTCATGGCAACCCAAAACCCGATTGAGCAAGAAGGTACCTACCCCTTACCTGAAGCACAATTAGATCGTTTTTTATTGCATATCAAAATTGATTACCCCAAAGCCGCCGACGAAAAGCTGATTTTACATTTAGCACGCTCTGAAGCATTACAAAGTGGTTCAGGCGAAAAACAAAGTCATGAAGCGATCAGCCAAGCAAGTCTATTTAGCGCTCGTCAAGAAGTGCTGAATATCTATATGGCGGATAATTTAGAAGATTACTTATTACAAATTATTCTCGCCACCCGTAACCCTGCCGCTTATGGTGAAGATTTAGCTAGCTGGGTACAATATGGCGCAAGCCCTCGTGCAAGTATTGCCTTAGATCGTTGCGCACGTGCTAAAGCATGGCTCAGCGGTAAAGACTTTGTATCCCCCGAAGATATACAAGATATGGCCTTTGATGTCTTGCGCCATCGGGTGATCTTATCCTATGAAGCTGAAGCCGAAGGCATTACTAGCGATGACTTTATTGAGCAATTGATCGCACGTATTGCTGTACCCTAATGGTCAGTGAATTAGTTCAGGTCAATTTAAAAATGCTGCTTAAACTTGCCAAACCTGCGGCAAGTTTAAAGCTATTCCGTTCGCGTATACGTGCGCCGCAAAGTGGTGGTTATTTGTCGCGTACCAAAGGGCGTGGCATGGAATTCGACGAAGTACGCTTATATCAACCAGGTGATGATATTCGTAGTATTGATTGGCGAGTCACCGCGCGCACAGGCAAAACGCATACTAAATTATTTAGAGAAGAGCGTGAGCGCCCTGTGTTTATTTCGGTAGATTACCGAGCCTCCATGCAATTTGCCACGCGGGGTGTCTTTAAATCGGTGCAAGCGGCAAAACTAGCGGCACTGCTCGCTTGGGTTGCAGAGCGGCATGGCGACCGTATTGGCGGGCAGATATTTACCGACCACAGTTGTCGAGAACTCAAACCCCAAAGTGGCAAACAAGCGGTTTTACATTTTTTAAATGCACTGATTAAAAGCAGTGAAAAACAAGAAGCCATTAACTTTGAGCAAGTGATGGCGCGCTTAAGTCATCATGCAAAACCAGGTAGCCTAGTCTATATTATTAGTGATTTTCGCGGTATGAGTGAGACAGCGCAAAGTTATTTAAGCAAACTAGCAAGGCATTGCGATATTATTTTAATTTTGGTGTATGACCCATTAGAAAGTCATTTACCCAGTAAAGGTAGCTACCGTTTTACCGATAATAGTCGTGATATTGTGGTCGATACCAGCGATAAACAACGGCTGTTAAATTATCAGCAAAAATTCCAACAACATTGTGAAGACTTACAAACGCTCAGCCGCCAGTTAAATATTCGTTTTTTACGCTGTGCGAGCCATGAGGATGCCATACAAGTTTTAAGGTAAAAAAAAGGGGGGAAATAATAAGGTAATTATTATCCCCTCAGTTTAAGAATAAGGTACAATCGCATAACATTTTACTTATGTTGCTTTTCATTAGCACCGTAGCCTGTATGTAGCGTCTGCTTCATGCGGGAAACAAGTAAGACAGAACAGTTACGCATTCACGAGATTCCCGTACTTCGCAAAGCTGCAAATAAGTTAAATATTAGTAACTACTCAGCGTAATTTAAATTCTTAACAGATTGATTTAAAAAGATAATTAATGTATATCTCTAATTTTTAGCCAAAATTCAAGCTGTTTTTAAGGTAAAAATGGCTAAAAATAGACTGAATAAAAATATATCTATTTTATTTTAAAGTTAAAAAACACGCTGAGTAGTTACAAATATTCAAGAATAAAACAAGTGTAGCCCGTATAAAGCTTGCGTAATACGGGGGATAAATCACAGCAATACAAAGGTAAGAATCATGCAAACAAAAGCACTAGCTCCAAATAAGAGAAATACAGCAACAAAGCAAGGGACTCAAGCACCGAGATTCCCGTATTCCGCGAAGCTGCATACGGGCTACTTATTTATTTTAATATTAATTCTCTCATCACTGAGTTTCCCTGTATTTTCTAATAATACCTACCCTGTACAAAGCGACAATATATACTTTATTGCTGAACAATATGATAATAAAACGATAATTTATCCTAAAATATTAGCCAGCCAACTTTCAAAACATCAAAAAACATTTCGATTTCCCAGCGGCAGCGATACCAGTCAATCAGTTCACTCGCTTGTGCTTCATTTTCTACAAGGCGGTTGCTAAGTAACCGCCAAACTAGCGGTG
>WTCM01000193.1 GCA_013138595.1 Methyloprofundus sp. | reverse complement strand
AACAGGGGCGGCATTAAATCAGATTAATATCAGTGCTAATCAGCCAATAACTTTTAATCAAAGTATCTTTAATGCGAACCCATTGAGTGAAGGGGATAGTTTATTAAGCATAGATGCCAGTGCTTCTAGCGCAGGTATCACAATGGAGACTGATTTTGAGAGCCATATATTAGATATAGTAGGCGGTTCAGGGGATGATCATTTTGATATGGAAGAGGGAGACGCTTTTGATGGAGGGAATGGAGATGATACCGCACATTTTTCTTCTTCTGTATTTGGTGAATTTTTCTTCGGTGAGACTGTTGCTTTAGCTAATAATGAGGTTTTGGGTGGTGCTGTTGTTGCTGCGGTTGTTGGTGGTGCGATGTTGGATAGTAGTTTAATTAATGTAGAAACAGTGCTGGTTAGCGACGGTATGGAAAGTACATTTAATTTTAGCCAGCAAACAGAAGATTTAATTTTTGAAGTATTAAATAGCGATTTTATTGAGCTGATTGCAGGCTCTGGGAATGATACATTAATTGCCAGTGTAGGTGAGGAGTTTTTAACCGGTGGACTTGGGGCAGATGAATTTTCTATGAACTTCCCTGGCACGGCGGTCTCTTTCGGGCAAGATATTATTACAGATTTTACTGTGGCAGACGGTGATCAGCTAGATTTAGATGGAGCAGGAACCCAAGCAAAAAACATTAGTGGTTTGTCTCAGTTACAGCTTGTCGGTAATGGTTCGCGCGATGATGAAGTCTATATTGCAAATACAGAGCTTGTATTGATAGATAATAGTGCACCAGATGTGATAAGTGTTGCTTCTTTTACTTCCATCGCTGTTGCTGATTACCTTGTCAATGTTGGGGGGAATTCGTTGTTTAATTTGGATAGTGTCGTGTTTGAAAAGGGTGACTCACTTTTCTATTTAGTGGTGTCTGATGGGATTGATTCTGCAGTATTTGCCGCCGATGCAGCCTTAGGTAATGGCGATTTGACGATAGATGCAGCGGAGTTAGTTTTAATCGCTACGCTTGAAGGAATCACGGATACGAGTAGTTTAGCGGGAAGTTTTATTTTCTAAGTGTGGAGCTCAAGCTTTGTCTGACAAATCAAGTAAAGCTTGAGCTATCAAAAAAATTACCAAGCTGGGCTGGCGATTCACCCCGTCTGCCATGTTTTTACTTGGAGCGCGTATTAAATTTTTTCTATTACTATTCATTATCAGCTTAAGCAGTGCTTGCACGAGCCCTTCGGTGCATTTTCATCAAGTCAGTGGTGAAAAATTCCTGCAAAAATCAATATTCAGCAGCACTTTATTTCAGCATGTTATTTATAGTAATACAGCCGCTCAGCGAGAAAGCTCTAATACATTGAATGTTTATCTGGATGGTGATGGAACGCCGTGGATTGACAAGCGCTGGATAGCAACAGATCCTACGCCGCGTAACCCCTTAATTTTAGAATTGATGGCGATGGATGCTAGCCCAGCCGTGTTATTAGGTCGCCCTTGTTATTATGGTTTATATGCAAGTGCTGCTTGTGAGCCTAAGTTTTGGACATCACACCGTTATTCGCGGGAAGTAGTAGAGTCTATGCAAGAAGCTTTATCTGTATGGTTAAAACAACACCCTAGTGTTCATAAAGTTCGCTTTATTGGTTATAGTGGCGGAGGCGTTTTAGCGGTTTTATTAGCCCCTTATTTTAAACAAACAGACTATGTGGTCACGCTTGCAGCGAATTTAGATATACAGCGCTGGGCAGTATTGCATGGCTATACTGCACTGACAGGCTCTTTAAACCCCATCAAAGAGAAAAGTTTGGTAACCAGTATTCAGCAACTGCATATTGCAGGAGAATTGGATCGAAATGTCCCTGTAGACATTATTCAGTCTTATGTGAGTCAAAAAACACAGTCTGAGCTGTTAGTGATTAAAGGACAAAGTCATTGCTGTTGGGATAAACAATGGGCATGGATTTTGTCACAGCTATTGTGGTAGTTATGCTTACTTTCGGGTATTATTGAAAGCCCATTCATTGTTTTTTTCGTTCCTATCGCTCTGCATACTATTAAACGCTTGAAACTATCGCTACTTATAAAAAACCAACTAATATAAATGATATTACGAATTTTCACCATCTTAGTGCTGCTCACAGGCTCTGCCGCCGCTTGGGCGTGGAATGAATATAATGCTTTTTTACAGCAACCTGTGGTCACACAACAATCTATGATTTTTGACGTAGGTAGGGGTAGTTCATTTAATGGGATTATCCGTAACTTAGAACAAGTCGAGCCACTGAATAAATATTGGTTTAAATTACTCGCTTATCAAGAAGGACTAGCAAGTAAACTTAAGGCGGGGGAGTACGAACTCCCCGCTAATATTAAACCTAAAGAATTTTTAGTGTTACTCAGTAAGGGCAAAGCACGGCAACATTCAATTACGTTTCCTGAAGGTTGGAGCTTTAAGGAAATGCGTCTAGCACTGACCAAAAATAAGCAACTTAAACAAACATTAACCGATTTAAGTGATCTTGAAGTCTTGCAAAAAATAGATGCTAAGCAAACTCATCCAGAAGGTTTATTTTTCCCTGATAGTTATCGCTTTGAAAAAAATACACCAGACTTAGTGATTTTGCAGCAAGCTTATCAAAAAATGCAAACGACTTTAGCCGCTGAATGGGCGAATAAAGCGGTAGATTTACCGATAAAAAGCCCTTATGAAGCTTTGATCTTAGCGTCGATAGTAGAGAAAGAAACAGGTGTTGGTTCTGAGCGTCCGATTATTGCTGGAGTGTTTACACGTCGATTAAAAAAAGGCATGCGGCTACAAACTGACCCCACTGTGATTTATGGTATGGGCGATAATTATCATGGCAATATACGCAAAAAAGATTTGCGTGAACGTACGGCTTATAATACTTATCAGATTAATGGCTTGCCCCCCACACCTATTGCGATGCCAGGTAAAGAGGCGATTCATGCCGCGCTACATCCAGCGGCAGGCAAGAGCTTATATTTTGTGGCAAATGGTGATGGTAGTCATATCTTTTCAGCAAATTTAAAAGCGCATAATAAAGCGGTGTATGCTTATCAAATTAAGCGGAGGAAGAAATAATGGCAGGGCAGTTTATTACTTTAGAAGGCGGCGAGGGCGTTGGTAAAACCACGAACCTTAATTTTATTCAAGAATTATTGGAAGCGAATGATATTTCTGTTCTAGTCACACGTGAACCCGGAGGAACCGAGCTTGCTGAGTCTATTCGTCAATTATTATTAGATAAAGAACAAGAAGCGATTAGCGAGCAAACTGAATTATTAATGATGTTTGCCGCCCGTGCACAACATATTAAACATGTGATTCAACCTGCTTTAGAATGGGGCACTTGGGTTTTATGTGATCGTTTTACCGATGCGACTTATGCTTACCAAGGTGGTGGTAGAAATATGGATGTTACTGCAATTAACTGGTTAGAAAACTTTGTACAAGGTGAGTTACGCCCTGATTTAACTTTATTATTGGATGCACCGACTGAAATCGGTATTAAACGTGCCAGCCATCGTGGTGAATTAGATCGTTTTGAACTGGAAAAAATGGAATTTTTTGAGCGTGTTAGACACGCTTATTTAGGTATTGCAGAGGCACAGCCTGATAGAGTCAAAGTTGTGGATGCGAGTGTCGATTTAGAAGCGGTACAGGCGCAAATAAAATCAATCATAAGCCCGTTGCTTAAAGGATAGATGATGATGTCTAGCGTCATTAAACAGACTTCTTTTAATATTTATCCTTGGCAGGCTAAGGATTGGCAGCACTTAACGGCTTATGTGAAACAGGAGCGTACGCCACAAGCACTGATTATTAACGGTGTGCAAGGGCTGGGTAAAGAACTCTTAGCTTTAAATTATGCACAGTATTTACTTTGTTTAAACCGGCAAGATAATACCGCTTGTGATCAGTGTGACGCATGTAAATTATTTCAGGCACACACACACCCTGATTTTATTGTGTTAGAGCCTGAAGAAGCGGGTAAGGCGATAGGCGTGGGCTTAGTGCGGCAGTTGCTGACAAAATTAACACTGACACCTCAGTATAGTGCGTATCGCGTAGTGCTCATTAATCCTGCTGATGCGATGAACATAAATTCTGCGAATGCGTTTCTAAAGTGTTTGGAAGAGCCGCCAGAGCGCACAGTAATGTTATTACTAACGGAACAGATGCAGCAATTACCTGCTACCATTATGAGTCGCTGCCAAAAGCTCATGTTGCATTCGCCAGATGCTAATATTGCTAAACAATGGCTGCAAGAGCAGGGCGTGACAAATGATCAGCAGTTACTCTTAAATTTAACGCAAGGCGCGCCTTTACAAGCCTTAGCGTATGCACAAAATGATGTCTTAAAATTACGTAAGCAATGCTTTGAGGAGTGGCAAAATATTTTAAGTCGCCATGCTTGCCCCGTTAGCTTAGCAGAGCAATGGTTGAAGCTTTCGGCTGCTCAGCTTTTAGTTTGGCTGATTAGCTGGACAGAAGATATTATCAAATGTCAGTTTAGCGCAGAGACAGGCTTTTTATCCAATGAGGATTTTGCAAAACACTTGCATGTCTTAGCGAAGCAGTTAAACTTAAAGCAATTGTTTGAATTTTATCGCTTATTGTTACAAAATCAGTATAGATTTCAAACTCCACTCAATAAACAGCTTCTTTTAGAAGAGCTTTTGATTACTTGGGCTAAATCCACAGTGAGTACATAATTATGGCAGAATCTACAGGGCGACAAGGTATTCTCTCCTTATCAATTAAAGAAAAAAATGCACTCTATACGGCTTATATGCCTTTTGTGGATAATGGAGGCTTATTTATCCCCACTAAACGGATTTATAAAATGGGGCAAGAGGTGTTTATGTTACTGGATTTGATGGAGGAGCAAGAGCGTTTGCCCGTTGCGGGAGAAGTGATTTGGATTACGCCGATTGGTGCCGAAGGTAATAAGCTACCCGGCATTGGAGTGCAGTTTAGCTCTCAGGATGGCGGTTTAATTAGAAGTAAGATAGAAACTTATTTAGCGGGTACAGCAAGCTCAGTTCGTGTGACTCATACGATGTAAGTTGTGCTATTTTTCAATAGTTTTCTCTGTTTATTACCCAAAGAGTAAAAAGTGATTAGATTAATAAAAAAATTAGCGTTATTTTTAGTGTGTTGTAATATGTTTGCCGTGAATAATATTCTCTTTGCTGAAGAATTAACCATAGAAATTACAGAAGGTGTGCAGATTGCACATAAAATAGCGGTTGTTCCTTTTGCAGCGCCTCAGGGTGATAACGACACCGATATTGCAGCCATTATTGCCGCAGATTTAGCCGCTAGTGGTTATTTTAATACGCTAGATCGTTCGGCTATGCTAACGCGCCCTTCCAACCCTGAGCAGGTTAAATTTCGTAATTGGGCAGCGACAGGACAAGATTATTTAGTGATAGGCTCTATTAATCAGAATAATGGGCTTTATCAGATCCAAATGAGCTTATTTGATGTTTATAAAAAACAGCAGCTGAAAGCTTTAAGACTCTCTGTAGAAGCGTCCTCATTACGTATGGCTGCACATCATTTGAGTAATGCGATTTATAAAAAATTAACCGGAATAGAAGGCGTATTTACTTCACGTATCGCCTATGTGACCAGTGAAAAAAATGGGCTAAAGCAGCAATATAATCTCAATATTGCCGATTATGATGGTGCAAATAAAGTCTCTATGGCGCAGTCAAAAGAGCCGATTATGTCACCTGCATGGTCGCCTGATGGTGATCGAATTGCCTATGTCTCATTTGAACATAAAGTCTCAGAAATTTTTGTTCAAACATTGAGTACTGGGCAGCGTAAAAGTGTGGCTAAATACAAAGGGATTAACGGCTCACCTGCTTGGTCTCCTGATGGGAATTCTTTAGCGATTACCTTATCTAAGGATGGCAATTCAGATATATACATCTTAAACCTAGCAAGTTTATCTTTAAGAAAATTAACCCGCTCTAGGGCGATAGATACAGAAGCCGCTTGGTCACCTGATGGGCAGAAGATTTTATTTACCTCAGATCGAGGGCGTTTACCGCAACTTTATACTATGCCTAGTCATGGTCAAGGGCGAGCCGAGCGTTTAACCTTTGACGGTAATTACAATGCTCGCGGTAGTTACTCAGCGGATGGACAGACAGTTGTAATGGTACGTGGCGTAGAAGGTCAGTACCGTATTGCCGTTTTAGAACTAGCGACAGGTGAAAGCCATGCTTTAACAGACGGTCCTTTAGATGAGTCACCTAGTTTTGCACCGAATGGAAAAACAATTATTTATGCGCGACGCAAGTATAATAAAGAAATCTTATCGACGGTTAGTGTGGATGGGCTTAGAAAACAAGATATAAGAAGTGCTACAGGTTTGGTGAGAGAGCCAGTGTGGTCTCCTAAATAATGAGCAGATATGATATATCGTATACATTTTTCAATCATGGATTTTTAAATAATGAAAATTAATAAAATAGCCGTCAGTTTATCTTTGATAACACTTTTATTATCAGCGTGTGCGGGTGATGGTACAAACAGTAGTTTTTCCGAAGATACTGACGCAGCGGCTGTGCAAGGAAATGCTGCGATAACAACGGGGATTGCGGCAACAAATGGCATCACCACAGAGGGTTATAGCTATAATACGCTGGATGATCGAGGCGTGACAGAACTGGATTTAGACCCTAGTGCACAGAATGCAGTGGATACTTTAATGAGCAGTTCCGCCTTTTCTGACCCTAGTAGCCCTTTATCTAAGCGTACTATTTATTTTGAATATGATAGTAGCCAAGTTTTAAATGAGTTTTTGCCTGTAATAGAAGCGCATGCGCAGTATATGATGACTCACCCAAACCAGCGTATTGTCCTAGAAGGTCATTCAGATGAGCGTGGCACACGTGAGTATAATATAGCGCTTGCAGAACAGCGTGCTAAATCAGTCTTCAAAATGTTGCAATTAATTGGGGTAATGAATCACCAAGTTAACATTGTCAGTTATGGAGAAGAAAAGCCAGCCTCTCTGGAGTATAACAACGACTCTTATGCTCTTAACCGTCGTGTAGAAATTGTCTATCAATAATGAAAAAAATATTACTATTCACAGGCTTATGCTTGTCACCCGTACTAAATGCAGAACCAGCACGGGTTTTACCACCGATTATCAATAATTCTACTTATGCGAATGGAGCGCCTTATAAAGGCACGACAGCGGCTAATAAGCCGATGTTAGAAATGCTCAGTCGTGTTGAAAGTTTGCAAGATGAATTACAGCAGTTGCGCGGTCTAAGCGAGGAACAAGCTAATGAAATTAAAAACTTAAAAAAACGCCAAAATAATAGTTATGTGGATATAGATTCGCGCTTACGCAAGCTGGAAGTGTCGGCATCAGGTATGGCGAGAAGTCGTGTCACATATCCTAGTGCCGCAGCTGCTAGCGTTGCTGTGAATACAGCGATTGCAGAGCCTGTCACAAGCTCTGCGCCTAGCACTGAGTATCGTGCTACCGCAGCAACTCCAACAACGATAGTTGCCGAGCAGTATGAAGAGCAAAGCTTAAGTTATGTTCCTCCTACGCCTGTTGCTAGTGTAGCCGCTGAGACAACCGCTGCACCTGTACAAAAAACCAGAGCAAGTGAAAAGGCGGCTTTTGATAGCGCTTTTGCCAGTGTGAAAGGTAATCAGTATGAACTCGCCATTCAACAGTTTAGTCAATTTTTAATAGATTATCCCAATAGCAGTTATAGCGATAACGCGACTTTTTGGCTAGCTTCTGTTTATAAAGTGGTGCATGATTCTCGTGCAAAAGAAACCTTTACAGCCGTTTATACGCAGTTTCCTAACAGTGAAAAAGCAGCGATGGCGATGTTAAGATTGGGGGATATTTATCGTGAAGAAAATGACTCATTAAACGCAGAGAGCATGTATACGCAAGTGATAGGCAAGTATGAAGGCAGTACAGCCGCCGATATGGCAATTAGTAAATTACAGAGTATAGGTCAGTAAGCCAGTGAAAAGTGATGACTTACGGATTAGTGAAATTTTTTATTCACTACAAGGCGAATCAAACACAGTGGGTTTACCAACAGTTTTTATTCGTTTAACAGGTTGCCCATTACGCTGCCAATATTGTGATACTAGCTATGCTTTTACAGGCGGAGAAAACCTCAGTCTTACAGAGATTATGCAGCAAGTTGCACAGTATAAAACACGTTTTATTACCGTGACAGGAGGCGAGCCTTTAGCGCAAACGGCTTGTCTGGAATTGTTAAAACAATTAGCGGATAAAGGTTATAGCGTGTCTTTAGAGACCAGTGGCGCGATTGATATTGCCAAGGTCGATCAGCGTATTGTTAAAGTGATGGATTTAAAAACGCCTGCTTCAAAAGAAGAATCGCGTAATTTATACAATAACTTACAATACCTTGATGCGAAAGATCAGTTGAAGTTTGTGATTTGTGATGCAGAAGATTATGCGTGGTCTAAAGCAAAAATTGCTGAATATCAATTAGAGCAACAATGTGAACTGTTATTTTCACCCGCAGTGGGTGAGCAAGATGCCACTGAATTAGCCGAATGGATTTTAGCCGATCAATTAGCTGTGCGTTTTCAAGTGCAATTACACAAAATTCTTTGGGATGATATTGCAGGGAAGTAAGCTTCAAATTGAAAAAAATATAATTTTTTAAAGCCCTATTATGGCTATAAACTAAATACGTAACTTTTCATTACTCACTGGTACAGAACAATACAAAAGCCCGTCATTCCTGCATGTTGTTAGCAGGAATCTATGCTCAACAGTAGATTACCGATAAACAGACTTCGGGAATGATGATCTTTTATCTATATTTATCCGTGAATAATGAAAAGTTACCTAAATATGGGATAAATGCATGTCAAGCAAAGTGCTGGAGTACAATAGCTTCATTTATGGCTATGTTAGTGATAGCTAAAGCTATCAGCTCCAATCTGCCATATCCCGTTTTTAAGCTGATACCCCCAATTATTATTCAAAAAGTAGAAAAAAGTGAAAACACAAGCCCCCTTTATTAATATCAAACCTTATAGTGATAAGGAACAAGCTGATGCACAGGAACAGCCGAAAAAGTCAGATCCAGAGCCAAGTAAAGGCTTAGCAGGTGAACGTATACAAAAAGTACTGGCACGTGGTGGCGTAGGCTCGCGTCGAGAAGTTGAGCGTTGGATCTCCGAAGGGCTTTTGAACTTGAATGGTCTGCCCGTTAAATTAGGGGATCGCCTGACAGAAGGGGATACTTTAAGCTTAAAAGGTCGCCCGCTTCGATGGGAAAAGTTTGGTGTGCAACCCACACAAGTATTGATTTATCATAAACCCACAGGTGAAGTGGTCACACGTAATGATCCTGAAGGTCGCCCTGTGGTATTTAAAAAACTCCCCAAATTACAAACAGGTCGCTGGATTGCCGTGGGACGTTTGGATATTAATACCCAAGGTTTATTGTTATTTACCAATAATGGCGAACTTGCAAATCGTTTAATGCACCCCTCATCAGAAATTGACCGAGAATATGCGGTACGTATTTTAGGCGAAGTCAGTGACGATCATATTGCTCAACTTAAAAAAGGTGTGCAATTAGAAGATGGTTTAGCGAAGTTTGATGATATACAGTTTAACGGTGGAGAAGGTGCAAACCGTTGGTATCATGTGACCGTCACAGAAGGGCGTAACCGCTTAGTACGTCGATTGTGGGAAGCTTTGGACTTTCAAGTCAGTCGCTTAATGCGCGTGCGCTATGGGCCGATCTTTTTACCCGATGGCTTAAGTGCCCGACAAACGCATGAATTAACCGCAAAAGAACTGGATGATTTATTAAGCTTTGTAGACTTACCTTTAGAGCGATTTGACAATAAAGTGCAGGTTAGAAGTGCGCCTGTTAAAAGACAGGCTAAACCTAAAGTTTCCTTAAGTGAAAAGTCTGAAATGCGTCGTTCAAAGCACGTGGCTAATCGCGACCAAGAGGCTAGAAAACCTAGCCATCATAAAAATAAGCGCCCCCGTCGATAAGTTTTATTGGATTAAAAAATGACTCAATTAATACTAGGTGAGAGCCGCTATACTAGCCAGCCCGAAGAATCCGTATTAGACACCTTAATACGCGAAGAAGTGGATATTTCCTACGCCTGCAAGCAAGGAACCTGTCACAGTTGTTTAGTACGCAGTGTGGATAAAATGCCGCCTAAATCGGCACAAATAGGCTTAAAAGTTACGCAAAAATGCCAAAAATATTTTCTTGCATGTTTATGTCAGCCAGAAGAGGATATGCAGATTAAACTACCTGAGCAATCAGAGATGTTTAGTCAAGCAACGGTAGTGGTTAACGAGATGCTGAATCACAACACCTTGCTGCTAAAAATTGCATGTCCTGATATACAAGAATATTTTGCAGGGCAATTTGTCAATTTACAACGTGACGATGGTTTAGTGCGTAGTTATTCGATAGCCAATGTGCCGCAGCAAGATGGTATTTTAGAATTTCATATTCGCAAATTGGCTGATGGGCAGTTTAGTTCATGGTTGCATGATGAGATAAAAGTCGGTGATAGTATTGCCGTTTCCGAACCCCAAGGGCATTGTTTTTATATCCCCGAACGTGCCGAGCAAGGTTTGTTATTAGTCGGGACTGGCACAGGCTTAGCACCTTTAGCAGGGATACTTGAAGATGCACTGCAGCAAGGTCATACAGGCCCCGTGGTGCTTTTTCATGGGTCTAGTGCGGTCAAAGATTTGTACCGCATGGATGAGTTACGTGAATTTGCCGATAAGTATGAGAACTTTTCATATTTTCCCTGTGTTTCCAGTGGAGAAGCACCTGAAGGCTTTACCGCAGAACGTGCTGATAAAGCCGCATTAGCTTATATGCAAGACTGGAAAGGTTGGAGGATATTTTTATGTGGTCATCCAGAAATGGTCAGCAGTATGAAAATGGAATCCTTTATGCAAGGAGCCGCAATGGGAGATATTTTTACCGATGCGTTTGTGGCATCGACTGCTTAATGATTTAAACACAAAATACACTGTAGGATGGGTAGAACGAAGTGCCCGTCTTTTTGGGGGCATAGTGAAACCCATCAATCTTGCGTAAAATGATGGGTTTCACAAAAAGACGTTCTACCCATCCTACATTTAGTCTATTGTTTTTATTCAGTTATAGAGTATTAAATATAATGAATAAACTTATGGGTAAGGTAGCTAGAATATGAGTTCAATTGTTTTCCTAATTCAATGTACCGATCAAAAAGGCTTAGTGGCAAAGATCACCGGCTTTTTTGCAGGGCATGATTATAATATTTTGCATTGTCAGCAATATACCGACGTGCAAAATAGTCAGTATTTTATGCGTGTCAAGCTAGAAGAGCATAGTGGCTTAGATCATACCGAATTAGAACAGCAGTTTGATATTTTTGCTGAGAGCTTAAATTTAATATGGTCAGTCCGTTATACCGACAAACCCTATCGTGTCGCCTTATTAGTGACACGTGCTTCACATTGCCCTTATGACTTATTATTACGTGAGTTAGAAGGGGAATTGAAGTGTGACATTCCTGTGATTATTGGCAATCATAATGACCTTGCCGAGATGGCTGGGCAGTTTAATAAACCTTTTTATCATTTACCGATTACCAAAGACACTAAGCCACAACAAGAAGCTGAGATTAAGGCATTACTCACTGAATACAAAATTGATTTAGTGGTCATGGCGCGCTATATGCAGATTTTATCGGCACAATTTGTAGCCGAATATGCAGGGCGTATTATTAATATACACCATGGTTTTTTACCCGCTTTTCAAGGTGCAAAACCTTATCATCAAGCGTATGATCGCGGTGTCAAAATCATAGGCGCAACCTCGCATTATGCAACCGTTGATTTAGACGAAGGACCGATTATTGAGCAAGATGTAGAGCGCGTGATGCACGATAGCAGCCCCGAAGATTTGATTATGATTGGTAAAGATATAGAGCGTTTAGTGTTGGCTAGAGCGGTTAAGGCACATACTGAACATCGGATTATTATTTCAGGACGGCGCACGATTGTTTTTTCGGAAGGGGTTTAGTCACTTCTCATTATTTACGGGGAAATGCAGATAAAAGTTCGTCATTCCCGAAGTCTTTTATCGGGAATCTACTGTGCACGATGGATTCCTGCTAGAGACATGCAGAAATGACTGTGACTTTATTGAGGTGAATAAATGAGAGATTCAATAGTAGAATCAATAAATAGTACAATAACAGACTTAAACAAAAGTGGTTTAGTCGATGATATAAGCATGAAAAATATACAGCGCTTAAATGGGTATGAACGAGACATTCTTGATAGTGTTGAGAATGATGAGTGGCAAAGTAAAGGAAATATTCAGCAACGCTTAGTAG
>WTCM01000055.1 GCA_013138595.1 Methyloprofundus sp. | reverse complement strand
TGCCCCTGCTCTATGCCAAATGGTGTAAAACGCACTAAGCCTGCTGCATCTGTTGTACCACTTGCCATTCTTTTGCTACTACCATCGGCTTCGCGTCTATATAAATAAACTTTGGCATCGGCTAAAGCCGTTTGGCTAAAAAAATCTTGCACTGTCACAGCTAAAGTTCCAAGCTCTAAAGTCAAATCACTAACTGAACTGACAACGGGGCTATACGCGTTCCCTGCACCATAAGAGCTAGTACGCACACTATAAGTCTCACCATTTTCCAGCCCAACAGGTGTAAAGCGAATCATACCTGACTCATCACTCCTAGCACTGCCTGCCCATTTATCTGAACCATCAGCTAAACGTTTATAAAGAGTGACTTTGGTGTCTGTTAGAGTTGCTTGAGAAAGGTAGTCAACTAGCGTTAACTGCAAAGTCCCTACCTTAAAGCTAAAGTCTGCACCTGAATCTATATCTTCACTATAAGCACTGATACCATTATAAGGTTTACTGCGTAACAGATAGACTTGCCCTGCACCTAAACCTTCTAGCTCAAAAGCTGCGGCACCTTGACTATCTGTGGTACTTTTCGCCCGCCATTGTTTACTGCCATCCGCTAAACGTTCATAAGCATCAATTCTAAGATTAGGGACTGTCTCGCCTGTGATTCCATTGGCAAGCGTTACATGCAATGTTGAAGTTGCAGCATACGCTGTCTGTGTCAATAATACTGTCAGTAGCAGCAAAAACACACGATATATTGAGAACTTTCTAAGGGCTTTAAAATAGCTCATAGTGATTTCCTTTTAAAGTAGGAATGAGAAGCCATTATTAATAGTGAGAGTAATATAAGTCAATTGACCCAATCCGCCTTTTTGATAAATGTGATAATAATCACACTTTCCTACAGAATCAGCATAAACAATCCTTAAAATTGTCTATGCCCACACACTTTATTAATTTAGTTGTGAATGGTGTCATTAACTATATAAATCAAGACGAATGTGTAGGGGTCGCTAATGTATTTGAGGATATTTCTGGAGAAATTTGTTTAGATTAAGGTATTTTCTCTGCTAAGTAGGGCGTACGCGCTGCAGCACGGCAATTACGTTAATATTTTTTTCAAATAAAATCAACGTACTAAACGTAGGATGAGGAGAGCGTCTTTTTGTGACCTGTGAGAACCCGAAGAGAAACCCATCATTTTACGCGAGATTGATGAGTTTCACTGAGTGCCTAAAAAGACATACCGCCGGCTCTATCCACCCTACAATATACCTTGTATTTTCAATAACTTAAAGTAAAATCAAGGCCATTTTATAAGTTGTGCAAAATCCTTTTTGATCTTAGTCGCGGCGGCACTTTCGGGCTTTTGACCACGCAGCGTCCAGTACTCCCGCACACGCGCACTAATGTTGACATGAGCATCAATAGTGCAATCATCGCGACCATTGATCCGCCATTCTTTTGGGCGGACGATTGGAATCATTGTAATTTCATTATTTGTAAACGCCGCGATGCTCCGATTCTCCAAATGCTTCGGTTCGATAACGACGATAGTAAGATCAGTGACAATCGGAGTCTGCCTAGACTTAATTTTGTCTTCCATTGATTTAAGCATGCGCGGCAATTCTGTGATCGTAAAAATAGAATCATGACGCAAACCGCAGCGCACGACTGATGTAACATGCCCTCTTGCACCTTGACCGAGTCGGTCAGAGACCTCTGTAAAGTAATTCTTAAAAGCGCCATCTTCCCATTCAAATTGCTTATTAACATAGCGAGCAGCCGTAGTCGCCTCTAGCTGCCCAAATACTTCGCCTTGTAACTCAGTATTCCATTGATCGACCAATTTGGCTAAAGCCAGTTCATTGATTCCATTCCAAAAAACACTCCCATTGGGTGGCGTGAACTCGTCGAACTGCTCCAGTAACAACGCATACGCTTCGCTTGCGTACTTGTACTGATTTTCATTCTCGACCATAAACTCTTCTTTGTACCTTTGCGCTATTGTCGTTTTTGCCTGCTGGTCTCCTGGTTGCGTAAGCTTAATAAGGGCTGGTCCTGCCTTCTCCTGTCCTGTTCGTCGCGCTCCAGCCTGAGCCATCGCCCGTCGCTGAACGGCCTGAATCAACTCAGTATTAAATTCTCGTGTGCCAAACATCTTCTGGGCTAGCATAGGGTTATGTTTAATACGCAGAAGCCATGCAGTTTCAGTCTCTCGATCAAATTGGGGAAATTTATTTTGCAACTGGATATACAACTCCAAAGGAATTTTACCGCGAAAATTGTTAGCATAAAGCATAAGTAGCTTCCTCTTATTATGGGCAATTGATTAGGGATCAACACTAAAAGCGTTAAGCCCAAACACCTACACAAAGGATTAGCACCCCTTTGTAATCGAGATTATAGTTAAATAATTATAAATAATCCACCCCGCCTACCCCTTGTTTTTAAATGGTTTTTAACTTAATAGCTAAGAAGTAAGTAAGCATGCTAGCTCTCCTTTAATACCTCTATCTATCAAGCCAAATACAAAAAAAGGGCTTACACATTTAAAGAAGAGAAAAAATCTGCAGGGCATGCACTGCAACTCTCATACTGGCACAAACTACGCGGCGCGATACCCTACTATAATGTTCCGTATTAAGTGGCTAGCCAAAAACGGGAGCCCAAAACGCGTTTTGGGCAAATTTTCACCCCGTTTTTTAATATTCATGACTTTATACTCGCCGCTAAAGAGAGCGGCGAGTTTTAACAGGTAAACGTAACACCAATAAAATAAGCACCACACTGGCATATAATAAAGGTGTACTTAAGTCTGACTTGACCAACCAAAGATAATGCACCACTGCTGCAATCGCAGCAATATAAACCAGTTTGTGCAATTGTCCCCAACGCTTTTTTAAGCGTTTTTGCATGCCCTTAGTCGAGGTTACAGCTAAAGCAGTTAGAATAAGATAGCAAAACAAACCAACCAAAATATAAGGGCTTTGTGGTACTTCATCAACAAAGTTTTCCCAAGAAAAAGATAAATCTAAAACCACATACACCAAAAAATGTAAGCTGGCGTAAAAATAGGCATACAGCCCCATCATGCGCCTAAAGCGCAGTGGCCAGCTTTGTTTTAGCCACTTTTTCAAAGGCGTTAAGCCCAGCCCAATACATAAAAAGCGCAACGCCCAATC
>WTCM01000151.1 GCA_013138595.1 Methyloprofundus sp. | reverse complement strand
ACTTTAGATTTAAGTCACTGTAGGGTATTCTAACGCTTTTGAATGCAACATGACGAATAACAATGCAAGAAAACTATAAACCACTAGAGATTGAGTCTACAGTACAGGCGCAATGGGAACAATCAGGTATCTTTCAGGCAGAGGATGACCCTAGTAAAGAAAAATACTATTGCTTATCTATGTTTCCTTATCCTAGTGGTCGACTGCATATGGGGCATGTGCGCAACTATACGATTGGCGATGTGATTAGTCGTTACCAACGTATGCAAGGTAAAAATGTCATGCAGCCTATGGGCTGGGATGCGTTTGGCTTACCTGCTGAAAATGCAGCAATGAAGCATAATGTTCATCCTGCAGAATGGACGTATGAAAATATTGATTATATGCGCACCCAGCTTAAGGAATTAGGCTTTGGTTATGACTGGTCGCGTGAATTAGCCACTTGTGATCCTAGTTATTACAAATGGGAACAATGGTTTTTTCTAAAACTCTTAGAAAAAGATTTAGTCTATAAAAAAACCTCAGCAGTCAACTGGTGTCCGCATGATAAAACCGTCTTAGCGAATGAGCAAGTTATTGATGGCTGCTGTTGGCGTTGTGATACCACGGTTGAGAAAAAAGCGATTTCGCAATGGTTCTTAAGAATTACCGCGTATGCTGATGAGTTATTAAGCTCATTAGATGAAAAAATGCCTGGCTGGCCTGATCAAGTACGTACTATGCAAGCAAATTGGATAGGGCGCTCTGAAGGTTTGGAAATGAGCTTTACTGTTGAGGGTATGGATGCGGTGGAAATTTATACCACACGCCCTGATACTTTAATGGGGGTCACTTATTTAGCCGTTGCAGCGGAACATCCTTTAGCTTTACATGCGGCTAAAGAGAGTACCGAAATTGCTGATTTCTTGGAAGAATGTCGCCATACTGAAACTTCAGAAGCGGCTATGGAAACCATGGAAAAGAAAGGCGTGGATTCAGGCCTCAAAGCAGCACACCCTATCACGGGTGAGCTAGTCCCTGTTTGGGTCGCTAACTTTGTGTTAATGAGTTACGGCACAGGCGCGGTGATGTCTGTTCCTGCACATGATCAACGTGATTATGAGTTTGCTCAAAAATATGGCATTGCGATTAAACAAGTCATTTTTTCTGAAAATGACAGTGATGACAGTATTGCTGAACAAGCCTTTACTGATAAAGGTGTCTTAAAGAATTCTGTTGAATTTGATGGTTTGAGTTCTGCTGATGCGGTGAATGCAATTGCTGAAAAAATAGAAAACACCGACAAAGGACAACGTAAAACGAATTTCCGTTTACGTGACTGGGGCGTTTCAAGACAACGTTACTGGGGCGCACCGATTCCAATTATCTATTGTGATGACTGTGGTACTGTACCCGTACCTGAAAAAAACCTACCTGTAGAATTACCTAAAGATGTATTGTTAGATGGTTCTAATTCACCGTTAGCCACACACGATGCTTTCTTGCATGTGGATTGTCCGCAATGTGGTAAAGGTGCAAAACGTGAAACCGATACTTTTGATACCTTTATGGAGTCTTCATGGTATTTTGCCCGCTTTGCCAGCAGCAAAGCAGACTCGATGCTAGATGAAAGTGCTAAATATTGGTTGCCAGTCGATCAATATATCGGCGGGATAGAACATGCGATTTTACATTTATTGTATGCGCGTTTTTTCACTAAACTCATGCGTGATGAAGGTTTATTAGTCTGTGACGAACCGTTTAAAGACTTATTAACCCAAGGTATGGTCTTAATGGATGGCAGTAAAATGTCTAAATCCAAAGGCAATACCGTCGATCCAGAAGGTTTAATTGCTGAATATGGCGCAGATACCGTACGTTTATTTATTATGTTTGCCGCACCACCTGAGCAATCATTAGAATGGTCAGACAGTGGCGTAGAAGGTAGCTTCCGCTTCTTAAAACGTTTATGGCGACAAGTGCATTTACATGTTGAGGCGGGTGGTTTATCAGCCGCTAGCTTAGATAAAACTAAGCTAAGTGCCGCTGAAAAAGTGTTGCGTAGACACGTACATCATGCGATTGAAAAAGTCACTGATGATATAGGTCGTAGACATCATTTTAATACCGCGATTGCGACCAATATGGAGCTATTAAATACCTTATCTAAGTTCCATGATGACAGTGCCAATGCAGCGGCTATCCGCCAAGAAGCACTAGAATCTATCGTATTAATGCTCTACCCTATCGTGCCGCATATCTGCCAAGAGTTATGGGTAGGTTTAGGTAAAACGGATGATATTAATACTCGCTGGCCGGTCTTAGATAAATCCGCATTAGTACAAGATGAGCTACAAATGATCGTACAGGTGAATGGTAAATTACGTGGCAAAATCATGGTGGCAAGCGATGCAAGCAAAGAGTCTATTGAAGCACTTGCCTTAGCCGACGAAAATGTGCAGCGTTTTATAGATGGACAGACAATCAAGAAGGTTATTGTTGTGCCTAAAAAACTGGTGAGTATCGTTGTTTAATTTAATCGCTCAAAAAACGGCTTTGCGTAAAGCAAGCGTCATATTCTCCTTGTTTTTCTTGCTGAGCGCTTGTGGTTATCATTTGCGTGGCGCGATTGATTTGCCAGAAGAGCTACAGAAAATGTATGTGCGTGGTGCTTCGTCGCGTTTATCAGAAGCGATTCAACAAGCGTTTAGATCAACGTCTGGAGAGCTAGTTAAACACGCCTCAGAAGCAGGGATGATCTTAAATGTGATTAACGAAGACTATAAGCGCCAAACGATCTCTATTGATAATTCGGGTTACTCGAATGAATACGTACTGATTTATCGACTTACCTTTGATTTAATTGATAGTCACGGTAATGAATTGGTTTCCGCACAAACGGTAGAAGTACGACAAACTTACTTTAACCAACAAAGCAGTGATATTGTCCTTTCTAAAGAAAATGAAGAAAAAACATTGCGTAAAGAGCTGTATATTAAAGCCGTTAATTCTGTCATAGATAGAGCGCGTGCTGAACTAAAGCGAACTATACAATAGTATGTGGTTAAAAGCAGAGCAGTTAGCTGCTGCATTAGCCAAGCAACTTGCGCCTATTTATTTTTTCAGCGGTGATGAGCCTTTACAGCTAGGCGAAGCCGCTGATGCAGTACGCTTAGCCGCAAAACAAGCAGGCTATGAAAACCGTGAAGTATTAAC
Source organism: Methyloprofundus sp. (assembly GCA_013138595.1). GTDB lineage: Bacteria > Pseudomonadota > Gammaproteobacteria > Methylococcales > Methylomonadaceae > Methyloprofundus. Next base: position 5,383 of record WTCM01000151.1, on the reverse strand, counting down.
GGTGGACAAGAGTTTCTCTTGGGGTGATTTTATGCAAGCCGCCGACTCAATTTCTATTTTCTCTGAACAGAAAATTATTGATTTGCGTCTGCCTTCAGGAAAACCTGGTACGGAGGGCAGTAAAGCCTTAGTAAATTACTGTGCCAGAATCCCTGAAGACACACTGCTACTGATTAGTTCTGGAAAAATAGATGGCTCTGCGAAAAAGTCCAAGTGGGTCACGACCTTAGAACAGCATGGTGTGGCTATGCAAGTATGGCCACTATCAGGAAGAGACTTAGTTAACTGGATACAGCGCCGACTGCAGCAACGTGGATTAAGTGCGGATAACACAGGCTTAGGCATGATTGCTAGTCGCGTGGAAGGCAATTTACTTGCCGCTACGCAGGAAATAGAAAAACTGTATGTGCTATATGGTACGGGTGAGCTATCAGCAGAACAAATCCAAAATGCAGTATTAGATAGCTCACGCTATGATGTCTTTAATTTAGTCGATGCCGCCTTATCTGGGCGTAAAGATCGCGTGCTCAAAATCTTAGCAGGCATACAGCATGAAGGCATTGCTGCGCCTGTCGTCTTATGGGCATTGACCCGTGAGATACGCAGTTTAATTCATATACAAGAAAAGCTAGCGGCAGGTCAGCAGCGCAATAGTGTATTTATGAAACACCAAGTTTGGGGTGATCGGCAAAAATTAGTCAGTCATGCCTTGAGCAAACTTAATCGGCAATCCTTATTAGCGATGCTATTACTTTCTGCAAAAGCAGATCGACAAATGAAAGGGCAAGAAGCTGGGGATGCTTGGGCAAGTTTGTTACAGATTAGTTTGATGTTGGCCGGGTAATAGCTAACACAAAAACCAATGTAGCCCGTATGAAGCTTGCGTCATACGCGAGGCTTCATACGGGCTACGTATTAAAACAGCTGGAGTCCAAAACGCGTTTTGGACACATTAAAAATAAGCGGCGACACATTTAACACGAGACAAGCAAGTAGTAGGGTATGCACCGCATACCTTATGCTGACGAAAGGTACGCGGTGCGATACCCTACTATAGTCTCGCGTTAAATTGGTAGCCAAATAAGCAAAGAGAGTATGCCGTGTTAGAACTTTGGGGATTATTTGTCAGTGCTTTTATTTCATCAACCATTGCACCAGGAGGCTCGGAAGCCGTCTTAGCGTATATGGTTGCAGAGGAATTGCATCCTGTCATGCTAATGGTTGCTGTGGCAACCATAGGCAATACTTTAGGCGCATTGACGACATGGTGGCTAGGCAGTCTCGCTGCTAAAAAATACCCTGCCGAAGAATTATTAGACTCCAAAAAACAAAAATCCTTACGCTGGGTACAGCGCTGGGGAGTCTGGAGTCTATTGTTTTCGTGGCTGCCCATCGTCGGTGATGGTCTGTGTTTTGCAGGAGGTTGGTTAAAATTACCCCTGTTTATTTCCACGCTCTTAATCGCTATAGGCAAGCTTGCACGTTATTTGTTTGTCGCTTATTGGTTTGTGTAAAACAACTTCACGCGAGATAAGGGTTACTATAGTCACGTAGGTGCAGATTTATCTGCACTTTTCACCGTTGCACAGTACGGATAAATCCACACCTACGACTGATGTGTCCCGTGTTAAATTTGTCGCCCATCAAAACAATTAATTATTATCAGGACATAAAAAATGTTACGTCATTTTCCAGAGGTTGGGGGAAACTACCCCGACCATAAACGCGATTATATACTCGCTGCTTTTACCTTTGTGATTACGGGTATTTGCTTAACCATCGATGGCAGTGGCAGTCGTGAAATGCAATGGGCTCTCGCCTTCTGTGGTTATCTATTTTTAGCTTTTTTGCTTAAAAATGAATCTAAATTATTACGCGCACAAGTCGTGGTTGCCTTATTATTTGCCACGGTAGGCGAAATTTTTGCCTCGCCTTATATGCAAGGCTATATTTACCGTTTTGGCAGTGTCCCCCCTTATGTCCCCGCAGGGCATGGCATGGTGTACTTAACCGCGGTCGTATTAGGGCGTTCAGGATTTTTTCTACGCCATGCACGACGCATTGCTTTATTTACCGTGGTGACTTGTGGCTTATGGTCATTATGGGGCATCAGCCCTTTTGCCGCACGTAGCGATCAAATCGGGGCAATTCTATTCTGTTTTTATGTACTTTGTTTATTTAAAGGCAAGTCACCGATGGTTTACTTAGGTGCTTTTTTTATTACCACGTGGCTAGAGTTAGTCGGTACAGGCGCAGGCACTTGGGCATGGGCAGAAGTTGACCCTGCCTCTGGTTTAACCCAAGGCAACCCGCCTAGTGGCGTAGCCGCTTGGTACTGTCTAGTCGATGCAGTGGCAATGGCTGGTGCAGCCCCTGCGTTACGCTTATATGAAAAACTCACTGACGCTTGGAAAAATCGCGTAGCGGCTTGAATAATGTGTCAGGCATAATGGAGTCCAAAACACGTTTTGGACGGCTTTTAGCCTATAAAGATGCGTTTCGTACCTCAACACATCCTATGCTTCTTGCCTGAGCGCCCTTATCTCTAAAAACAAATAAGGTCAGACGGGGTCTGAGCAATTCCAGCATATTCATTCTTTAACTAAAATTTTTACGATTGTTAATTAACTGGTTACCACAAAACGCGGGGCATAATAATCATGTAGGTGCAGATTTATCTGCACTGTGCGGCTAAAGCCGCACCTACGAACAATGCAGCTATACTGCGTGTCCCATTTTAAAGCTGTAGCCGAAAAAAACGCTTTAAGCTTAAAAAAACAGTAAAATACCCCCGTTAATCAATATCACTTTGTCATACCACCGAGAACTAAACACCGATGCATTATATAGAACCCAATAAGGATTATCGCTCACAAAGTAACAATGAAGATTCTCCCGAAGCCGTCAGAGCAGCGGCTGTTAAGCATTATGATGCCTGCTATAGAGACTACCTCTTTGCATGGAGCAGTCGCAATGATTTAGCACTACATTACGGCTACTGGGATGAAAACACCGACTCACATCCACAATCCTTACTCAATAAAAACCAAAAGCTTTATGATGCGGCCAATATTCAACCTGATGAGTATGTCTTAGATGCAGGCTGTGGCATAGGGGGTAGCTCTATTTGGATGGCAAAAAACTATAAAAACCAGCTAAAAGCGATTACCATCAGTGCCAAACAAGCTTATTATGCAGGGCAACATGCTAAGCGTCATGGTGTTGCGGAAAATATAGATTTTGAGGTCTCAGATTTTTGCCAAACGCCTTATGCCGATGAAACTTTTGATGTTGTTTGGGGCTTAGAAAGTGTCTGTCACGCTTTAAATAAAGCAGACTTTATCCGTGAGGCTTTTCGCATTCTCAAAAAAGGCGGGCGTTTAGTGGTTTGTGATGGTTTTTTAATACAACGCGAAGTGGCCGACGAAGACTGGCCCGCTATGATTGATTGCCTTGATGGCTGGGCAGTGCCTAACTTATGCCTACGGAAAGAATTCTCGACATACTTAACAGAACAAGGCTTTAGTCATATTAACTATGAAGATATTACCGCGCAGACTTTACCCTCTGCAGACTATATGTACAAAGTCTCTAAACGCCTAGAGCCAGTACAAAAAATCAGCCAATGGCTAGGATTACGTTCAGCCACGCAAACCGCTAATTTTAAAGTCGGTTTAGCACAGCATCACTTATTTCAGAAAAAATTAGTGGAATATGGTATTTTTACAGCCCAAAAAGTGTAAATCATTAATTAAACGATTGAAAAACTATGAAAAAATTACTCCTCATCACACTACTGGTGCTGTCAAATACAGCGTTTGCAAGATTAAATTTTAAAACACCTACCCACGTAGGGCAATGGACACTCAATAGCACGGCTTCACAGCTTAATTTTATTACCACTAAAAATGCCAGCAAAACTGAAATACAAAGTTTTAAGGCACTAGAAGGTAAAATAGATAAAGGGCATGTCACTTTAACGGTTGATCTAAATAGCGTCGATACAGGCATTGAAATTCGCGACGAACGTTTAAAAACATTGTTCTTTGATGTGGTTAAATTTCCTAGTGCTAGCGTCACGATTGACTTAAGAAAATCAGATCTTAATCATTTAACCCAAGGTCAAACAAAAGTTTTAAAATTTGATGCAGAACTTGATATACAAGGGATCACTCAGTCGATGCAAGTAGAATTACAAGTCGTTGCATTAGGTAAAAATCAGTTATTAGTTTTCTCAAGACAGCCGATTATTATCGACCTAAAAAACTTTAAACTACTTGAAGGCGTGAATAAGTTACGTGATATTGCCAACTTAAAAAGTATCAACTCAGCAGTTCCAGTGACTTTCAGCCTATTATTTTCTAAACTTTAATTGATATAAGAGCTTTGTGAAATGAATAATAAAAATAAACTTCGACTAAAAACACTTTTTATCAGCAGTTGCTTAGCACTTGTGTTGAATGGCTGTTCAGATGATGAGCCTAAGTCTGCAAAAACAGCACAAATGAGTAGCAGCAGTGATAGTAAAGTACATAACCCTTGGGATCATTCCCATGATGCGGTAGTAACCGACGTACAAAAACATGTATTTGAGCATGATTTTGCAGAGGAATGTGTGGCAAGAGAGCTGAGTCAATCTATCAATAAAGAAGAGGATAGAAAGCGCTTTACCAAGCCTTGTATGTGTATTGCCAGCTTTATGATGAAAAACTTAACCGCAATAGAAGCGGAGAAATTTATCAAAGAAAATAAGAGCACGCAATCTTTAAGAATTCGCTTTGAAAATGCCGCTTATAAGTGTTTGCAAAGTAAACAAGCACCTCAATCACCTAAGTTGTTTGGGCGTTAGAGAGAGAGTTATGACTTAGGCTGGATGAGTTTGCACGTGCAATGCGGCAAAGCTACCCATTTAATACGAAGTCATGTAGGTGCAGATTTATCTGCACTTTTCTGTATTGTATAAAGCATCATGCAATGCGGATAAATCCACACCTACGACTGATGTATTCGCTACCCCGTCTTAACAACTGTAATGGGGGCGATTAACCCAGAAGGCATTTTCTAAGCTGCCTGTACGGCAGTGAACAATTAAACCTAATGGAGCGATTGTTTTGTTTGTTTCTAAGCTGCCTGTACGGCAGTGAACTGTATGTGCATAATATTAACTCTTTATAAATTTTTCTAAGCTGCCTGTACGGCAGTGAACACAAGCAAGTAGCTATAAGTAAAGCGTCAGCCTTTCTAAGCTGCCTGTACGGCAGTGAACTGTGCAATAGCTGTTTCAGCTCTTGCTTACTTTTTCTAAGCTGCCTGTACGGCAGTGAACAGTGGTATATCAAGCAAACAGCAATGCAGCAATTTCTAAGCTGCCTGTACGGCAGTG
>WTCM01000120.1 GCA_013138595.1 Methyloprofundus sp. | reverse complement strand
TCTTTAGCATAAGAATCGGTATCTTGAGTATCAATTCCTAAACGCGCTAAATACGCTATTTTATTAACATCATCAGCTGTTAACGACATTTTAACTCCATTAAAATAAGGGGTTTTTAAGTAGTTTTGAAGGCTTTTATCGGATATAGATAAAGGCGAATAACTCATTATGATACTTTATATCTTGCCCAAATACCTCATTGATTGTTAAAGTAGTGGGATTTTATGTGTTCAGAAATAAGGATTTAATGTTGTTTAATAAAGTGCGCGGGCTATTTTCAAATGATTTATCAATTGATTTAGGAACCGCTAATACACTGATTTATATGCCAGGGCAGGGAATCGTTTTAAATGAGCCTTCGGTCGTTGCTATTAAAGAAGATAGAGTGAGGGGTTCTAAAATGGTTGCCGCCGTCGGTGCGGATGCCAAATTAATGTTAGGGCGTACACCTGGCAATATTACCGCTATTCGTCCTTTAAAAGACGGTGTAATTGCCGATTTTGCAGTCACTGAACGGATGTTACGTGAGTTTATTAAAAAGGTTCATGAAAATAAGTTTTTTCGCCCTAGCCCACGTATTTTAATCTGTGTCCCTTGTGGCTCTACTCAGGTAGAAAGGCGTGCGATTAGAGAGTCTGCTGCGATGGCGGGTGCGCGTGAAGTGTATTTAATCGAAGAGCCTATGTCGGCCGCTATTGGTGCGGGTTTGCCAGTGGATGAGGCCTGTGGCTCTATGGTGCTGGATATTGGAGGTGGAACCTCTGAGGTAGCGGTTATTTCATTGAATGGCATTGTTTATTCAGCTTCGGTACGTATTGGGGGGGACCGTTTTGATGAGGCGATTATTAATTATGTACGACGTAATTATGGAACATTAATCGGCGAAGCAACGGCAGAAAAAATCAAACATGAAATTGGCACCGCATATCCAGGCAGTGAAATCATGGAAATTGAGGTGAAAGGACGTAATTTAGCCGAAGGTGTGCCGCGTGGATTTACCTTAAATAGCAATGAAATTTTAGAAGCCTTACAAGAACCATTAGCAGGAATTGTCGGTGCCGTTAAAGTGGCTTTAGAGCAAACGCCTCCAGAGTTAGGCTCAGATGTAGCGACGCGTGGTATTGTGTTAACAGGTGGTGGCGCTTTATTGAAAGATATAGATCGTTTAGTTTCGGAAGAAACAGGTCTGCCCGTGTATATTGCTGATGACCCATTAACCTGTGTGGCACGTGGCGGCGGCATGGTATTGGAAATGCTGGATAAAAAAGGTTTAGATTCTTTTTCTTTAGAGTAATAAAGCTCAAATGGCAGCCCTTGTAGGTCGGGTTAGATTTTTGTTGCACAGCAATAAAAACCTAATCCGACATTTGTTAATATTCATGCTTTATATTCCCCAGAGTAATTCGTCATAAAACTTTTATTTTCCACAGGCACATTAATCAACACGCGCTTTCTGATTGTGGCTTTATTATCAATTATATTGATTTTATTAGAGCTCAATAGTAGTCGCTTAAAGCCATTACGTGATGTGCTGTCTGTCTTAGTGTACCCAATTCAATATATCGTCGCTGCGCCGTCGCGACTCTATCATAATAGTATTGATTCCTTGGGTAGTTACCAGAACTTAGTGTTAGAAAATAAAGATTTAAAACAGCAGCATTTGATTAATAACGCAAAGCTTTTAAAGTTTGCGGCATTAGAAAAAGAGAATATCCGGCTACGTTCTTTGTTAGATAGTTCTTTTAAATTGGGAGAACAAGTGCTAGTGGCTGAATTGATGTCAGTTAATCTCGCGCCCTATGAGCATGTAGTCGTGGTTAATAAAGGCAGTCAGTTTGGTGTGCATAAAGGGCAGGCGGTTTTAGATGATAATGGCATTATTGGTCAAGTGACTAAGTCCTTACCTTTAAGTGCTGAAATTATCTTAATTACAGACCCAAATCATGCGATTCCTGTGCAAGTTAACCGTAACGGTTTGCATACGATTGCAATAGGCAGCGGTCAATTGAACCAGCTATCACTGCCTTTTTTACCTAATAATGCCGATATACAGCTAGGTGATTTATTAATTACCTCAGGTTTAGGCGGTGTTTTTCCACAAGGCTATCCTGTCGCAGTGGTCGAGTCTTTTCAACCACAGCCCGATAAACCCTTTGCAGTGATTCATGCAAAACCCAAAGCAGAACTGAATACCAATAGAGAATTATTGATTGTTTGGAATAATGATCAAGTTATTCCATTAATGCAGCCTGAAGCGCCAGTGCGTGTTGAAGAGCCTGTGAGTGCCGAACAAATAATAACTGTTGAAGAGCATGGAACAGATCAATAAATCACCTGCGCTAGCCTATAGTTTAAGTGTCATCGTTGCGATGTTATTGCTTATTGTGCCTTGGCCGATGCCCTTTTTGATTGTTGCGCCAGATTGGGTGATTCTCAGCTTAATTTATTGGGCACTGGCAACACCAGAAGCAGCGGGAGTCGGCAAAGCATGGTTAGTGGGTTTATTAGTAGACGTGTTAACAGGGCAGTTAATGGGGCAATATGCCTTTACCTATGCGGCCACTGTGTTTTTATGTGTTAAACAACATAAGCGTATTAGAAATTTCCCTATTATTCAGCAAAGCTTGGTGATCTTTCTTATTTTATTATTTGCGCGCTTGCTTATTTTTTGGCTTGAACGTATTGATCACCAAGTCATGCCCCTCTATTTCTGGTTGCCTGTGTTGACAGGTAGCATCGTTTGGCCTGTTGTCTATACGGTCTTAAGAAAAGTACGTCTGTCATAAAATTATGCGTCGTCATCAAGTTATTAAAGATAAATATTTAGAAAATCGTATTTTTTTAAATAGAGTGATCGTCTTATTTGTATTTATGCTATTGCTGTTTGTAGGATTAGTCGTGCGCTTGTATTTTTTACAGGTATCTGGGCATAGTCAATACCGTAATATGGCAACTAATAATCGAGTGAAAGTCTCCTCGGTTCCTCCAACGCGTGGCATTATTTATGATAAATATGGCAATGTGTTAGCAGAAAATTTACCTTCTTATAGTTTAGAAATTATTCCTGAGCAAGTGCAAGATATAGATGAGACTTTGCAGCGTTTGCAAGTCGCACTCGCTATTCCACAGGAAAAAATAGACAGTTTTAAAAAACATCGCAAGCGTTACAAGCACTTTGATAGCATTCCTCTCTTGTTGCAATTGAATACCGAAGATGTGGCAAAATTTTCTGTGTTAAGACATACCTTTCCTGGGGTGGATATTCATGCGCGTTTAATACGCCATTACCCTTATGCAGAACTTACTGCGCATGTTGTAGGTTATGTGGGGCGTATTAATGAACAAGAATTAAAAGTCTTACCCGTAGCGGAATACCGTTCTATTCACTCTATCGGTAAAATTGGCATAGAACGTTCTTATGAGGATAGTTTGCGGGGTCATGCAGGGTATTCAGAAATTGAGACGAATGCGCAAGGTAAGCCTATTCGTACACTGAAAACGGTTGAACCCGTGCCAGGTGCTGATATTTATTTGACCTTAGATATGGATTTGCAGAAAACCGCTTATGATGCCTTAGCAGAATATAACGGGGGCGTGGTTGCGATTGATTTAGAAGGAGGCGGGGTTTTAGTTCAAGTGAGTAAGGCGAGTTTTGACCCTAATTTATTTGTGACAGGGATTAGTTATGCGAATTATAAGCGCTTAAATACCTCTAAAAATAAGCCATTATTTGATCGTGTCTTGCGTGGGCAATATCCGCCTGGATCAACATTTAAACCTTTTATGGGTTTAGCAGGCTTAGAATATAAGGTGCGACATAAACATCAAACATTGTTTTGCCCAGGCTTTTTTCGTTTACCGCATAAATCACATAGATACCGTGATTGGAAAAAATGGGGACATGGGATTGTGGATTTAGATGTGGCTATTACTCAGTCCTGTGATGTTTATTTTTATGACTTAGCTTTAGCTTTAGGTATCGATAAAATCCATGATTTTTTCCAGCAATTTGGTTTTGGACAAAAAACAGGGATTGATTTAAAAGGTGAGAAATCAGGTTTACTCCCTTCTAGGGAATGGAAGCGTATTCACCGTGAACAGGCATGGTTTCCAGGAGAAACCTTAATTACGGGAATCGGGCAAGGCTTTACTCAAGTGACGCCTATGCAACTAGCACGAGCAACAGCCACCTTGGCAAATATGGGGCATGTTGTCACCCCTTATTTAGCTGAGCGTCTAGTCGCAGAAGGGGTCGATGTAGATATGCAACGCGCTATTCCTGAGAAATTGCCATTGCAAGAAGAAAATATACACGATGTGATTGATGCGATGATTAATGTGGTACATTCTGCGCGCGGCACAGCAAAACGTATCAGGAAGGGAATAGATTACCAAATTGCAGGAAAAACAGGGACAGCACAGGTTTTTACAATCAAGCAAGATGAAGAATATAACGAAGCAGAAATTGCTTTTAATATGCGCGATCATGCTTTATTTATTGCGTTTGCTCCTGCTGATGATCCTAAAATTGCCGTTGCCGTGATTGCCGAGCATGGTAGTCATGGGAGCTCGGTTGCCGCACCGATTGCTGCTGCAGTGATTAAAGAATATTTAGCACAGCCGCAATTTATGCCGGTTGACGTAGAAACTGATATTGCAGCAGCGGCTGTGATTGCTGTTGAGGAATAACAAAGGCAGCGACGGCTTATAAAACGGGGCACAAAAATGTAAAGCAAGCATGATGGAGTCCAAAACGCGTTTTGGGCAAATTTCATGTAGGGTATCGCACCGCGTACCTTGCCACTAAAGCTATCCGCCCCAGCCAGCTATACCCCACCTTAAATGGGTATCCCCAAAAAAATGAGTGAAAAATACCAATAATGGCAGAATTAAGAGATGAACAATTTAAAGAACATACGCTAGTCGGTAACTTTCTACGCAAATTACATTTAGATATACCCTTATTATTAGGCTTATTTGTCTTATTAGTACTGAGCTTTATGATGTTATATAGCACCGGCAATAAAGAAACCGCTTTATTGGTCCGACAAGCAGTACGTATGGGGATTGCCGCTGTATTAATGGTTGGTTTAGCGCATGTGAATCCTAGGCAGTTTCAGCGTTATTCAATTGCATTATATTGCTTTGGTGTGATTTTACTTGCCGCAGTGTTGTTATTTGGCGATATGGGCAAGGGCGCACAGCGTTGGCTAGATTTAGGTTTTTTTCGTT
>WTCM01000234.1 GCA_013138595.1 Methyloprofundus sp. | reverse complement strand
TTCCCTTTGTTGCAATTCGTAGTATTATTGATCCTGCCAACTTAGATTTACCGCAAGCAATCACTTACGCCATGACCGATAAGGGCGTTGTTGCACTGCCTAAATTACTGTTTTATTTGCTTAGGCACCCAACTGAACTACCGCGTTTAATTAAATTAGGACTGCATTTTAAAGCGGCCACTAAAACCTTAAAAGTCGCCGCAACTATGCTTCCACAAATCACACAGGTAGTGCAGTGAGCCAAAACAGATCGCTTTCCGATAGAATACTTGCATGGCAAGGCTGTTTTGTCACACGCTATGCGTGGCTGATTGTGATCACCGCGCTGTTATTAACAGGCGCGAGTATTTACTATTCCAAAGACCATTTAGGGGTGAATAATAATTCCTCTGAAATGCTGTCGCCTGATTTACCTTTTCAAATTAATACCAAACGCTTAGAAACCGCATTTCCGCAAGATACCAATGCGATTATTTTTGTGGTGGATACGCAAACGCCTGAACAAACGGCAATACTCTCTAGTCGCTTATTGGCGCGTTTAAAAGCGAGTGAGTTTTTTGAATCTAGCTATATTCCCGAAGATAATGCTTTTTTTCGTCAGCAAGCTTTTTTATACCTGACCCCCGAACAATTAGACAAACTAGCAAGCAACCTCACCGATGCGCAGCCTTTTATCGGTTTTTTAGCACAGAATTTTCATTTACAAGGCTTGTTTGAAATTTTAACTAAAGCCTTAGAAAGTAAAGACAGCGGTGTGATCAGCAAAAGCCTACCTGAGCTAATGACGGCGATTAGCACCACAATAGATAAAACAGCGCGGGGCGAAAGCAGTCATGTCTCATGGCAAAAAGTTTTAAACCCTAATAGCGCGGCAAATAAAACACGACGGATTGTGATTAGCAAACCTAAAGCTAATTTTCAAACCATGATGCCTGTGGAAATTGGCATTGAAAAAGCGCGTGAAATTGCGACACAATTAAAGCAGCAAGTGGCGGGTTCTGATATTCGTATTACAGGTGATATTGCCCTGCAACATGAAGAATTAGAAGATATAGGCGAAGGCGCGGTTTTAAGTGGCATAGGTTCTTTAATCTTGGTGCTATTAATTTTATTTAGATGCTTTCATTCGGTGAAATTATTACTCGCCACGCTGATCACCTTAATCATGGGCTTAATCCTCACCGCTGGCTTTGCCGCTGTTGCGATTGGGCATTTGAATGTGATTTCCGTGTCATTTGCCGCACTATATATCGGCTTAGGCGTGGATTTTGCGATTCATATGAATTTGCATTATCGAGAAGAAATTGCGCAAAAGCAAGCCAATCAACTCGCGATTAAAAAAGCTCTGCATAGTGTCGGCTTCTCGCTATTTCTATGTGCAGTGACCACCTCTATCGGCTTTTTTGCCTTTGTGCCGACTGATTATAAAGGGGTTTCTGAACTCGGTTTGATTTCAGGCGTGAGTATGTTTATTGGCTTGATTGTTTCCTTAATCGTCTTGCCTGCTTTACTGACGCTATTTAAATTAAAACGCGCTGAACCTTTTCAGCAGGCGACTAAGCCCTCCTTTATACAAACCTTTCCATTTCGTTATAAAAAAAGCATTCGGATTAGCAGTGTCTTAATTGCCATTGCCTGTTTGTTTGTCGTTCCCTCGATTAGTTTTGATTCTAATACAGTGAATATGCGTAACCCTGCGGCAAGCACGGTTTCTACCTTTAAGGATTTATTGCATTCCAAAAATGATTCACCGTTTGCGCTATATTCTTTAAGTGATAGTCTGCAAGAAGCACAACAAGTCAGTGCAAAATTAGAGCAATTGCCCACGGTGCATGGCACGGTTTCTTTGTCTGATTTAGTGGCCGATGAGCAAGAAGAAAAGCTTTATATTATTGAAGATTTAGCGATGATCTTAGGCGCGCAACTTAGCCAATTTGATCAAGCATTAAGCCCGTCAGACACACTAACCGTCTTAAAAGATTTTCAGGCGAACAGTGCGCGCATGGTTGCAGAAAATACTAGCGCGGTAGAGCCTAGTGTTTTATTGGCACTTAATAGCAGTATTGAGCATTTTATCAATGCCTCAGCACAATCTGCCGACCCGCAAGCTTTAGCGAATAGCTTAGATCAAAATATCCTCGGTTTATTGCCTTATGCGATTAACGCACTAGGGCAAGGCTTAACAGCGTATCCATTTAACATGGCAGGTCTACCTGATATTATTCGTCAACAATGGCTCAGCCCGTCGGGTATTTATCGCACCATGATTATGCCTGAGCAAGACTTAAATGATGCAGAGCATTTAAAACAATTTACCAGTGATGTACAAAGCATAGACCCTAAAGCAGTGGGTATGCCTGTGGGGGAACTTGCTTCGGGAATTGCTGTCGTAGGTGCTTTTCAACAAGCGTTTAGTGCGGCTTTATTGATCATTACCCTGTTACTGCTCTTTATTTTAAAAAGCATTAAAAAAACGCTGTTGGTAATCGGGCCTTTATTGCTCGCAGGCTTATTAACCTGTACGGTGAATGTTTTTCTAGGGATTCCATTTAATTTTGCTAATATTATCGCCTTGCCTTTATTATTAGGGATGGGCGTGGATAGTGGCATTCATATTATGCACTGCTTACATGATGCCCCAGCAGGCGATCAAAATTTATTACAAACCAGCACTGCGCGTGGCGTGATGTTTAGCTCACTCACGACCATGAGTAGCTTTATTAGCTTAGCGTTAATTCCACACTTTGGCATTGCCAGTATGGGTATTACTTTAGCAGTAGGCATTAGTTTTACGCTGTTATGTACTTTAATTATATTACCTGCCTTCACCAGCAGAACACTTCACTCTTAACTTTATTTCACCATGTCATTTAGTATCGCAGAACTTTTTACTCAACATAGCGCGGAAAAATTTGAGCTACACGAGAGCTATTTGAATAATCAAATGGTACGTGTGCTACAGACCATCGGCTATGATCGCAACTATACAAAAGCGCAAGGTCAATATTTATATGATCAAGATAACGTTGAATACTTGGATTGTTTAAGTGGTTTTGGCGTATTTGCGGTAGGGCGTAATCATCCAACCGTGATCAGTGCTTTACAAGAAACGTTGACCTTAGAACTGCCAAACTTAGTGCAAATGGATGTCTCACTCTTAAGTGGTTTATTAGCGCAAAAAATTCTCGCGACCATGCCTGACAATCTTACAAAAATGTTTTTTTGTAATTCAGGGACGGAATCAGTAGAAGCAGCAATCAAATTTTCTCGTTATACCACTAAACGTGAGAAAATTGTGTTTTGCGATCATGGCTATCATGGCTTGACGATGGGTTCACTATCCTTGATGGGTGAAAAAGTGTTTAGTGAAGGCTTCGGACCTTTCCTTCCTGGTTGTCATTCTGTGCCTTTTAATGATTTAGCCGCTTTAGAGCAAGCACTCAGCAATAACGATGTTGCCGCTTTTATCGTTGAACCGATTCAGGGCAAAGGCGTGAATGTACCTGATGATGATTACTTACCCGCAGTGCAACGTTTATGTGAAAAATACGGCACTTTATTTATCGTCGATGAAGTACAAACCGGCATAGGGCGGACAGGAAAATTTTGGGCGATTGAGCATTGGGATGTACAGCCTGATATGATTTGCATGGCTAAAGCTTTATCGGGGGGATTTGTTCCCGTCGGTGGCGTAGCGATGACAGATAAAATTATGAATACCGTGTTTAACCGCATGGATAGAGCCGTGGTACATGGCTCTACCTTTTCCAAAAATAATATGGCGATGGCAGCAGGATTAGCAACGTTACAAGTGATTGAAGATGAAAAGCTAGTCGAAAATAGCGCGAAAGTGGGCGAAGATATTATTAGTAGTATCAATGCTATGAGCACAAAATATGAATTTTTAAAAGAAGCACGTGGTAAAGGCTCGATGATAGCGATTGAATTTCAAGCCCCTAAAAGCCTAGCTCTGAAAGCTGCCTGGACGGCATTAGAAACGGCAAATAAAGGTTTATTTTGCCAAATGATTACTATCCCTTTATTTAAAGACCATCAATTACTCACACAAGTGGCAGGGCACGGCATGAATGTCGTCAAGTTACTCCCACCACTTACTTTAACTCACAAAGATCGAGACTGGATTGTTAATTCATTCGATCTAGCCATTGCAGACACTCACAAAGTCCCTGGCTCACTATGGTCGCTAGGTAAAAATCTTGCCAGCCATGCACTCAAATCAAAAACAGGGTCATAAGGAACGCATCATGAAAATCGCAGAGAACTACCCACTATTACATACCATTGATCTTCCTGAAGATGTGCGTAACTTATCCCGAGATCAACTGATCCCTTTATCCACAGAATTGCGTGAATTTTTAACGCATACCGTGAGCCTATCGGGTGGACATTTTTCCGCAGGTTTAGGCACAGTGGAATTAACAGTTGCTCTACATTATGTGTATAACACGCCGCAAGACCAATTAGTTTGGGATGTCGGCCATCAAGCGTACCCGCATAAAATACTGACGGGGCGTAAAGAGAAAATGCCAACGATCCGTACTAAAAACGGCGTATCGGCATTTCCTAAACGTCAAGAAAGTGAATACGATGCCTTTGGTGTCGGACATTCCAGCACCTCTATCAGTGCTGCTTTAGGGATGGCGATTGCCGCCGAGGCAAAAGGCGAAGATAGCCGCATGGTAGCGATTATTGGTGATGGCAGTATCACCGGTGGAATGGCCTTTGAAGCGATGAACCATGCAGGCTCTTTAGATACTAATTTATTAGTGATTCTAAACGATAACGATATGGCGATTTCGCCCAATGTCGGCGCGATGAATAATTACTTCACCAAAATTATTTCTAGTAAGCTTTACTCATCAGTACGTGAAGAAAGTAAAAAAGTATTAGGTAAAGTACCTTCAGTCTGGGAACTAGCAAAAAAGACCGAAGAGCATGTTAAAGGCATGATCGTACCAGGCACTTTATTTGAAGAGCTTGGTTTTAATTATATCGGTCCTGTCGATGGGCATGATGTGGATATGCTGGTGGATACGCTGAAAGCCGTGCGCGAGCTGGCTGGGCCAGTGTTTTTACATATTGTGACTAAAAAAGGTAAAGGCTACGCACCTGCAGAAAAAGATCCACTTGCCTATCATGGTGTCCCTGCATTCGACCCTAAACAAGATTCTTTACCTAAATCAGCCCCTTCTCCACATCCAACTTACACCCAAGTATTTGGACGTTGGTTATGCGATATGGCAGCAAAAGATGAACGTTTAATGGGAATCACCCCTGCGATGCGCGAAGGCTCAGGCATGGTGGAATTTTCTGAGAAATTTCCCAAGCGTTATTTTGATGTCGCAATTGCTGAACAACATGCAGTCACTTTAGCGGCTGGGCAAGCTTGCCAAGGTGCAAAACCGATTGTGGCTATTTACTCGACCTTTTTACAAAGAGGTTATGATCAACTTGTTCACGATGTTGCGATTCAAAATCTGGATGTTTTATTTGCTATTGACCGTGCAGGTTTAGTAGGTCCAGATGGACCGACTCACGCAGGTAATTTTGATTTTAGTTTTCTACGCTGTATTCCGAATATGGTCATTATGGCACCGGCAAATGAAAACGAATGCCGTCAAATGTTAACCACAGGCTATAACTACGAAGGACCTGTTGCCGTGCGCTACCCTCGTGGCAAAGGCCCTAGCATCCCTGTACAAGAAGATTTTACAGAACTAGAAATAGGCAAAGCTGAAGTGTGCCATAAAGGCGGACGTATTGCGATTCTAGCTTGGGGAAGCATGGTCACACCTGCCCTAGAAGTGGGTAAGCAACTAGGTGCCACGGTGATTAATATGCGCTTTATCAAACCGATTGATGCAGAGCTTATTTTAGAAATGGCGAAAACGCATGATGAAATCGTCACCATAGAAGAAAATGTATTAGCGGGTGGCGCAGGGAGTGCGGTAAATGAATTTTTACAAGCGCAACGTATTTTTATGCCTGTCTTAAATATTGCCTTACCTGATGAGTTTGTAGAACAAGGGACTAGAGAAGAATTACTTGCCGACTGTGGGCTGGATACGGCTGGGATATTGGCTAGTGTTGAACGGTCTTGTGCTTAGGTTGGCATTAAGTTAAGAAGGCTTTCAGTATTAAACAATATGCTATAACGTAGGTCGGATAAGATTTTTTATTGCGCAGCATTAAAAAACGTCATCCGACATATAGGCTTGCCAAAAATGTCGGAAAACGCTATCCGCGCTACGCTAGCTAGGCTATTCCAACCTACGTGTCTAGAAAGGCTACCACAAAGTACGGGGCATAATAGCCATGTAGGTGCAGATTTATCTGCACTGTGCGGCTAAAGCCACACCTACGAATAATAACGTTATACTGCGTGTTCTGTGTTAAATATGTAGCCAATAGAAAATATACTTTCTCCAATTTCAGTTGTTAGC
>WTCM01000117.1 GCA_013138595.1 Methyloprofundus sp. | reverse complement strand
TGGCTGTGGTGGATGCCACGGGAAAACTGCTTGCCACCGAAACGATTTATCCACATCCGCCTAGAAATCAATGGGATGCTTCTATTACCAGTGTCGCTAAACTGATTAAGCAATATGATGTTGAATTAGTCAGTATCGGCAATGGCACAGGGTCTAGGGAAACCGATCAGTTAATCGCTGATTTAATGAAGCAGCATAAAGATTTAAAATTTAATAAAATCACTGTATCAGAAGCAGGAGCTTCAGTTTATTCCGCATCTGAACTTGCCTCTAAAGAATTTCCTGATATAGATGTGTCATTGCGTGGTGCGGTATCTATTGCCCGTCGCTTACAAGATCCTTTAGCAGAATTAGTGAAAATTGAACCTAAATCAATTGGTGTCGGGCAATATCAACATGATGTGAATCAAGTCCAATTAGCGCGTGGTTTAGATGCGGTGGTGGAAGATTGTGTGAATGCGGTCGGAGTTGATGTGAATACCGCTTCTGCAGCTTTACTAAAGCAAGTCTCAGGTATTTCTAATACCATCAGCCAAAATATTGTCGCTTTTCGTGATGAACAAGGGGCTTTTAATAATCGCAAACAATTAAAAAAAGTGCCACGTCTAGGTGCAAAAGCCTATGAACAAGCAGCGGGTTTTTTACGTATTATGAATGGCAAAAATCCGCTAGATGCGTCTGCTGTACATCCAGAAGCTTATCCAGTCGTAGAAGATATTGTCCAAAAAACAACTCATAGCATGGATGACTTAATCGGCAATCTAAGTTTTTTACGTGGGCTAAAGCCGACAGACTATATTAATGATGATTTTGGTTTGCCTACGGTCACGGATATTTTGCAGGAACTGGAAAAGCCTGGGCGTGATCCGCGCCCAGAGTTTAAAAGTGTCAGTTTTAAAGAAGGCATAGAAAAAATTACTGATTTAGCAGAAGGCATGATGCTAGAGGGTGTGGTCACAAATGTCGCTAACTTTGGCGCTTTTGTGGACATAGGCGTGCATCAAGATGGTTTGGTGCATATTTCCCATTTAGCCGATGTGTTTGTGAAAGATCCACGTGAAGTGGTCAAAACAGGCGATATGGTTAAAGTCAAAGTGCTGGAAATTGATGTCGCACGTAAACGAATTGCTTTATCAATGAAGAAGGAAGCGGAAGTTGAAAGTAAAAGTGGCAAAGCAACGCCTAATGTGAAAAGACCGCATAAGCCTAAAGCGGCAAAGCAAGTGCCTAGTCCACAAGGCTCTATGGCAAATGCGTTTGCTCAGGCTTTGAAGAAGTAAAATATAGGCTGAACGCGAGACGGAGCACTTATTCCGCTTCAAATATTAAAGCTACGGATGGGGGGGGGAATACCCTATCCAAGCCTAGCAGTGCTAATAGGCGCGCACAACATAATTTTGGTAACTGACTGTTTTTAAAAAGATAGTCAGTTACCTTTTAATATGTTGCTATTACTAAGGTTTTGCTTATACTAGAGTTCGCTATTCTCAAGGGCTTGTTTATCTGGAGAGGATTTATATTGAATAAGTCTATCTCTTGGCCAGATAAGAAAGTATATTTTAGGAACATATGTCTTATTTTCAAACCTGAGCAACCTGCTCTTTGAACGAGCAAAAGCTCCAGAATTTCGCCCTTCAGTGCTATCATAAAAAACATATGCACCGTGACACAGTGGAATTTCTGTAAGATAAGCTAACTTAGGGCTAATGCTTGGAATTTCTGGGTCTATAAACCAGCTAGAACGCATGACTCCACTTAGGAGAGGGTTCAATTTTAATATTTCAGCAATAATATTATAGGCCTGATCCCAACCTTTAGGGGTGAAATTAGATACATTTGCAAGGTGGGTATGAATTTCCAGTATTGGCTTATATCTTTGTAATTTAAATAATAAGAAATAGCTGAGCTTCAAGAATTGCAAAATACCTTTTTTAAATAATAAGATCCTTGGTACCCCAGAAACTTCAAGCAGACCTGGTCCAATAGGTAGCAAGCGACCACTACATATTCCTATATCCTTAGCAAATAGATCATTTTTCCAGTCAAAAATAAAATCATCATCTGCTTCAATAAGCCTGCCTATTCGAGCAAATTCATTTTCGTATAATGCTAATATCATGGGTGGCAATTTGAGGGAAATACTTTCCATGTCAAAGCGCTTAATCAATTCAAGTAAAACCATTTTATGAAATGGATTGTAATCGAATAGTTCAAAATTTTTGTAAAAACCAACTAGCTCAGGGCTCTTATAGTGGTACTGATAGTCTATCGGTATATTTTTAACGATCAGTATATACTCGTCTATTTTGCTTTGTATTTGTTCGCTCTCAAAATTACATTGTTGCTTAATAGCCTCTAATAATTTGCGCATAGTACTTTTTATTTGTAAGTTATCAAAAGGTAACCCTCGACAAGAGCATCTCTATATATCTCTTGTAGAGGAACGACTCCTACTGATTTTATTTCTTAGTATTCTAATGCATTCAGAAAATCTATATACCTCAGCTTCAAAGACAATATGAGGAATATTTTCACCATCAAGAAATCGATTTAAAGCCAGCATATTAACGCTCGAATCATTTAACCCAGGCAAACATGTTGTCGCGCTTTTAACCCCTTCTTTGGCTAGGATGGACCAATGTGAAGTACTCCATTTTCCAGCAGGGTAGCAAAAATGTACTAGCGGTTGTTCCGTTAAAGGCTCAAGTATCTGTTTATTTTTTTTGATTTCAAGACTTGCTTCTGCCGCATTATTTTGTGGAAACTGATGAGAGTGAGTATGTAACTGCACATTGATTTCTGTTGAGGCTAGCGCCAATACTTCTGACTCATTAAGTAAGCTTAAAAACCTTAAGTTTTTGATATTTTCATAATCAACAGCTAGTTCATTACCAAATTCTTTATAGAATTGTTCAACTTTTTCGCTAGAGTCTAGTGTTCGGGCAAAAGAGATGCATGAATCAATAAACTTTTCTTTATGTTCCGGGCATGTTAAATCACACCCTTCTATATTGCCGAATTTATGTTGATTCGGTATAAACGAATTTTTAGTGGTTGTTTCAATCATATAGGCAATGAGAACGGGGAGAACGGGCATCCCTGTTAACATGTCTTTACTCATTTGGTAAAGGGTGGCTGGAAAACCATACTTATGAAGCAATGGATAAGCAACTTTTAGTACACTATAAAACCCATCATCAATAGTGATAACAACAGAATTATCCGCTAAGGAATCATTTTCAATCCCTTCAACCGCCTTGTCTAAAGGTAGAACAGTCACTGAATGCTGGTGAAGATATTTTAGGCGGCGCTCAAATGTTTCTTTTTTAATGAATAGTTTTGGTCGACACTGACTTTCATCTGCGATTTCAAAGCCATGATAACAAAGAATCAATAACTTCTTTCTCATTAGGTATTTTGATAATAAAAATAACCCTGAATATTTACAGACATAGAGTATAACAATCTTCATAATTTATAAATTTCACAATATAGTTTGTACGCTAGAATTAGCAGGGAATAAAATCATTACAAAAGAACAATAACACAGGATTCAGAGTGCTTTATGAAATTAATACCCTCACCTTATAAAAAAACAAGCACGTCATTCCCAAGGTCTTATCTAAGCTAGCATCACGGCAATTAACTGGTAGGTCCATTAATATCTTCAGGGTCTCCCTCATACGGCGTTGCATATTTACAGTCTTTTTGTGGGCAGACTTTTTCAGGACCACGACGCTTGGTTGTTTTCAGCGTTAAAATCGGCCAATCACAGGCTGGACAAGGTTCATTAACAGGCACATTCCATAAAGCATAATCACATTTGGGGTAACCCGAACAAGAGTAAAATACTTTTTTATTGCGTGAGCGACGCTTAAGAATACTGCCTTTTTTACATTTAGGACATTCTACCCCTGTGTCTAATGGCTTTTCTAACGGTTCTATATGCTTACACTTAGGGTAAGAGCTACAGCCAATAAACTTCCCGTAACGCCCTGTTTTGATGACTAAATCCGATTCACAACTGGGACATTTTCGTCCTTCTACAATGACGACTTCGTTAGACTCTGTGCCGTCATCGTTTAAATTACGTGTGTAAGAACAAGTTGGGTAATCAGTACACCCAATAAACCGCCCATTACGCCCTAAGCGTATAGATAATTGCTTATCACATTCAGGGCATTTTTCATCAATCGCTTCTTGAGTGACATCTTTACGCTGTACCGACTCCTCTTTGTCATGGATCAACTGAGTAAACGGTGTCCAGAAGGCATGCATCAAAGGAACCCAGTCTTTTTCACCCCGTGAAACCGCATCTAAATCATCTTCTAAATTCGCGGTAAAATCATAATCCACATATTTAGTAAAATGTTCGGTTAAGAATTTGACTACAATTCTACCGACATCGGTAGGATAGAAACGTTTTTTATCTAAAGTGACATATTCACGATTTTGCAAGGTAGAAATAATCGATGCATAGGTGGATGGACGGCCAATTCCATACTCTTCTAATGATTTAACTAAGCTTGCCTCGCCATAACGCGGGGGTGGCTCAGTGAAGTGTTGGTTGGTGACAATGGCCTCTAAAGGGATGCTCTGCCCTTCTTCCATCACTGGCAAAAAGGTTTCTTTATCATCACCCTCTTTGCTGTCATCCTTGCCTTCTAAATAAACCGCCATAAAACCAGGTTTGGCAATTACCGAGCCTGTTGCGCGGAATAAGTTTTGCTCACTACCACAGGATAAGTCGACAGAAACAGTATTAATCGTTGCATGGATCATTTGACAAGCAATGGTACGCTTCCAAATCAGGTCATACAGCTTGAACTGATCGCTACTGAGGAACTTTTTAAGATCAGCGGGCGTTTGCTGTGGCAGCGTCGGGCGCACGGCTTCATGCGCCTCTTGTGCATTTTTAGATTTAGTCTTAAACGCACGCGGTGCTTTGGGTATCTGATCTGCACCATATTTATCGCTGATTAATTGGCGAATATTGTCTAATGCTTCTTCAGCTAAGTTAACTGAATCAGTACGCATATAGGTAATTAAGCCTGCCGCTTCACCGCCACCGATATCCATTCCTTCATACAATTGCTGCGCAACCATCATCGTGCGCTTGGTGGTAAAACCTAGTTTACGCGAGGCTTCTTGTTGTAAGGTTGAAGTGGTAAAAGGGGCTGCTGGGTTACGCTTGCGTTGTTTCTTTTCTAGCTTAGTAACGACTAATTCACCCGCAGCCGCTTTGCTTAAATCTTGCTGAGCCGCTTGCGCTTGCTCATCATTTTCTATGCTGAATTGGCTAAGTTTCTCACCTTTGTAGTGAGTGAGCTTTGCCTTAAAGGCTTGTTTTTCTTGCAGTAGCTTAGCGGTAATCGACCAATATTCACGAGTTTTAAACGCTTCAATTTCTAGCTCACGCTCCACAATCATCCGTAATGCAGGGCTTTGTACCCGCCCTGCTGATAAGCCACGACGAATCTTTTTCCATAACAAAGGCGACAGGTTAAACCCTACTAAGTAATCTAAGGCTCTACGTGCGAGTTGTGCATCGACTAGATTAATGGCAAGTTCACCAGGATTTGCGATGGCATGCGTCACTGCTTTTTTGGTAATTTCATGGAATACCACGCGGTGAACTGTTTTATTTTTTAGCAGTTTTTTAGCTTTGAGTAATTCCAATAAATGCCATGAAATCGCTTCTCCCTCTCTATCAGGATCGGTCGCGAGGTATAAGGTATCTACGCCTTTAAGGGCTTTAGTAATCGCTTGTACATGGCGTTGATTACGCTCTTGTACTTGATACTTCATGGCAAAATCATTTTCAGGGTCAACCGCACCTTCCTTAGGAATTAAGTCGCGTAAATGACCATACGAGGCAAGAACTTGAAAATCTTTACCTAGGTATTTTTCTATCGTTTTGGATTTTGCAGGGGACTCTACAATGATTAAATTTTTGCTCATACTTCTAATTAATCCGTCTTAATTTAAGAAAGCCGTTGTTTCTTGATAGATAAGGTTTTCCATGTGTGCAATGGCAAGTTCCTCATCAGGCTGGCTAAGTAAAACAATTAAAGTGACCCACTTTAATTCTTCAATGGAAATATGCGTATTTTCTACCGCCATCGCACGATCAATCACCAGTTCTCGGCTAATATCAGTCAGAATACCCATGTTTTGTAAAAACATAATAAAATCACGACACTGCATATCCAATTTTTGACACTCTTCGTGACAGAAAATACGGAAGCTATGCTGCGACTTAAATTGCGGATCTTCTTGCAGTGCTAAGGTATCCAGCCAGTCAAATGCTTGAGAAATATTACGCGATTTAAAACCAGCGGCTTTAAGTTCTGTTTGCAATATATCGGTATCGGGGATGATGTCGACTTCACTATCCATATAGTTTTCAAATAGATAGATTAATACATCAAAGATATCTTCATTCATTGGAGTGCCTATTTTTAGCTGTTTTACTTATTTTATACGTGTATAACTACCACCATCACTGGCGATAATATAACCTTGAATCTCTAACATGAGCAAGTTTGCAGCAATATTTTCTACTGAAAAATGCGTTTCAGTGACTAATTGATCTATAGATGTGGGGCTATATTGTACATACTTCAATAGGCTTTGTAGTTCAGTATCAAGTGAGCTTGCAGTTTCTGTTGGAGAAGGCGTGTTTTGAACCTTGGGCTGAGCAAATAAATGCCCCAGTTCGACCAGTATATCTTGAGTATTTTCCACCAGTTTAGCGCCTTCTCGAATCAATGAATTACAGCCACGTGCAAGCGGATTATTAATTGCCCCTGGAATAGCAAAGACTTCTCGATTCTGCTCCAGTGCCATACGCGCTGTAATCAAAGAGCCACTTTGTTTCGCTGCTTCTACCACTAATAAGCCGATGCATAAACCACTGATAATACGATTACGGCGTGGAAAATGATTTGCCTTGGCGGGGGTTCCAGGTGGAAATTCAGAAACGATAAGACCTTGTTTAAGAATTTCTGTCGCGAGTACTTTATTCGCGGCGGGATAAATACGATCTAAGCCCGTCCCTGTGACCGCAATGGTATTACCTTTAGCATTTAAGGCTCCACGATGGCTTGCTGCGTCAATGCCTAAGGCGAGACCGCTAGTAATGGTAAAGCCCATCTGAGTTAGGCTTTCAGAAAATTCAGTGGCGATTTGTAAACCTAGACTGGAAGGGTTACGGCTGCCGACAATGGCAATTTGCGGAAACTGGAGTAAATCCTTATCGCCACGCGTAAAGAGTAAAGGAGGCGGATCAGCAAGTTGTTTGAGTTGCTTGGGGTAGTCCTTATCGGTATAAAGTAGTAGTTGATTGTCAGCTTGTTCTAGCCATAATAAATCTTGTTCGACAGCTTGCCAGTTTGGGCTTTTCAGAGCGCTAATGACTTTTTCAGACAAGCCTAGCTTGCGCAGTGTCGCATGCGATTCAGCAAACAACTGCTCAGGAGGACAATAGTCTAAGCACTTTAAAAAAGTTCGACTACCAATGCCTGGCGTGCGCAATAGCGCAAGCCAGTATTTTTGTGCGGGATCTGTATTCAAAATTGTGCTTATATTTCAGGAGTACTCACTCGATCAAGAACAGTAATATTACGCGTTGCACTCATGACTAGAGCATAACTTACGCGGTCAAAAACACGAAAAACCAAAGCAATACCCGCCTCTCTATTCGGTAATTTCACCAGTTCATTTTTATTTTTATGGAAAGGGTCGGCGATGAGCTTACCTGTTTGTTTAATGCTTAGAATATGACCTATTTCCAAGTTATCTTGTTTTCCTTTGCTTAAAACAATAATGTCATACTGACCTATTTGAGACACACCGCCAAGCACACTAATAATAGCCGCATCAATTTTCATAGTGGGTGGCTTAGGGAAGAAGTTCATCACTGCATGATCTTCAGAAGTAGTCATTAAACGGTCGCCGCGGCGCACTTCTCTTTTAGTGGTAATAATACGCAGTGTGGCAGGATCACCTATTTCGAGAATAATATTATCCGCAATAAATAGGGCTTCATAACCTAAAATCTCACCCGTATCAGGATCTTCATAGGTTAAACCTGGACGGTAGGTGGTGTAAGATAAAGAGTCTGCTTTTAGAATTGAACGTACAAAAATTTCATCTCCCGCCCCCGCTATAATATGCTCCGCTGCAAAATCGACAATATAAGGCGCATTTTCTAAGTCATGCTGGTCAACTACTTTAGGCGAGTTAAGATAAGGTGTAATATCTTCAACAGGGATCATTGCAATCGCCTCACTAGTATCTTGGGGACGCATGTGCGGGTATAAGGTGCGTGAATTATTCGCACTATCGTACGCATTCATATTACTATCAACACAGAGCATTGTTTCGCCCCCGACTAAACATAATGAAATAACATCTCCCGGATAAATAAGGTGTGGGTTTTGAATATGGTTATTATGTTTCCATACTTGCGGCCATTCCCAAGGGTTATGTAAGAATTTTGCCGATATATCCCAAAGTGTATCCCCTTTAACCACCGTATATTGTGCAGGCGGGTTGGCGCTTAATGTAACGGCACTTGCTACGCTGGAAAGACTAAGAGCGAGGAAAATAATCAGTCCGATAATTGCTTTAGAAGCCATGTTTTTATTCCAATCTATCAAAAAAAAGAGTGGCTTAGTACTCGCTGTCTATTTATTTTTGATAAATAAACTGCCGCACTAAACTTGCTTAAGTATAAAGTTTAGATGATTTCAGATAGAATTCCAGTCATAAATTATAAAAGTGTGGAGAGTTTAGTGAGTATTTTGTCAGTTATTGAGTTTCCTGACCCTCGTTTGCGCAAAGTCGCGAAAGAAGTTAGTGAAGTAAATCCTAAAATTACGAGTTTTGTAGGGGATATGTTTGAGACCATGTATGAAGAGCATGGCGTGGGCTTAGCGGCGACTCAAGTGAATGTGCATCAACGTATTATTACCATTGATATTAGCGAAGAAAAAGATGATCCGCTGTGTTTTATTAATCCTAAAATCATTGAGCAATCGGGTGAAGAAGAATCTGATGAAGGCTGCTTATCGGTGCCTGGTGTATTTGAGCCGATTAAACGTGCGGAAAAAATTAAAGTCTCTGCATTAGATAAAAAGGGTAAGCCTTTTGAAATGGAAGCGGATGGTTTATTAGCGGTCTGTATTCAGCATGAAATGGATCACCTGCAAGGAAAATTATTTGTTGATTATTTATCTTCATTAAAGCGTCAACGCATTAAAAAGAAAATGTTAAAACAGCAGAAGCGAGATAAATAAAGCGATGAAAATTATTTTTGCAGGAACGCCCGACTTTGCAGTCCCCGCCTTACAAGTCTTATTAGACTCTGAACATGAGGTCGTCGCTGTTTATACTCAGCCTGACCGCCCATCAGGGCGCGGTCGAAGACTACAGGCAGGCCCTGTTAAAACGCTAGCACTAAGCGCAGGCATCCCTGTTTTGCAGCCCGCCCACTTGAAAGAAATAGACGATGTCGCACAATTAAAAGCCTTAGATGCAGATTTAATGGTGGTGGTAGCTTATGGTTTAATTTTGACTCAAGAAGTACTGGATATTCCCAAACAAGGCTGTATTAATATTCATGGCTCCCTATTACCACGCTGGCGCGGAGCGGCGCCTATTAACCGTGCCATTATGGCGGGCGATAAAGAAACCGGGGTGACCATTATGAATGTGATCAAAAAACTGGATGCAGGCGATATGCTACATAAAACAGTCTGTCGCATAGGCGAGCAAGAAACGGCAACAGAACTGCATGATCGTATGATGATGCTGGGCGCTGAAGGCTTGCGTAAAACTTTAGAGCTGCTGCAAGCAGGTGAATTAAAGCCCGAAATACAAGATGAGGCACTAGTGACTTATGCGCACAAACTTGATAAAAGTGAATCTGAACTCGATTGGGCACACACTGCGCTTGAGCTAGCGCGTCAAGTTCGCGGTTTAAATGCTTGGCCTGTTGCCCAAACGAAGCTTGGCGATAAAGTCATGCGCATCTGGCAAGCCGAAGCACTTGCTATTAAAAGTGATGCGCCAGTAGGGACGATTTTAGAGGATAGCAAACATATCGATGTGGTCACGGGAGCAGGTATATTACGTTTATTAGAAATTCAAATGCCAGGAAAAAAACGCATGCAAGTCAGTGATTTTTTAAATGCCAATAAGGTTGCTGGTTTACGCTTAGGGATGCCGGATGAGTAAGGTATTTTTTACAATTCATCAGAGCTAGAAGTAAAACTCATCACCTTAGAAAAGGGTGATGGGGTTCACTATAGGGCTAAAAAAGGTACAATAGTCAAGATATGACAAACGAAAACTAGGTAAATTAGTGACTCAGCGAATTATAAAAATTGCAACACGACAAAGCCCTTTGGCATTATGGCAGGCTGAATATGTCGCAGAGCGATTACAGCAAGCCCATCCAGGAATTAAAACAGAACTCGTCAAAATGGTGACACAAGGGGATAAAATCCTTGATGCCCCTTTAGCTAAAATTGGCGGAAAAGGTTTATTTGTAAAAGAGTTAGAGCAAGGTATGCTCGATGGTGCGGCGGATATTGCGGTACATTCAATGAAAGATGTCCCTGTTGAAATTCCTGAAGGTTTACACTTAGCCGTGATTTTACCGCGCGAAGATCCTAGTGATGCCTTTGTCTCCAATCATTATAAAAGTTTGGATGAGTTACCTGAAAATGCAAAAATTGGGACTTCAAGCTTACGTAGAGAATGCCAAATTGCAGAGCACTACCCGAATATGCAAATTTTATCTTTACGCGGTAATGTGAATACCCGTTTAGCAAAATTAGATGCCGGTGAGTATGATGCGATTATTCTCGCATCAGCTGGCTTAAAACGCTTAGGTTTTACGCATAGAATTACGCAATCATTAAGCACTGACATCAGTTTACCTGCAATTGGTCAGGGAGCGGTAGGCATTGAATGTCGTATTGATGATGAGGAAATCAATCAATTACTCACGCCTTTACACGACATTGAAAGCACCATTCGAGTCCGTGCGGAAAGGGCCATGAATGAACGCTTACAAGGGGGTTGCCAAGTGCCTATTGCGGGCTTTGCAGAACTACAGCAAGATGGGCAGTTATTTATGCGCGGCTTAGTGGGCAAACCTGATGGTAGCGTTATGTACCGAGCGCAAAGAACAGGTTCTGTCGAACAAGCAGAACAAATAGGCTTTGAAATTGCTGATGAATTATTGGCTAATGGCGCAGGTGATGTTTTAAAAGAACTGTATCGCTAAATATGGCTTCGTTGTGGGGCGTAGATGTCTAAAAAAATATTAGTCACACGCCCTGCACACCAAGCCGCACCGCTTTGCCACTTAATAGAGCAGCAAGGCTGGCAAGCAGTACGTTTTCCAGTGATTGAGATACTCGCAACAGAGTTATCAAGATTAGATCAACAACGTATACAAATACTAGAACAGTATCAATTCTTGTTTTTTATCAGTGCTAATGCGGTTCATTTTTTACTGGAAAAAATGCAAGGAAAAACCGAGGTTTTACGTGCCACTGTCTGTGTTGCTGTGGGCAAGGCAACCTTAAACGCACTTTCTGAACAGGGTGTTCATAAGGTCTTATCGCCAGCAGCAGGCTTTAATAGTGAAGCGGTTTTGAAAATAGCAGAATTACAGCAGTTGCAAGGGCAATCTTGTTTAATTGTACGCGGTAAAGGCGGTAGAGAACTACTCGCAGAGACTTTGCGCGCGCGTGGTGCGCAGGTGGATTATCTAGAAGTTTATCAGCGCACGATACCAAAACAAGAGACTGTGCAAATTGCCGAGGACTTATTAAACGAATCACTCGCTGCGATTGTGATTTATAGCGGTGATGCATTAAATAATTTGCTAATAATGTTAGCAAAACAAGAATTACAACAAAAAATGCTAGCAGTGCCGCTGATTGTGATTAGTCAGCGAGTACAGAAAATAGCACAAAAAATGGGCTTTAAAAAAATTATTGTTGCTGAGCAAGCATCTGATAAAGCGATGATAAACGCAATACTGAATGGGGAAGAATGTGGCTGAAGTAGTTGAAGAACAAGAAAAACAAACAATACCACCTGCAGCAGCAGAAAAAAAATCTAAAAATGGCGCTTGGTTTGGCGCAGTGATCATCTTGATCATTTTAGGTTTAGCAGGCGCAGGTTTTTTACTCTTACAACAGTTACGCGATAAGCAGCAAGACCTAGGTGGAGAACTTAATAAAGATACCCAGCAAATGCAAGAGTTAACGCGACAGATTTCTGGCTATCAAGAGCAATTGGCAGCCATTCAAAGTCAACTCTCTAGTTTAAGTTCAGAAGTCGGTAGTAAAGAAACCAACTACGAACATAAATTAAACCAACAAACCGTATTACATAACGAACGCCTAGATACTACTTCTGAGCGTTTGAAAGAATCTATCCAACGTATCCAACGCCAATTAGGCAAAACACGAGGTGATTGGTTAGTCGCGGATGCTGAATATTTACTCAGTGTTGCAAGTCGTCGTTTACATTTAATCGGTGATGTACCGACTACCTTAGAAGCCCTTAAAGCAGCGGATGCAAGATTACGTGAAAGTGGTGATACCGCCGCATTTAAAGTACGCGGACAAATAGCGAAAGAAATTGCTGCCGTTAAGAAAGTCGATGTTGCCGATGTTGTGGGTATTTATTCCAGCATTGAAGTACTGGAAGAAGATGTGACTAAACTTAATGTCTTACTTCCCTATTCAGGCAAGCGCTACGATAAAGGTGACTCTAAGTCCACTAATGACTTAAATGATGCACTGGATGAAGCTTTAATAGAAATTGAAGGCATATTGACCATTAAACGTTTAGATCAGCCTGTCACTTCTATAATTTCACCTGAGCAGAAAGTCTTTATTACTGAGCAGTTAAGCACTAAATTAGTGATTGTAAAGCTTGCCTTAGTGCAACATGACGATGCTTTATACCAAGTGGGGCTAGAGGATACTTTGCAATGGTTAAAGAAAAACTTTAGTACAGACAGTGCAAGCAAAGGGTTTTCTAAAGAACTTAAACGCTTACAAGGCATTAAAATTCGTAGTAATTTTCCTGATATTAGTCAGTCTTTAAAAATGCTCAGAAATATCTCTAAACTTAGAATCGAAACTGATAAGGCTTTATCGCCATCACCTAGCCCAGCAACGACAGAGCAACCCGCAATTGCTGATGATGTTAAGTCAGAGCCGCTAACACAGCCTGAATTATAAAAGGGAGTTGCTGATGAAAAATTTTATATTCTTTCTAATTACCTTATTAACAGCCGTCATTTTTGCTTTTTTTGTGCATGACTGGATGAGTCAATATGATGATCCAGGTTATGTCTTAATTGGCATTGGTCACTGGTCTTTAGAAACCTCCTTGCTGGTTTTTTTGATCGGTTTAATTCTGGGCTTTGCACTGCTTTATTTCTTATTTAGAGGTTTAGGTTGGTTACTTAGAATCCCTGGAAAAATGCGCAACCGTGGCAAGTCGGTTAAATTTGACCGTTCACAAGAAGCTTTAATTTCTGGCTTAGTAGATGCCGCTGAAGGCAATTGGGAACGTGCTGAGAGCACCCTTATTAAACATGCGTCTAATAGTGGTGCGCCGTTGATTCACTATTTGACAGCAGCGCGTGCGGCAAACTCACGTAACGCAATGGACAAAAGAGATGAATACCTGCAACAAGCGATACAAGGTGCGCCAGGCTCTGAGGTTGCGGTAGGGCTTACTCAAGCTGAATTGCATTTATCCCAAGATCAGTTTGATAAGGCTTTAGAAACACTGACCAAATTACAAACCATGGATTCAACCCATGCCAGTGTTTTAAAGATGTTACATCAAACTTATAAACAGCTTGGAGACTGGAAAGCAATACGTAAACTACTCCCTGATTTACATGCCAATAAAGTCTTTATAGAAGCCGATATTAAACTACTTGAAGTTGATGCTTTTAGTGAATTATTAAAGCAAGCAGCAGAATTAGGCGATGCTAAAGAAGTTCAAGCACTTTGGAAGCAGATTCCTGATCATGTCAAAGTGATGCCAGGTATCCCCGCCATTTATTATGCCGCGATGATTGAGGCAAATGCAGGGGCAAAAATTGAAAAAGACTTAGCCGCCTCATTGAATAAAAGATGGGACATGACCTTATTATCATTATTCGGCAGTGTACAATCTATCGACTTTAGAGGGCAATTAGAAATGGCTGAAAAGTGGTTATTAAAGCACGGTGAAGATGCTATTTTATTACGTGTCTTAGGTAAAATTTCGGTTAAATGTGGTTTTTCTGAAAAAGCGAAAAAGTATCTTGCCAAGAGCATTAGCCTTGAACCCACCGTTGAAGCTTATCGTGTACTAGGTAATTTCTTAGCCGAAGAAGGCGATCAAGCACGCGCTAGTGAGTGTTATAAATTAGGGCTGGAATTAGCCTCATCACAAGTTATTAGTGATGTGAGCGCGATGTAATCCCAATAATTAATGACTTTAACACCGTCACTCCCGAAGTCTGCTTATCGGGAATCTACGCTAAACATAGGTTCCTGCTAAAAGCATGCAGAAATGACGAGATTGTATTTAAATATATTGGGATTGGTATTACACGTAGGTTGAATGAGCTTATCTAGCGCAGCGCAGATAAGGAAATCCGACACTCTGAATAACCCACCCTGTCGGATGACGTTTTTTAATGCTTCGCCATAAAAAATCTTACCCAACCTACGCTATAACACATGGTTTAACATTGAATTATTGCTTAACTTCATTGCCGTGAGGACACAAAGCTGGGCGGGGTATTCACCCCGCTCATAACGTTTAATAATAGAGCAAGCCTTTAACCTCCTTCCCCACATTTACTTCCAAATACTAAAGATATTACTAAAATCATCCGTCCACGGCTGCATACCAAAATATAACGCTGGCTTTTGCCATTTCCCTAAACCCTGCTTATACAAAGGCGCAAGACTCGCTTCGTCTCTAGCGAATACAAACCAATCGGTTGCGACCACTAAAGGCTGTGCTTGCTTCGGCTTAAATTGCTGAATTAAAGCCGCATACTTAAGCTCTTTGGCATGATTCGCTAAGACCTTTTTCAAATCTAAATGGCGATTAGTAATATGAAAAGCCAATATGCCATTTTGACTGAGCTTACTAAAATATAACTGTATCGCTTCTTGCGTCAGTAAATGCATAGGCACAGAATCTGAGCTAAAGGCATCAATCATTAATAAATCAAATTTTTGATCAGGTTCAGCAAGCAAAGATAAACGCGCATCCCCCACCACCATATCGGCTTTCGGCGTACAACGCTGTAAATAGCTAAAGTATTGCGGGTTCTGCGCAATCTCTACCATCACAGGGTCAATCTCATAAAATGTCCATGCTTGTTGTGGCTTGGCATAACAAGCAAGTGCGCCTGCACCTAAACCCACAGCCGCAACTTTCCATTGTTCATTCACCGCATCAAATTCTTTAAATAACTGCCCCATAGGCCCTGGGCGACTGTAATAGGTCAGAGGCTCTGTTTCAAAGCCTTTAGCGAATCTTTGTGCGCCATGCTTGGTCGTGCCATGGAAAATCTCTTTATATTTCTCAGGTTTACCTTGTTCATTTAATAACACGCTATTGCGCACCGATAACACGCCAAAAAACGTACGTTCTTGATAAATGGTATTCGACATGGTGGCACGCAGCCCCATAATAAAAAAGATAATCACCCCTGTGAGTAAAGCTAAGCTAACGGCTTGTTTACGAAAAGCATAAGTCAAACCTGACAACATAATTAAAGCCGTCCCGATATTATCCATATAGCCGCCTAACTCGCTGACAGAAAAATAGATAGTCAAGCCTAGAATAAACAATGCAACAGGGAAAATCGCTTGTATGCCCCACTCTTTATATTGCTGATTCAATTCTACCTTGACTGCTGGTCGTAGTAATAAAGCCGCAACAATCATCAGCGGATATTCGTAAATACCTTGAAAAATAAACGGTGCAACAAAGGTATTAAACATCCCACCCAACATGCCTGCAAACGACATAATTAAGTAGAACAAGGTTAAATAAGCGGTATGCGGACGGTTCCTTGCGAGTTCGCCATGACAGACCATGACAGCAAGAAAAAAGGCGGCTAGATGTAAACTTAAATCCAACCAATAAGGCAGTATTGCAGGATTAATAAAGGAATACGCGATAAAAGGCAGTAAAACGATAGGCTGTAAAATCAACGAGTAACGGTGAATCACATCTGCCCAACGAGAAAACACCAGTACAAAAGAGAATAAATACAAGGTGAGTGGAATAATCCACAATAAAGGCACAGCGGCTATATCGGTGCTGACAAAGTTAGTTAGCCCTAATAATAAACTAGAGGGTACAAAAGCCAAGGCTAGCCAATGGAGTTTAGTCAGTGTAGATGGTTCATTATCTGGCTCTTCTGCGACTTCTAATTCAGCATCACTTGCCACTTCTGCCACTTGATAATTGCGCATAAACATCCAGCCACAGCCTGCAATTAAAGCGAGCAAGCCAATATAGCCAATACTCCAGGTCATTCTTTGTGTGGCTAAGCCAAAATTAGGTTCAATAATAAAAGGGTAGCTTAATAAGGCGAGTAAGCTGCCGATATTACTCGCGGCATACAAATAATAAGGGTCATGACTAGTATGATGCCCCACATGTGAAAACCATTTCTGTATTAAAGGAGAGGTGGTAGAGACCACGAAAAAAGGCAGCCCAATCGAAATAAACAGTGTCCAAACCAGCCATAGTGTAGGATTACCATCGGTAGGAGGAATCATATTATCAGGCAAGGCAACGGGAAGTGCAATCAGACTAATCAGGATAATGCCCGCATGAATTTGGACTTGGCGTTTATAGTCTAGGCGGGTGGATAAAAAATGTGCGTATAAATAGCCTAAAAATAATAGCATCTGATAAAACACCATACAGGTATTCCAGACGGCAGGCGAGCCTCCTAGTAGGGGCAGCATGAGTTTACCGAAGAGAGGCTGCAGTACAAACATCAGTGAAGCACTTGCGAACAGCGTTCCTGCGAAAAGTACAATTAAGGAAGAGCGGTGTTGCATCGAACTTGATGTATTGGACATGGTATAAAAATCAGTGGGACAGCGAATAGATAAGCGGTATTGTACAATATCTGAGCGTAGGTTTTATCATTACGATAAAACGTAGGGTATCGCATCGCGTACCCTTCTGTCACAGAGTGTAGCTTAACGTACGCGGTGCGTACCCTACGATTAATCATGCCTCCATATTCCTAAATTTAGAGCTACTTTAAGCTGCCCATATATTCAGTCACGGCATTAATATCTTCATCGGATAACATGCCCGCAATACCACGCATGGGACCATTATCACGAGAGCCATCTTTAAAAGCATGTAGTTGTCTATTTAAATATGCAGGATGTTGCCCTGCTAGACGCGGTGTCACACCTGTCCCAATGGCCCCCATACCATGACAACCAAAACACATATTCGCTTTAGACTTACCTATTTCAGCGGCGGCACTATCGCCACCGACACTTTTATAGTCTAAAGAAGCAAAATAAGCGGCTAGATTATTAATATCTGCATTGGATAATTTAGAGGTCATATTTTGCATCATGCCATTTTTACGCTGACCGTCGCGAAAAGCACGTAGTTGATTGACAAGGTAAGCGGGCTTCTGCCCTGCTAAACTGGGAAAGTTAGACCTTTTGCTATTACCTTCTGCGCCATGACAACTAAAACACATGCCTGCGCCTTCTTTGCCTGCTGCGATATCAGGCGCTGCAATTGCCGCACCTGATAACATGAAGCCTAAAAATGTATGACCGATTAATTTGTTAAATGTATTCATTATTGCCCCTTAGACTCTATATAATACTTGGTTTTGCAATCTTAGCTTTTAGCTAACCGTTGTGCAAATTTATTATAGCTATTATCTGGGGATGTAGAAAAAATGCGAGTGGTGCTTTAAGTTTAAACGTTTGAAACGGGGTGAATACCCCGTCTCGCTGAGTATGAGTCGGGAGGGAAGTTTTAATACAATGGATAAATGGGTACGCGATGCGATACCCTACGATTTGTGTAAAATACCGCACCACGTACCTTATGGGCTGATTAACTCGTCGGAATAATCAAACAAGCCTCTAGCCCATTCACTTTGCCTGGAAATAAACCCACTTTCCATTCCTGGGCATCGCATAATTGACGTACGATGGCTAAGCCTAAACCACTACCGCCTGTTTTTTTATTACGTGAACTATCTAAACGAAAAAAAGGCTGAAAAACGGCTTCTAACTGCTCTTTAGGGATTCCCACTCCTTGGTCATTAATACGAATAATCAAGTTTTTACCTTGCTTAATACAGGATAAATCAACACTCTGATCTTCGCTGTAACGAAATGCATTATCCAGTAAATTAATCAGTACACGACGTAATGTCCCCGCTTCTATTTTGCAGATGCCCGATTCATTCAAATGCCAGTTAATCTGTTTATTTTGACGCTGATAATCCAGCACAATAGAAGCAAACAATTGATCTACATCGGTCGCTACAGGCTGTTTTTTATCTAAGCCCTTAACCAGCTCCATCGATTGCTGAATTAAGTGTTCCATTTCATTCAGGTCATTTCTTAGCCCTGTAATTAAGTGCGCATTCAAATCATCTTCTAATAATTCAGCGGCTAATTGCATGCGTGTAATCGGGGTACGTAAGTCATGGGAGACCCCACCAAAAAGTATTGCTCTGTTAGACATTAGTTGCGCGAGTTCTTCCGCCATGCGATTAAAGCTATCGCCCAAGGAATCTAGCTCGGTTAAGCCTGTTTTAGGCATACGTACGGAAAAGTGCCCATGACCTAATTTTTCAGCGGCAACAGAGAGCTTTTTAATGGGGCTGGTAATGCGCCTCACTAATATCATGGTGATAATTAAAATTAGCAAAATAGCTAAAGCGATAATTCCAAGTATTGCTTTTGGTGGTTTTGGACCAATACGGTCATGAAAAAACCCAAAGCGTAACACTTGATTAGCTTTAACGATCTCAACCCAAAAACAACTTGCTTTTTCTAGGTCTTGCTGCACCACAATAGGCTGTTTAGCATGTAGTAATAATGATTTTTCCAGCCTAGGAATAAAGGGGTAAAACTCTTTAATACTCGTAAGTTTCACTGGATCAGTACGGAGAAAAAGCTGATGATCTTCGGCTAGGTGCTGTGTCAGCTCTATACGTTCCTGAGCATTCAGGTGCCCCCAGGAGTCGGCGACAACACTAATAAAAGCCGCCATATCATCTGCTGCACGAGTTGCCATAGGAAATAGTACAAAGTAAAACACCAGTACCATAGATAAAGCGGTATAAACAACCAGCCCTAAGGCAAGTGTTAAGCTAGTAGTAAGCGATAAGGCTTGAGGTTTTTTAATGCGGCTCATCAGGCTGATGGGCTCATTACAAAGCGATAGCCCTCTCCCCACGCCGTTTGAATAAATTTAGGCGAGGTGGTGTCTACTTCAATCTTTTGCCGTAGGCGCATAATACGTACATCAATACTGCGGTCAAAAGGCGCGCAACCGTAGCCTTTTAGTTTATCAAGTAAAACATCTCTACTCAGTACTTGATTTGGATTTTCTAAAAATATTTTCAATAAAGAAAATTCACCACTGGTTAAGAGTATATCTGTTTCGTCTAAGCGTAGCCTTTGACTAATAGTATCCAATACATAGTCGCCAAACTGGTAAATATGTACGGTTTGCTCAGAGGTGGTCTTACCTACTAAACTATAGCGACGCAAAACCGAGCGAATGCGTGCTAATAACTCACGTGGGCTAAACGGCTTAGCTAAATAATCATCCGCCCCTACCTCTAAACCAATAATACGATCCACTTCTTCTCCGCATGCCGACAGCATAATAATAGGTGTCTCTGCTTTGCTCTTTAAGCGCTTTGCAATACTCAAGCCATCCTCTCCTGGCAGCATTAAATCAAGAATAATAAGTTGGGGAGTCGCACCTTGTAAGTAACTATCTAGCGCCTTACCATCCTCTACCGTATCCACAGAAAAGCCCTGTTTTTGTAGATATTGACTTAATAAATTACATAATTCTATATCGTCATCGACGACTAATATATTTTGCTTAGTATGACTGTCCATGTTCAATCCTTCTTTCGGGTTACATGTTGTTACAAATTGTATGGAAATAGAAATAGCTTAGAAACGCCTGCTATTTAAACTATATCTCAATTATTAGCAAAACTACAAGTGCTAATAAGCAAAACAAAACAAGGTTCACTTATTTATTTAAGTCACTTGTTAGAAGATATTTTAACGTTAATATTAATAGGGAATTTTATGAAACCAAATTTTTATAAATCAGTTGCTTTATCCGTGCTACTTGCAGGGTCTTTTTCTAGTATCGCTCAAGCAGGAAAATCGAATGCAAACTATGAATTACGTGCTTTCTATGGTGATAAAAAAGATAATAATGTGGTAGTTATTGATGTTAAAAGAATGCAACTGATAGCAAAAGTGCCGACTGAAGGCTTAACACCTTACCCTGTCGATCGTGCAGGTTATTTAGATAAAGTGTATGCGATTACGCGTGGCTCTTTTTCTATGGATGTGATTGATGCTGAAACATTAGAAAACATTGGCTTAATTCCTCTGACGCATAAACCACGTTCAGGCGAGTCGTTTAACTCAAGGTTAGGACTAGCGATTGTGGCAGGTGCCGATCAGCCCATTACCAGTGTGATTGATGTGATGAATGATTCAGTTGCTGCGGTCACAATAGAAGAGCAAGGTGCACCATTGTACAGCGACTACGGTGGTGGTAATGCTTCTGGTCACCCTGCTTGGTTAAGCAAAGATAGATTTGTAGTAATTGATCGTGCTAGACGTTTAATTCAATTATGGGGAATAGACAAAGTTCAAGACCCTGAAAGCTTAGATTACAGTTGGGAATTAACCCAGTTAGATACCTTAAATACACCGACTTCAGTACATCATATTTTAAGCCGCAATACCTCTAAGTTACCTAGATATGAAAAACGTACTTTTTACGCTTTATCAGAAGGTAAGCAAGCAGCGGATGAAACAGAAGGGGCAATACAACCCGCTATTTTAAAACTGCGTTTAACAGGAAACGATCAATTAATTTTTGAAGATAAAATTGACTTACCCGGTGATGCCGCTGAAATGGGTGCACATCATGCGGACTTTCATCCTGATGGACAGCATATTTATGTAGGTTCTACAGAAGGTCACTTATTTGTTGTAGACAGTGTGTCTAAAGAAATTGTGACCACGATTGAAACAGGTTTAGGCACAGGTCATACACGCTTTGTCTCTGCTAAAGATTTAGCCATTGTGACCAATCATAAAGATACCTTTGTCACCGTTATTAACACTGCGACACATACTAAAATTAAAGATATTACAGTCAGTGGAGTACAGCAAAATGGTGAGATTTTACAATCACATACTAACTACGTAAGCCCTGATAGCATGTATTACTATGCTTTTGCGAGTGATAATGGGGTCTTTTTTGAAATTGATTTACATAAGCTTAAAAAGACTAAAAGAGAAGTCGTGACAGGTGGTGTTCCTGTACAAGGTTCTTTTATCAACTGGGATGACTTTTCTCATACAGCG
This sequence comes from Methyloprofundus sp., assembly GCA_013138595.1. GTDB lineage: Bacteria > Pseudomonadota > Gammaproteobacteria > Methylococcales > Methylomonadaceae > Methyloprofundus. The sequence continues at coordinate 3,625 of WTCM01000117.1, read as the reverse complement.
GCGAGTTCTTCTACTGGTATGTAAGCTTTAAAACTAGAGGTGGGGTATTCACCCACGGCAATTAAGTTAAGGAATTTTTAAAATAAAATCAATGCATTAGATGTAGGATGGGTAGAACGTCTTTTTGTGAAACCCATCATTTTACGCTAGATTGATGGGTTTCACTGCGTACCTAAAAAGACAGGTACTCCGTTCTACCCATCCTACAGTGTATTTTATTTTTCAATATTTTGATTTTATTGACTTATTTCTTAACTTAATAACAGTGACTCACCTGCCCGTTACGTTTGACCTTTTAAAGTCGCAATTTTAAATTGATGCCTGCAAAAAATCCATAGCCTGCTGTTTATCTTTAAAATCAAAACACTGCATATCAATTTTTTTAAAAATATCATCTTCAATATCAATAATTTTATGTAACCATTGTGCATTCGTCACAACCGCAACTTTACTGATATGTGCAATCCCATTTTCAAAAAAGAAATTGAATTTTGCAATAATTGCGGTAAACTCCACGCCTGAAAATTCTGCGACTTCTTGATATAAAAAAACCTCACCATATTGGGCTATTTTTTCTTTAATCGCGCTTAACGCTAAATTCATTTCATCAGCGGTAATTTTTCCTGATATACGATAAGCAACCGCTTGTTTAACGTCTGTCTCTAGCATTTCTAGCATTGTATAAGTTCCCAATAGGTTATGATTTTATTCAGCTAATATTAAACAGAAATTAGCCCAAAACGCGTTTTGGACTCCCTATTTAAAATATTTGTACAGCTTTTAAGTGAGTAGGTTTAATCAGCGCTTAGCAAATAATGCGCCCATCACCCCGCGCACAATTTGCTTACCTAATTGACTCCCAAAACTACGAGCGGCACTTTTTAATAGTTCTTCAACACTGCTCTGTTTACCGCGTTTAGTCGTTGCCTCCCCCAAACCCTCAACGACTATTTTTGTCGTCGCTCTTTGACGCAATAACTCATAAGCCGATTCCCTATCAATCACTTGCTCATAATGTCCATAATAAGGCGAGTTTTGTATGGTTTCTTGCCTTTCCGTAGGGCTTAAAGCCCCCATCTGTGATTCAGGAGGACGTATTAAAATTCTCTCGACAGGCGTAGGGCTACCATCCTTATTCAACACCGAAACCAATGCCTCACCTGTTTTTAATTCTTTAATAGCCAGTACTGTGTCTAGTTCAGGGTTGCTACGAAAAGTATCCGCAACCGCTTTAATCACTTTACGGTCTTTAGGGGTATAAGCACGCAAGGCATGTTGAATCTTTAAACCTAACTGTCCTAGTACATCTTCTGGAATATCTAAGGGGCTTTGGCTAATAAAGTAAATGCCTACGCCTTTAGAACGTATCAAACGCACAATTTGTTCAATTTTATCCACTAACACACGGGGCGCGCGGTCAAATAATAAATGTGCTTCATCAAAAAATAAGACCAATTTAGGCTTATCTGCATCGCCTATTTCTGGCATAGTTTCATATAAATCAGATAGTAACCATAATAAAAAAGCCGCATATAAACGTGGAGACTTAGAGGATAAATCACTCGCATCCAAGACACTGATAATCCCATGCCCAAATTCATCAGTCTGACAAAAATTTTCTAATTGTAACGCAGGCTCACCAAAAAAATCACTTGCCCCCTGCTCTTCTAAGATCAATAAACGTCGCTGAATAGCGCCAATACTCGCCGCTGAAATATTGCCGTAATCCATTCTTAATGTTTTTGCATTACTCCCCATCCAACTTAGCATGGCACGCAAATCTTTAAGATCCAGCAGTAACATACCTTGATCATCGGCTATTTTAAAGCCACTATAAAGGATGCCTGTTTGAGTATCATTCAGCTCTAATAAGTGACTGAGTAATAACGGCCCCATTTCTGAAATAGTCGTACGTGCAGGGTGTCCATTGCGCGCGAAGACATCCCAAAAAACAGTGGGATTAGCTTGTGGCTGGAAATTATCGATTCTTACATCTTGCACGCGCTGCTTTATTTTTTCATTGACTGCGCCTGCTTTGGCAATGCCTGATAAATCACCTTTAATATCGGCCATAAAAACAGGAACACCTAGGCGCGAATAACCCTCGGCTAAAATCTGCAAACTAATGGTTTTACCTGTGCCTGTCGCCCCTGAGATCATGCCATGCCGATTGCCCATTGCCGCATCCATGATTAGCTGAGTTTGGCTATTCGCACCGATCAATATTTCCTGCATACTACATTCCTTAATAATATATAACTTCAATGATTTTCGTAGAAAAGCTTGAGCGTCTTTTTGCGACTCACTAAAGTTAGAAGAGAACCCTGTTATTTTATATGAAAAATAATCAGCTTCTTTGCATCGCTAAAAAGGCATACCTTGCGCTCTACTTATTCTACAGGCTATTTTTTTGTTCGCCAAAAGCTGTGTAGATACCTGTGACCAATGCGCCGTATCAATCGAAGTATATCAGCCTTACGCATAAAAAATGAAAAAGGCAACTGAAAAGGACAAACAAAAACTTTAGGCATATAATAGGAGATCCTAAAAAGCTCATTTAGGAGAGCACCATGGAAAATTTCAATGCGACCAAAACACATATTCTAGTCGTCGATGATATTGTTGATAATATTCAAGTCGCGATGAATATTTTGAAAGAAGATTTTTACAATTTATCGTTTGCAAGCAGTGGTAAAGAAGCCTTGCAGCTGATTCAACAATCCCCTGCGCAGTTTGATTTGATCTTGCTGGATATTATGATGCCAGAGCTAGATGGCTTTGAGGTCTGTCAAATCCTTAAAGCAGACCCTCAATATAAAGATATTCCAATTATCTTTTTAACCGCTAAAACAGATGTAGACTCTCTCACGCGAGGTTTTGCATTAGGCGCGGTTGATTATATTAACAAACCTTTTCAAGCGGATGAACTGCTTGCTAGAGTCAAAACACATACCGAACTGTTTAAAGCGAAACAGTTACTTCAAGAAAATAATATCTCATTAGAGTCTAGGCTTAAACATCAGCGTCAACGTTTATTAACGGAATTAGAAAGCGGCCAGCAATCGATGATCTGTATGTTAAGTGCTTTTATGGAGTCGGCTTCTGATGAAACAGGGAAGCATATTCGACGCGTCGCGGATTTATCCGCTTTATTGGCGCATTATCACCCTTGCTTAAATAGCAAAGATGAAGATACTTTATTACATGCGGCTCCCATGCATGATATTGGCAAGATGACCGTACCGCATGAAATTTTGCATAAACCAGGGGCTTATACCGATGCAGAGTTTAAGATTATGCAGGGGCATACGACTAATGCTTATCAATTATTAAATTGCTCGCCGCGAAATTTAATTCAAGCGGCGGCTATTATTGCACACGAACACCACGAAAAGTGGGATGGCACAGGTTATCCGCGACAGCTAAAAGGAGACGCCATTCATATCTACGGGCGCATTGTCGCTTTAGCCGATGTGTTTGATGCACTTACTCACCCTAGGTGTTATAAAGAAGCTTGGACGGCTGAGAATTCTGTCAGTTATATTGTCGATAAGCGTGGATCACATTTTGACCCTGAACTTGTGGATATTATGCAGCAGCATCTTAGTGAGTTTATTGAGTTAAT
>WTCM01000145.1 GCA_013138595.1 Methyloprofundus sp. | reverse complement strand
TGGATATTAAGCCGCTTATTTCTGAAGAGGTACTGACCGAACTTATTCAGCCTTTATTAAATGGTTCAGAAAAAGAATTAGTCTTTAATACTGAACACCAACGTAAAGATGGAAGTCGTTACCCTGTAGAAGCGCATTTACAATTACAGGATGATGAGCCGCCTGTTTTTGTGGCAATGGTTCAAGATGTGACTGAGCGACTTAAAAAAGAAGCACAACTGCATGAATTAGTAGGTCGCTTTAATAAAATTGCGTCGCGTGTTCCAGGCTTGGTGTATCAGTTTAGAATAAATCCAGATGGCAGCTCTTGTATTCCTTATGCCAGCGAAAAAATTCAAACTATTTTTCATTTAAGCGCTGAGGAGGTCAGGCAAGATGCTAGCCCCGCGTTTGCGATTATACATCCCGATGACTTGGAAAGAGTGCGCACAAGCATACAGCAGTCAGCCGATTTATTAGAACCTTGGAAACTGGAATATCGCGTATGCTTTGAGAATAATAATGAGCGGTGGTTATATGCTAATGCCATTCCTGAGCGTGAAGCAGATGGGGGTACTTTATGGCATGGTTTTGTGACGGATATTACGGAGCAAAAAAATACCGAGTTAGTGCTACAACAAAGTCAAATAAAATATCAACGCTTAGTGGAAGAGATTGGTGATAATTTTGTGATTTTTAGCCATACAGGTCTAACAGGCGAGCTAACTTATGTCAGTGATGCGGTAGAAAAGATTGCCGACCTTTCTAAAGAAGAGGTTATCGGGCGGCCTTGGGGGGAAGTTGTGGATTGGTTACCTAGCTCTATAGAGCTAGGCATGGAAGTTTTACAGCGGCAGTTGGAAGGCGTGACAGATTTTGAGCAACTAGAACTTTCTTTTAATCACCCTGATGGGAATCTGCGTACTTTATTTGTGTCTACTCACCCCGTGCATAATGAACAGGGTGAGGTGATTGCTATTGAAGGGATTGCAGAAGATATTAGCGCGAGAAAATTTGCGCAAGAACAAATGCGACTTGCAGCCTCTGTCTTCGCTAATTCTCAAGAAGGGATTTTTATCTGTGATAAAGATAGCCGTATTATTGACCTTAACCCAGCCTGTGAGCGATTGACAGGTTATGCTCGTGAAGAGATTATTGGCCGTACGCCAAGTATGTTTAAGTCGGATCTGCAAGATGCTAAGTTTTATACAAAATTATGGGATACTTTAACAAAAACAGGTCACTGGCAAGGCGAGGTTTGGAATCGAAACAAATCTGGTGACTTGTATTCAGAACGCTTAAGTATTGATATAGTTTATGATGATAAAGGCGCGTTACAAAATTATGTGGCTGTTTTTTATGACACAACCTATCTAAAAGAACATGAAAAACAATTGGAATTTATTGCTTATCATGATGCATTGACCCGCTTACCTAATCGCTTATTACTGCAAGACAGATTACAGCTTGCACTTGCGAAAGCAAAACGTAGTGGTAAATTATTGGCTGTTTGTTACCTAGATTTAGATGGGTTTAAACCTGTGAATGATACTTATGGCCATAAAATAGGGGATAAAGTGCTGGTAGAAGCAGCGCAACGTATGCAGGAGGCAGTACGTGCGGATGACACTGTGTCGCGCATTGGTGGTGATGAATTTGTTTTATTGATGCAAGATATAGCCCATATTGAAGAATTAGAACAAGCCCTGCAGCGTATTCTGGATATTATTTCCAGTTCCTATTCTTTTTATGAAGAAGGTTGCATATTGGAAGTAGGCAGTATTTCTGCCAGTATTGGTGTCACGCTTTATCCAGATGATAATAGTGATGCTGATATATTGTTACGTCATGCTGATCAAGCCATGTATAGAGCAAAGTATTATGGCAAAAACCAATATAGCTTTTTTGATTTAGGTGAAGAGAAAAAATTTACTACTGAGCGAACTTTGCAGCAAAGTGTCGAACTTGCTATAGAAAAACAAGAGTTTATCTTGCTTTATCAGCCTAAAGTTAATATGCGTACAGGTGAAGTGATTGGCGTAGAAGGTTTAATTCGTTGGCAACATCCTGAGAAAGGCTTGCTGACTCCTGATAAATTTTTAAGTAGCCTACAGCATTCGCAACGTATTGTTGATGTGGGAAATTGGGTGTTACGTCGAGCTTTATTGCAAATGCGTGATTGGCTAGCCGTAGGCATAGAATTAAGTGTCAGTGTGAATGTGGATGCGATGCAATTACAGCAAACGGACTTTGTCAGTGCCTTAAAGGCTTTATTAGTTGAGTTTTCTGATGTACCAGCACGCTTGCTAGAGCTGGAAATAACTGAGGCTTCTGCCTTGCACGATATAGATTCGGTCAGTGAAATTATTAAAGAATGTGTTGCCTTGGGAGTGCAGTTTTCTTTGGATGATTTTGGTACAGGCTATTCTTCTCTTACTTATTTAAAGCGTTTACCTGTACAAGCCTTAAAAGTGGATCAAAGTTTTATTCGGGGACTTGCTGAAAACTCTGATGATATGGTGATTTTAGAAGGTATTCTAGGCTTGGCAAATGCTTTTCGCCGTACGCCTATAGCAGAAGGTGTGGAGACCGTGCGTGTGGGAGTTTTATTACTTAGCTTGGGTTATCAATTTGGGCAAGGCTATGCTATTTCACGGGCTATGCCAGCCACCGCGATACCGCAATGGCTGGCTGAATTTGATATACCACCACAATGGCGCAATATTGAAAATACTTTTGAGTCCGATTTAAGCTATTCATTAAGCTTATTATCTTTAAGTCATCATCGAATTATTACGCGTGTATGTCATGCTATTGAGCAAGCAAATCCTTTGCTAATTCCTGACTATTTTTCAGATAATCAATTGTGCAAGTTAGGGCAATGGCTAGGAACTGAAGGAGAGGAATATTATGGAGAGGCTTCGGGGTTTGCTATGTTAGTGAGTAAACACCAGAAAATGCATCAACTGATTGAAGAGGTGATGCAGTTATTTGGTGCGGGGGAGCAGGTGTCGCAGCATTATTCTGTTGAGTTAGGGCGACTCAGTAAAGAGCTTTTAGACGATATTAACGCACTGAAGGGTTCAGTCGTTATTTGTTGTTAGTAGATTTTACTTGCTTGTATAGGATTTATTGAGTAAATATCCTTGTTCCTTAGTTTTGAATTTTAGGTTAAAATATTCGGTTAATTAATTTAATAGTGATAATCGTTTTCGTATAGCTTATGCAAAGTCAATTTAATACCGATAATTTAAGAATTCGCGAAACCAAAGAGGTCATGGCACCTGTCGCTATTCACGAAAAACTGCCACTTACTGAAACGACAGCAAAGACGACCGCTGAGGCACGCGATGCAGTGCATGATATTTTAGTCGGTGAAGATGATCGTTTAGTGGTGATTGTCGGGCCTTGTTCGATACACGATGCGAGTGCTGCTCTTGAGTATGCTAATAAATTAAAGGGACTTAAACAAGAGCTAAAACAAGATTTGCATATTATTATGCGTGTTTATTTTGAAAAGCCTCGTACCACGGTGGGCTGGAAAGGTTTGATTAATGATCCAGATTTAAATGATAGCTTTAATATTAATAAGGGCTTAGGGGTTGCACGTAAGTTATTGCTAGAGTTAAATGCAATGGGAATCCCCGCAGCGACTGAATACTTAGATTTAATTACACCACAGTATATTTCTGACCTTATTGCATGGGGAGCGATTGGAGCGCGCACCACAGAAAGTCAATGTCACAGAGAGTTAGCGTCTGGCTTATCATGCCCCGTAGGCTTTAAAAACTCAACCGATGGAACGACAGCGATTGCAAATGATGCGATCAATGCTGCGATGCGCCCGCACCATTTCTTATCAGTGACCAGTGCAGGTCATTCTGCTATTTTTTCGACCACAGGTAATGAAGATGCGCATATTATTTTGCGTGGTGGAAATGATGGGCCTAACTATGATGCTGTTAGTGTTGAGCACGTAGCGCGTAGTTTAGAAGGAGCCGATTTAAGAACCAATATTATGATTGATTTAAGCCATGCTAATAGCTTGAAGCAGTGTCAGCGTCAATTATTAGTCGCTGAAGATGTTGCAGAGCAAATTGCTGGGGGAGATCAGCGTATTATGGGTGTTATGATTGAAAGTCATTTAAAATCAGGGCGACAAGATATTGTTGAAGGTGAAACTCTGGTTTATGGGCAAAGTATTACAGATGCGTGTATCAACTGGGAAGATACAGACATAGTCTTAAGGGATTTAGCGCTAGCAGTACAAAAAAGAAGAACGGTAGCAAACTAACAGGAAAAATAAGAATGAATGTGTATGTAAATGGTGAGCAGAAACACTATGCAGAGAAAATTAATATTGCTGCTATTGTTGAAGACCTAGGTTTAACGAATAAACGTATAGCCGTTGAATTGAATAAAGAAATTTTACCGTTTAATCAATATGCAGAGACCCAAGTCCAGCCAGAAGACCAAGTGGAAGTGGTACAGGCGATTGGGGGTGGACAAGAGGATAGTTTTGTACTCGCTGGGCAGCAGTTTCAGTCGCGCTTATTAGTGGGGACTGGTAAGTACAAAGATATGCAAGAGACGCAACAGGCCATAGAGGCGAGTGGTGCGGAAATTGTGACGGTTGCGATTCGGCGTACCAATATAGGACAAAACCCAGATGAACCTAATTTATTAGATGTGATCTCTCCCGATAAATATACTATTTTACCGAATACGGCAGGTTGTTTTACGGCGGATGATGCGGTACGTACTTGCCGGCTAGCACGTGAGCTATTGGGCGGGCATAAACTTGTTAAATTAGAAGTGCTTGCCGATCAAAAAACCTTGTTACCTGATATTGTTGAGACCTTAGCATCCGCAGAAATTTTGGTAAAAGAAGGCTTTGATGTTATGGTTTATACCAATGACGACCCTATTGTAGCTAAGCGTTTAGAAGACATTGGCTGTGTTGCTGTGATGCCATTAGCGGCTCCTATTGGGTCTGGTTTAGGTATTTGTAACCCTTATAATATATTAACCATTATTGAAAATGCGACGGTGCCTATCTTAATTGATGCAGGGGTCGGTACAGCTTCGGATGCTGCTGCTGCAATGGAACTAGGCTGTGACGGCGTGTTAATGAATTCAGCGATTGCGGATGCACAAAAGCCTGTGTTAATGGCGACAGCAATGAAACAAGGTATTCTAGCGGGGCGTGCGGCTTATTTAGCAGGGCGTATGCCCAGAAAACGTTTTGCCTCAGCCTCCTCGCCTCTTAGCGGTCTAATTGGGTAGCACTCTATGGCAGCGTTAGTTGAAGGGCAGGAAGCACCCAGAATCAAAAGCTTTATTCGACGTATTGGACGGATGACCACAGCGCAAAGGCTTGCCCTAGATTCTTTGTGGGACAAATATTGTTTAAATAATGAAGAAAAGTGTGATTTAGTCGAGGTTTTTGGGCGTCGCTCAACTGTTATCTTAGAGATCGGTTTTGGGAATGGCGAAAGTCTAGTAAAAACAGCACTGGCAAACCCTGATAAAGACTATATTGGCATAGAAGTTCATAAGCCTGGAGTGGGTAATTTGTTAGCGCAATTAGAGCGGCTGGAGGTAAAAAATGTTAGAGTTTTTTATCACGATGCGATTGAGGTGTTAGAGAATTGCATCCCTGAACATAGCTTGTCTGCAGTGCATTTGTTTTTTCCAGACCCTTGGCATAAAAGAAAGCACCATAAACGGCGTATTGTTCGTCCTAGCTTTATTAAGCTTATTGCGACTAAGTTAGAAAAAGGAGCTTACTTTCATGCAGCAACAGATTGGCAGCATTATGCAGAACATATATTAAAGGTTTTATCAGAGTCTGAAGAGTTTGTGAATCAAACGGCTGATAAGGCTTATAGCCCTAGACCTGACTATAGACCTTTAACAAAGTTTGAGCAACGAGGGTTGCGTTTAGGTCATGGTGTTTGGGATTTGATTTTTAAATACAGCCCTAAGTAAAATATAATTTTTTTAGCACATTTTTATTTTTAGTCTACAATTCTTACACGTAGGTTAAAGAAGTAGTTTGGATTGGATTTTTTAATCCACAATAGGCAATCAATGACGGTTACTGTCAATACGGTGATAAGGCGCGAGATGTATGGAATTTAAAGAACAGTTACATGAATATTCAGAATGGCGAGAAGATATCGTTCAGGCAATTGAAATGTACCGTGAATGGCGTAACCGTTATAGGTTAAGTGATGCACAAAGTACCGATACGATTCTTAATGTCCTTAATGGCTTAAGTAATGACCGAATTACCTTAGCTTTTGCAGCAGAATTTTCTCGAGGCAAAACTGAGTTAATTAATTCCTTATTTTTTGCAGAAAGTGGCGTTCGCTTGCTGCCTTCTTCTCCAGGGCGTACGACGATGTGTCCCACGGAGCTATTTTATGATTCAGCGGGAAGTTATATACGCTTATTAAAAATAGAAACAAGAATGGCTGATGTTTCTTTAGTTGAATTCAAGCAAGATCCTAAGCACTGGACACAAATTGATTTGGATTGTGACTCTCCAGAGCAAATGCAAAAAGCCTTTCAAGCCTTAGTGGCTGTCAAAAAAGTACCTAAACAGGTGGCTGATAAGCTGGGCTTATGGAATGAGCGTGAGGCGGCTGAGTTAGGTTTGTTAGATGCCGAAGAGGTAGAAATTCCTTGTTGGCGACATGCGTTAATCAGTTTTCCTCATGACTTGCTTAAAGAAGGCTTGGCTATTTTAGATACGCCAGGATTAAATGCCTTAGGAACGGAGCCTGAATTAACCTTAAATATGCTACCGAGTGCGCAAGCGATTATTTTTGTGTTAGCGGCTGATACAGGAGTGACTAAAAGTGATTTAGAAATGTGGCGTAGTCATATTTCTGTGGCGCGTGGTTCGGGTAAGCAAGGGCTGGCCGTGGTGATGAACAAAATTGATTCGATGTGGGATGACTTGTCTGGAGAAGATGGGTATGAAGCTTCTATTGAATCACAAATTAAAACTTCCGCTGAAATATTGGGTATTAATGAAAAGTTATTTTTCCCAGTTTCTGCAAAACAAGCCTTATTAGCTAAAATTAAAAATGATCAGGGCTTATTGGAAAAAAGTCGTTTACAAGGCTTAGAAGACTATTTATCTAAAGATATTTTGTCTCAGCGTCGGACTATTTTAAAAGAAACGGTTTCACGTAATATTGGTTTTTTAGTGACTGAGTCTTTAAACCTGACAGAAACAAAGTTTAGAAACTCTTTAGCACAGCTAGAAGAATTTAAGAAAATAGATTTTGAAAATGCCGATATGACAGGGAAATTGATGGCCGAAACTCGCGACCGTCAAAATGCTTATTTGGCTAATGTAGAGCATTTTCAGGCAAGTCGCCGTGTTTTTGGTATACAGGCAAAAATGTTAGTGGACTCTTTGGCTAAAGAGAAAATTGATACCATTATTCATCAAACCAAAGAAGATATGTCTAAAAGTTTAACCACTTTTGGTATGAAACAAAATATTCGTAAGTTGTTTGATGACCTGCGTGATTTATTGCAAGATGCGGTAGATACAACGAATGAGACTAGGCGCTTAGTCAAGGCGATTCATAAAAAGTTCAGAGATGAGTATGGTTTTAAAGAAATTGAGCCACAGCTTTTTTCTATTAAACAGTATCAATTTGAATTAGAGCAGATTTTTGAAGAAGGGGAGCTTTTTCGCTCAAGTGGGAAAACCACTATGACTGAGCAAAGTGTGGTGGTGAAAAAGTTATACAGCACGCTGATCTCTAAAGCACGTGGGGTATTGCGTAATGCTCATAAAGATGCAAGTACATGGAGTAATAGCGTATTATCACCTTTAATGCATCAAATTAAAGATCATAAGAAGCAAATTGAAAGCCGTTTAAATATGCTGCGTAAAATCAGTGAGTCTAAAGGGAATATTGCAGAGAGTATTGCGAGCTTAGAAGCTGATTTAAGAGGCGTTAAGCAACAGCATAAAGAGTTAAAAATCATTATAAAAGCGATGCATGTAGAAGGGCTTGCTGATAAGAAAAGTAAGAGTAAGCCAGCGGCAACCGCTGGATAGCAGGAGTATATGTAAAAATAAATAGAGGCACTTGTTGTTATTGAGTGCCTATATTTAGGTGCGAGGGTTTAATTATTCTCGTTCCTCATGATTGGGTGTTTTGGTGCTATTGCCTTAAATAGTGCTTAATGAAGTGCCATTCTATTCTTGAATGGCGAGCAGATTTCGTTCTTGAGATTTGTATCTATTATGCTGGTTTTTTTGTTTCTTATGGGCGAGAGTTGATCATTCCAGAGAGTTTTTGTCATATTTTTTCGACGTAACATGCGTTATTGTTAGTGCGGTAGTTTTAGTGGTGCATGGCTACTTAGTTAATTCCCAAACCTTTACCCAATAGTAAGCATTGGCTGAGTACTCAGTACTTTAAACAGGAGATTTTTGTGCATATCCATATTTTAGGTATTTGTGGTACGTTTATGGGCGGGCTTGCTTTGATTGCAAGAGAGCTGGGGCATACGGTCAGTGGTTCAGATCAAAATGTATATCCACCGATGAGTACACAACTAGCGGAACAGGGTATTCAGTTGATGTCAGGCTATGCAGCAGAGAACCTACATGAGAAACCTGATTTAGTGATTATTGGTAATGCCATATCACGCGGAAATCCTGAGGTAGAAGCGGTTTTAAATCAAGGCTTAAAGTATATGTCTGGGCCGCAGTGGTTAGCTGACTATGTTTTATATGATAAGTGGGTTTTAGCGGTTGCAGGGACGCATGGTAAAACAACAACCAGTAGTATGTTGGCTTGGATACTTGAGTTCCAAGGCTTTCAACCTGGCTTTTTGATTGGTGGAATTCCAAAGAACTTTGGGCTTTCAGCGCGTCTAGGAGGGTCTAATTTTTTTGTGATCGAAGCCGATGAATACGACTCCGCCTTTTTTGATAAACGCTCAAAATTTGTACATTATCGCCCACGTACTTGCGTGTTAAATAATTTAGAGTTTGACCATGCCGATATCTTTGATGATTTACAGGCGATTCAACGTCAATTTCATCATTTTGTTAGGACCATACCTAGTGAAGCTTTGATTATAGCGCCAGCCGTTGATGAAAATTTAAAAAATACCTTAGAAATGGGCTGTTGGACTCCAGTGCAGAAAACAGCCATTAACCAAGAGGCAACCTGGCAGGCAGAGCTGTTAGAAGAGGATGGCAGTCAGTTTAATGTTTTATTTGAGCAGCAGCAGCAAGGTGTTTTAAAGTGGCACTTAACAGGTTTACACAATGTTTATAATGCGATAGCTGCTATCGCTGCTGCAAAACATATCGGTATATTACCAAGAGATGCGCTGCGTGCCTTGGCAGAATTTAAAAATGTTAAAAGGCGTATGGAGGTGATTGCAGAAATAGACGGAGTGACTGTCTATGATGATTTTGCACATCACCCAACGGCCATTCAAATGACTTTGGAAGGCTTGCGTAAGCATGTAGGGCAAGAAAAAATTATTGCTGTATTAGAGCCTCGTTCAAATACGATGCGCATGGGGGTTCACCAAGATAAATTAGCGGGGTCATTATTGCTTGCTGATCGTGCCCTGGTGTATCAGCCTGAAAATTTAGATTGGGATTTATCATCCTTACAAAAAACGGCAAATAATATTAAGCTTTGTACCTCTATTGATGAAATTATGGGGGAATTAAAGCGGGAGATTTCTGCAAATACCCATTTTTTATTGATGAGTAACGGCAGTTTTGGGGGGATTTATCAGCGTTTGCAGGATATGGCATAGTATATTTTATGTTTAGTCGTTGATAGAGATAAAAAATATACCCAGTTACGCGCTTTCTCTATTTTATCTTGTTACAATAAAATCCAATTGTTTAAATGGAGGGGAGTCTTTACTGACTGTGGTGAGTATGCCTGAGTTTGATGAGTTAAAAGCCTTACTTGTAGTGACTTGTCTTTATCGTAGGAATTTAATGTGACTGAGAATAATTTATATAACGGAAACATTAGTTTAAAGCTATTTGGTTTTAGTGATGAAAACAGATTAAAATTTGAGTCAATCTTTGCTATTGCCGAGGGGCGGTTGGAGGCTTCTTGGCGAATTGTAGAATCGACGGCAGATTTTTATCTTTTATTTCATGGCTTAAGAGAAGAGCTTGCCGATAACCCTGAGTTACAAGTGCTATCGGCTGAACAGTGTGTTTTTTATGTTTTAGAAGGTGATGTTAATAGTGCAGAGCATGAGGATTTTGGTCATGTGTTGTTAGTGGGGCATGAGTTTTTGCCTTCTTTGCGCTCATTGCTGGCTTTGTTTAATGAGCTATCAGCCCTTATGGAGCAAAAACAGAGTGCTGTAGATGATATTTCCACTGTGGATGTTAAAAGCCAAGTACAAGCTTTTGAAGAAAAACAAGAAAACACATCTCCTGTAGAGCTTAAAAGCCAAATAGTAGATAGTGTCGATGAGCCTAGTCAAAGCACTCAAGATACAAATTCTATTGATTATGACTATTATGATTTAGAATGCGGTTTTATAGGGGGAATTCTTAGTGAAAAAACAGGTATTTACCAGTTTGAACTTGAAGTAAAAGGTAAATCTTCTAAGCAAATTTTATATATCAACTTTGCAGAAACAGTTTATTATAGCCAGAGTCAGTTAGAGCAGTTGACGAATTTTTGTTCTAGTGACAAGGTTTTATCAAATTTAATGACAGTTGTGGAGTTAGAGCAAGCAATTCACTTAAAAGGGCTGCAAGCATTGCCCTTAAATCATTTGATTTGGTACGGTGTCTTTCATTGTTCCGCAGGGCGACCAAGAAAAGGTTATAAAGAGTCAGATATTGTGCGCTTAAAGCGTTGGCCTGATATCAATATACCAGGTTGCCGCACGTTTATTAAGCTGGCAGCTTATATGCAAAGTAATGCTGTTGAGCTGAGTGTGGCACAAGACAAAACAGGGTTTTCTATGCAGCAGGTTTATAGTTTTTATAATGCCTGTTATGCAACGGGGCTTATTGAGCAAGCTGAGCAAGTTGATGCGTTTGATAAGCAGTTGAGTGGTGAGCGACAAAATTTATTTGCCAAAATTAGTGATAGATTGGCACAGAGTAAATCTAATTAATTTATGGATACAGCGAATAAAATTAAATTTGTTTTTACGGGCTGCGTAGGTGCAGGAAAAACAACAGCAATAGCGGCTATTAGTGAGGTTGATCCTGTCTCAACAGAGGCTAAACCCAGTGAAGGTGGCGTGGTTCGGCGCAAAAAAACAACGACGGTTGCTATGGATTATGGAGAATTAACACTTGCCGGTGGGGATAAGTTGTACTTATATGGCACACCTGGACAGCGGCGGTTTGATTTTATGTGCCATATTTTGACGGAAGGTGCTTTAGGTCTCATTATTCTCATTGATAATACACATCCAGATCCACTCGCTGAACTGGACTATTTTTTGAATTTAAATGCTGCTTTTTTGCAAAAAAGTGCAGCTGTTATTGGTATTTCACATTTTGATGAGGCGACTCAACCCACTATTGATGATTATTACCAAGCTTTAGAAGAACGAGGGGATCCGTGGCCTGTGATACATGTGGATGCACGTGTCGCGGATGATGTTATTATCTTATTGGATACTTTGCTGGCAACTTTGGAATACTCTTAATTTACAGAGTGTGTTTTTCTTTTAGGAATACTCTTGAAGTGATCAGCCTTTGTATGGCACTATACTATTTTTTTATAAAACTGGAGAGAGCAAAACATGGCAAAGTTAGATGATGTATTACAAACAATTGTTTCAGATGTTGATGGCGCATTAGGGTGTGCAGTGGTTGATTTAAATAGTGGCTTGTTATTAGGAGCGGCTCATAACGTGCCGTACTTTACGTCATCTTATTTAGAAGCGGTTGCAGCGGCAGCGGTTGATATGTTACGTGGTAAAAATGTACGTGCAGTCGAGTCTTTATTGTCTGGGCAGCGTGGGCAGCCTGTAGAGAAAACCATTAAAGAAATTCAAATGACCACAGAAAGAACCTATCACTTTATGAAGACAGTGACAGGTAAGGAAGATAACCTTGTGGTCTTAATTACTAGCCAAACGACGAATCTGGGTATGGGTTGGGCGGCAGTACGTAATAGTATGAATGAACTAGCACCTTTATGCCCTTAATCTTTGCTTAACATTCTTTGTGTTTAATACCTCACAGATTTGAGAGAGTTTGTGAGGTATAAAAGCATTGCAATATTTCGTCATAATCGTAGTCCCTATCTTATTAAGTGATGTATGCCAAGAATAGAGTTAATTGGTTCCAATGATACACAGCAGCACTATAAAGCGAGTGATATTGCAGAGCTTTTAAGTGCTGATAAAGAACAGTTAATGGTCGGTGGCGATTTTATGGGGCGACCCGATACCTGCATTTATGTGAATGAGCACAGTGTTGTTAAGATTCGTGCCGAGCTAGATTTAAATGATGAGAAGGCAAAATACTGGGTTAATGATATTTTGCAGAAAGAGCGAGAGATTGCCGTTCATCATCCGCATAAAACGTGGTTTCTTGTGTGTGAGGAAGGGCGTGACTTAGTGGTTGTGGGAAGTATCTGTCCAAGGTTACAGCCTTTGCATATATTATTAAAATCAGCGCCAGAAACAGAGCAGGAGCAAGCTCGCTATCTAAAAATAATGGATGCTGTTTTCCAATTATATTTTCAACTCGCGAAGAAAACGGGGTTTAAATTAGATGAAGGTTTATCTAATTTTGCGATTGATGCGCAAGATACCGTTTATTATTTAGATGATGAATACTACACATGGGATAATTTTGTTGCCTTCGCAGTGATGCAAGGCGTATTTTTGCGTGCTTATAGTTGGTTGAATATTGCCTTTATTCGTCAAGTGGCAGAGCATTTGGTCGCTGTCATTGATGGTATTTATCATGACCCGCACTGCCGAGTGATTATAAGTACCCAGTTACAATCACTATTTATGCCATCAGATGAAAAACAAGCACTCGTCACTGAATGGGTGGCTGTTCTTTCTCAATCGCCAGTGCTAAAGCCTAGTTCTACTTCAACGCCTCTTACTGCGCCTTCTAACCCTGTTCCAAAAAAGCAGTCAAAAAATCGTTTTATTGCAGTGATGGCTGATATTCATGCTAATGAAGCAGCCTTAGATTGTGTTTTAGATTTTTATAAACAAGAGGGTATTCAGCAGGGTATTGTTTTAGGCGATATTGTGGGTTATGGTCCAGACCCTAGTGTTTGTATAGAAAAAATTCAAGACAGCCCTTTCGAGGTGATTAAGGGCAATCATGATCATGCCGCCGCTATGGCGAATACGGAGCGAGGATTTTCTCGTAGTTCAGCACTAGTGATTGATTGGACGATAGAACAGCTAGATAAGTCTCAGCGTGAGTGGTTGAAATATTTACCTTCATTTATTGAAAATGATGATTGGTTCGCAGTGCATGGAGCACCTATGGATCCTAGTTTTCTGTATGGTTATGTGTATGTAATGACGGCAGGGGATAACTTGGATTATATGCAAGACAAAGGTTTATCTTTATGTTTTCATGGGCATTCGCATATGCCAGGTATTTATGCGCGAGATGAGAAAGGGCGTGATCATCATTTAACAGATAAAGAAATTGTTTTATCTGATTATAAGCAGCTCTTAGTTTGCCCGGGTTCGGTAGGTCAGCCTAGAAATGGTAAGATAGAAGCTCAGTGCGCTGTTTATGATCAAGAAGAAGGAATTATGAGCTTTATTGATATTCCGTATGCTGTTGATCCTGTCGCGCAACGTATGAAAGATTATGGTTTGCCAGATCAATTATGGCAGCGATTATTAACAGGAAAGTAACATGGCTGAATACACCATTCATTGTGCTGGTTTTGAAGAAGCGCCTTCGGCTCTTATTTCTGTGGTACTTGGCTTAGCAGAGCGTGCTCTTGATCACTCATGGAGCATTGATGAAAGTGAAGGTGTGGTGAGTGATGTGGTGATGATCCATGTAGATGGAGAAAATGCACTGCAGTTAATTGCTGCATACCAGAATTTTGATGATTATCGACTTATTCTTGTCGGTGAGGACTTGCCTGCGGACTACCAAGATTATTGGTTTTTAGAAAAAAGAGAGGAATCTCCACCTAGCTTAAAATTATTGGTAAGCTTGCTTAATCAGGTCGGGGCTTGCCTTGTTGAAGCAGAGGTCTCAGAGTCTGTTGAAGCAGAGGTCTCAGAGCCGGTTGAAGCAGAGGCTTCAGAGCTTGTTGAAGCAGAGGTCTCAGAACCTGAAGAAAATTCTGTGCTTGCAGCGGTAGAAATTCAAAAGCCTATTGAAATTGAATTTTTAAATAGTGATGATGTTAAGAAAATAGAGCTTGCAGAAAAAATAGACTTAATGCTTGAAATTGATGTAGCAAGTAGTGTGCAGAAAAAAACGGTGCGTTTAAATCATGATCTTGATGTTAAAAACTTTTTTTTCGGAGTGTTATTACAGGTAAGAGAACATAAAAAATATACAGTGATAACGCTTAATAAGCTCCCTTCTTTATATCTTGCACCAGAAGAAGGTTTATATCATTTTTTTGGATCTGAAGATGAGCTGCTGATGTATTGCTTGGCTGCACCTAAAAAATTGAGTGTTAAGAGTCTTTCGCGTGCAAAGTTTAATAAGCAGGTATCTGCTCAGGGTAAGGAATGGCATAAAAGCTTTGTTTCTTTACTGAGTTACGCGATCACTCAGTTATCTCAGGGTGAGTTATTATCAGGGCAGAATACACAGCAAACGTTTATTTTACAAAAAACAGCTGAACTGAATGAGGCTTGCTTTTTAAGTAAATACCATAGAATTTCCCAGTTTATGTGTGAGCAAGAGACTAATTTGTTAGATACAGCGGATCAGCTAAAGCTCCCTTTGGCTGATATATTTGATTTTTATAATGTATGTTTTTTATTGGGCTATATTAATGTCATCGTCGATGATGTAGAAAAACCTGATAAAAACTCTAAAACATTAGGGCGCTATTTAAAGTCTTTTTTTAAAAAATAGAACACATTTATCCTTGAGTGTTTCAATGTCATATCATACGCCTCACATCTAATAACAGTCTTACTGTTGCTAATGATTTAGTTCTTCGCCCTAAGAAAGGCTAAATTAATTTTTTTACTTACTTATCGTTTATTATGTCTCTTGAGCAGCGCCTGTTAGTTAAAGAAAATATTGAGTTATTAGGTGATAATATCAATGCTTTATCGCAAATTTTCTTTCGTGAGTTATTCCATCTTGATATTTCATTGGAGCGTGTTTTTCCTGGAAATGTGATTGTCCTGAATAGAAAATTTTCTAATATGTTAAGTACTTTAAAAAATGTACAGCATTTGGAGAAAATTGCTGCTTCTGTTGAAAAAATGGGCGAGCGACATATTTTGCAGTATGGTGCTCAGCTTTCACACTTTGAGACTATGCAACAAGCACTAATGCTTGCTCTAAAAGATTATCATGGTGATTTATTGACTGCTGAGTTAGAGCAGGCTTGGAATTCAGCTTTTGCTGATGTTGCAGAAATTATGGCGCAAGCGATGAGTCAAGTGGATCGCCGTCAAGTGAATCGTACTGCTTATAAAGAAGAGCCATATGATAATGAACTGCTTACCGAGGCGGGTGGTGTAGAGGGAATAACGGCTGTGCATCGACGCTTTTATAATGTAATGTTTGATGAGCCTTGGGTGGGGCAGTTTTTTTATGGCAAATCAAAAGAAGCATTGATTGCTAAGCAAACTAAATTTATGGTTGCCGCTTTTGGTGGCGAGAACCTTTATACAGGGGATACGCCTGCTTTTATGCACATGCACATGTTTGTGACCGATGAAATGATCAAACTACGTCAGAGAGTATTACGCAAAGCAATACTTGATGAAGGGTTCAGTGAGTCAGTGGCAGATCGGTGGTTGCAAGTGGACGACTCTTTTACACAAAGCATTGTTAAAAAAAGCACCAGTGAGTGTGTTTTAAAATGTGTGGGGCAGATGCCTGTGGTGGTAAAAAAGCCTGCTGATTACCAAGATAAAAGTTTATAATAGTCAATATTTTACGCGACCTACGACACGATGGATAAATTAACAGGAATGAAGGTGTTTGTCAGCGTTGCTAAAGCAGGAAGCTTTGTCGGCGGGGCAAAAGAAATGTCTGTTTCTAGGGCAATGGCAACCAAACATATTGGTCAACTTGAAAGCTACCTAGGTGCACGTTTATTCAATCGTACCACCCGTAGTCTAAGCTTAACCGATGTGGGCGCGGCTTATTTAAAGCGTTGCCGCACCGTTTTACTGGATATTGAAGAAATGGAAGGCGCAGTGACTCAGTTGCATACTGAGCCGCGTGGAAAATTAAAAATTAGTTCCCCGCCTGTGATTGGAGCTTTATATATTGCGCCTGCAATTACTGAGTTTCTTACCCAACATAAGGACTTATCTGTCAGTCTCGTTTTACAAAGTAACTTTAGTGATTTAGTCGATGAAGGAATTGATGTCGCGATTACCTTTG
>WTCM01000030.1 GCA_013138595.1 Methyloprofundus sp. | reverse complement strand
AGAATTCAATAACACCCGAGTCTGACTTGTCTTTTGACTCCACAGCCGCACTAGAAAAACAGTTGCGTAGCTTGCTATGCGCCTGTTTTCCTAGCACGACTGTGAGGCAAGAATCCTGCGCCATACTTTCGGGTTTTATTAAATCCTCGTTCCTTATTGAAAAATCTGGAGTCCAAAACGCGTTTTGGGCTCCATGATTATGAGAGATCAATCTGTTCACCTAAAAGGCGAAGGTTTTAACCTTACTTTAAAATACTTGAGTTTTTAAACAGGTGTTCAAAAGTTTGATAAACCGTTTCTCTTTTTTCAATAATTGCAATAAGAATAAGTTCTTTTTGGAATGTATAAATTAATCTAAATTTTCCAATACGGACTTTTTTAAATTGACTATATCCCTGCAAACTCACTCCGCTGATCGAGTCTTTTCTTAATAATTCGATGACTTCTTTGATCTTTTTAGCTGTTTTTATATCGTTTTTCAGGCTACACATTTACACGGGACACTATTAGTAGGGTATCGCACCGCGTACCTTTTGCCAGCATAGGGTACGCAGTGCGATACCCTACAACGGCTTGTCCCGTCTTAAGTTGGTAGCCGTTTTTCACTAATAATTTTAACTGCTTAAAGGCTTGTTTGCTTAACTTATAGTCTCTCATATCATATTAAGTAAATCCTCTGACTCTTGCTGGCTAGCGAAACCTTCTTCAATAGCCAATTGCGCAGCTTTTCCATATAAAATATCTTCTAGCTTCTTCAGTTCTTTGTAACGATCAGGTGAAAGTATCACGGCGATTTCTTTATCTTGTTTTAAGATAGCGACTGGCTCTGCTGAGACAGATAAAAGAACGGAACTAAAGCTTTGCCTTGCTTCTGTTGATGTGATTGTTTTCATATCGAATATATTCCATGTAAGAATAAATGTACAAAATAATGCTTTTTTTGTACATTTATTCTATTGTTTTTATTTCTGCTGTCAATAATTATAAATAGAGTCGCTAAACCTTAGCTTCAACATATTTGATTGGGAAGGCTTAGTATATTGGAGGTCATGTTATATTTTCGCCCAAAACGCGTTTTGGACTCCAGTTTGATTCATTTATAAAGGCGCAAAAATGCTGGGTTACGTTTGCCGCGCTACGCTTGCAAAGCTAACCCAGCCTACCTCATAACGCTTTGTTTAAGTGTCCTTATAACAAACTAAGCTCTCTTAAACGCTTCACCTCGGTACAAATAATCTCTCCTGCTTGGCGTATTTCTTGTTCTGTTGTATAACGCCCAAAACTAAATCGCACTGCTGAGTATAAGCGTTCGCCTTCAATGCCCATTGCTCTTAATACATAAGAGGCTTCTATCGCTCCTGAATTACAAGCAGATCCTGAAGCAATAGCGACTGTATCTCTTAAGGCAATAATCAGTGAATCTGCACCAACTTGCTCAAAACTTATATTGATAATATTGGCTATTGAGGATTGAGAACTTCCATTGATAATCATGCCACCTAGCGTTTCTAATTGTGCTAAAAATAGCTGAGCTAATCGAGTGATATGCTGTGTGTCTTCGCTTAAGCGTTGGTGCGCTAATTCAAAGGCTTTTGCCATTGCTACAATTTGATGCGTGACTAATGTGCCTGCACGTAAGCCATATTCTTGCCCTCCACCTTGGCTTAAAGCTTGTAAGGGCATTTTTGCGCGATTGCGGATAAATAAACAACCTATGCCTTTAGGACCGTAAAATTTATGTGCCGATAAAGAGAGTAAATCTATCGCTAAACTTGATAGATCTATGGCTATTTTTCCTGCACTTTGCGCCGCATCGACATGTAATAAAACGCCTTTTTCAGTGGTTAGCTTGGCAATTTCGGCTATATTTTGAATCACTCCTGTTTCATTATTAATCTGCATCACTGACACTAAAAGCGTTTCTGCTGTAATTGCCTCTGCTATTTCTTGAATATTAATCAATCCATCACGATTAGGTTTCAAATAGCTAATCCGAAAGCCTTCCTTTTCTAACTGTTTGCAAGACTCTAAAACAGATTTATGTTCAGTTGCTACGGTAATAACATGCTTACCTTGGTCTTTTTTGCCATAGGCGATGCCTTTAATCGCTAAGTTATTAGATTCGGTTGCACCAGAGGTAAACACCAGTTCTTTGGCTTTGCAATGTAAATATTTAGCCATAATCGCGCGGGAATTTTGCACGACTTGTTCAGCTTGTTCGCCTAAACTATGTTGGATTGACGATGGATTGGCAAAGATGCCATCGCTAGTTAGGTGCTGCATCATACACTCTGCTACTTCTGGTGCAACAGGCGTAGTGGCGGCGTAATCGAGATAAATGGGCATATAAGGACGTTTTTTAAGAAATAATGGGCTAACAATGAGTCATGTAGGATGGGCAAAGGGGCTTTATCCCGTGCCCATCACTCATACTGTAAAAGATGGGCACGAAAAAGACCTTTGCCCATCCTACAAAACTGTCCAAAACGCATTTTGGACTCCAGCTCTTAACACTCGCTTACCTGCTTACTCCACACTCTTTTTAGCATAAAACCGAAAACCCTTAATCTCTAATTGATTCGCCTCTAATATCTTTTGTAAAGCATCAAGCTTAAGCCCATAGCGCGTATTTTCAGGCATCAGCTGCTTGATTCTTTTATCGAAGCTAACTTGTTTTTTGTAGTTAGGATAATCTTCTGTCAAATAAGTTGATTTAAAATATAAAGGCTGCTGTGTATAACGCCCAACATAATCAAAATAATCCACAGATTGCTGCTCTAACTTTACTTTAATGCGCTCTCTTAGTAAGGGCAGGGGAGAATCATCAAAATTATCGTAGCCCATAAAAGAAACTTTTCCTGAATGGAAATGAATTTTTACCAGCTGTATATCTTCTAACTCTCCATAAAGCTGAATACCACAATGCACATAAATACGTAAAACAGCGGGTAATAAGTCAATAAAGTCTTTATGAAAAGTCAGTGAGTGATTATCTAATAAACTACTCGCGGGCAATATCGCTTGTGCAGCTAAGCAAGTGTCTGTAATGAGTTCTTTATCTGCAATCGAAAAAAGTAATTCTCGGGCAAGGCTTAAAGCATTCGTGTAATTGCCAAAAAATGCTTTTACATCTTGCTGTAATGCTTCAGGAAGGTGTATATACGCTTTTCTTTTATCAAACTGAGAAAGCGCAAAATACAGCAGGCAATCTTCTTTACGATAGCGTTCGGCTAGTTCAAATTCATTATTTTCAAATAACTGATCTAATAAGATAAAGGTTTTCTGCTGTGAACCTACCAACTCTTTAATTTTTTCTGATTCAGGAAATTCATCATTAACAGGAATACGTCCTAAACTAAGGCACATACTCCAAAAGTCTTTAAACAATGCTTCATTGTCTACATAAACCCGCTCAAACGCTGCTTTTTTATTGCTCGCTCGGGTGGTGATCTGTTTCCAAGGATGCTGACGTTTTTGTCGATCGGCTAAAAATAATTGTTCTTCTAGCTTGTCTTTAAAAACAAAGAAAACACCTGGGCCTACCGCAATTGCATTTTCATCTAAGGTATTTTCAATAAAGTGCTGTAAATCAGATTGGGAATAATATTTTTGAAAGGTATTCAGTGAGGTAATAATACCGTCTTTATAAGAGGTGAATTTTTGAATATGCATATCACTGGCAATCATTGCCCCCACCACCAATAATTTGTTGCTCAGCTCAAAGGCAAGCTGTAGCGCTTCAATACGTTCTTCACGATCTTCAATCACATTGATCACAAAACCGATATTCACTAAGTCACAAGCAAAGCGCTCAACTTCAGGGCGATGCGTAGGATCCCAACCAGCGGCATCTATTCCATGCGCTTCTAGCTCTTTTAAATCGTCTCCTAGGCCACAACCATAATCAAACACGGTGTAGGCCCCCGTTAAGTAGTTATGCTTCGCTAAGGCCTTCATAGGCGCTGATAAAGACTGTCGTGCTATCGCCGTCTTATGTCGAGCAATTTTATGCTCTGGGCTTACGACCTCAGGCACATCACTTAAAGGAAATAAACGTCCATCAACTAATTCATAGCCCTTTTGCTGAATCACCCGTTCCCATGATTTTTTAAAGCCAATAATACGGCTATTTTCATATAAGCCTGCTGCTTCACCTTCTTCGGTAATACTGACAAATTCAACGTAATGGCTGTTATTAGGGCTGATAAACAACTCTTTACGATGCAAGATAGGGGCGTTTTCAGTCGCTGTGTAGTCCGCAATTTTTTGCGTTGTTTTCGCTAAATCAACCGTAATACTATTGTGTAAAGCAGGGTAGGAGTCGGTAAAAAAATCGGGATAATTCAGGTAAGAAAGCCTGAATTGTTGGGTATTCAACTTAATAATATTCCAATCACTCTCAGGTATTTTCAGTGCTTTCGCGATTAAAAAAATAAAATCTTTTAGTTCAACGGATATTTCATCAAACGCACTGATATGTAGGTAACGTGCATTACCTACTAATTTACCTAATTTAACGGGTTTAATAAGTTGGTGAAATTTTTTGGCATCCATAGGAATATTCTTTAAGCAAAAATGATGCTGTCAGTATATGCCATTTAGCCACTTTTTTTAAGGACAAATAAGTAAGTGATTATATACAAGACTGAGATATTATTAAAAATACTTTAATATCATATGCTTATAAAAAGTAGTTGTAACTTTTCATTATCCACGGGTAAATTCAGATAAAAGCTCGTCATCCCCGCAGTCTTTTAGCGCGGGGATCCATGCTAACAAAACGATGAAAGTATTTCAAAAACTGGAGTCAAAAACGCGTTTTTGGCGGGTTTTCATTTAAGTTAAGGATTTCACCGCATGATGGGCATTTAAAAAATAAGGGAATATAACTAGCTTCTATGTTATGCAGAAATACAAATTTCACTCAACCTGCCTGTGGATAACTCTGTTAACTACCCTTAGATAAAGCTGTAAGCTACTTGTACACAGTTATTAAGTGCTTTTTTATGGACAGTTTTCCTACAGATTAAACAAACCTTTATCACAGGATTATCAACAGGATAAAGTATTGATTTATAAATTTAAAATAAACTTATCCACAGCTTTATCCCATGCTAATAGTAATAATAGGTTTTATATAAAGATATTCTTCTATATATATTAATAACAGTGCTATCCTATGTAAATACAGTCCTATTTTCACTCAAAAACATTAACAAGGTTTTTAATATATGTCCGATAGAGAACAAACCCACAATACATTACATAAAGCACTAGAGATTAATCTTGATAATTGTAAATATGGAACCATTGTTGAAATTGGTGCTGGTCAAGAAGTTGCTAGAAACTTTTTTCAAGCAGGTGGGGCAGCAGGTACGGTTGCTAAAACCATGTCAGCTTATGATATGCAGGTAAGTGATGATATTTATGGTGCTGAGGAAACTAAGCGTTATGTGAGTCGTAGTCGATTAATTAAGATGCTAGAAAAAGAATATACTTCTGTGACAGAATTACTTTCTCCTAGTCGCTCTAAAAATACCACGTTCTTTTCTTATGCAGCGACAGTCACAGCAAAAAGTTATCTACAAAAAAATGAGTGTCATGGTTGGATAGGCATGCGCTTACAGCTTTATCCAGGCGCTGCACCTAGCAATATTCTTTTGCATGTACGTATGCTGGATAATGATGGTAGTTCGCAACAAGAAGCTTTAGGTATATTAGGGGTTAATTTAATTCATGCGGCTTTTAATTACTTTACGCATCCTAAGAAAATTATTGATTCTTTATTAGATGATATAGGCAAGTGTCGTATCGAAGTTGATATGGTCGATTTTTCAGGCCCTTATTTTGAAGAAACTGAAAATCGTTTGATGAATTTACATCTTGTGCATACAGGGTTGACTCATGCGATTATGTTCAGCCCTTGCGGAGAAGTTAAAGTCCCTAGTGAACTTCTTTACAAAAAGAATATCTTAGTGATACGTGGAACCTTTACTCCACTGACTAAAGTTCAGCTAGATATGACTAAGTGTGGGCAAAAGCATTTCCATGATATGGAAAACATTAATACTGATAAATCGATTGTTTTAGCTGAAATTAGTATGACTAGCTTAACGGTTGATGATGAAATTGATGATGTTGACTTTCTATCCCGTGTTGATATGTTAAATACGCAGGGCTATACGGTGATGATTTCCAATTATTTACGTTATTTTCGCTTACGCCAATATTTTCGTCGTTATACCAAATTACAAATTGGTATGATTTTAGGCATCTCTAATTTGGATCTTATTTTTACCGAGGCTTATTACAAAACCTTAGAAGGTGGTTTTTTAGAAGCGTTTGCTAAATTGTTTCCTGATAACACCCATTTATATATTTATCCTTTTAAAGATTCTGAAAAAGATGAGCTAGTGACGGTGCATAATTTTAAAGCGCCTAAGAATATGGAACACTTGTATCGACACTTTTTAGAAAATGGATTTTTAATTGGTTTAGAAAATTTTGATGAAAGTGTTTTAGGTATTAACCCTAATGAGGTACGTGCAGGCATTAAGCGGGGCAGGGGAGATTGGGAAACGAAAGTCCCAGAAGAAGTTGCTGAAATGATTATTAATAAAAAGTTATTAGGTTTTAATGGTTAATGGGTAACGTTGTATTTTGAGCGAGACGGGGTATACACCCTATGGCAATTAAGTTAAGAAATAGGTAATTAAAATCAAAGTCTTGAAAATAAAAAATACAATGTAGGATGGGTAGAGCGGACGGCATGTGTTTTTAGGCGCGCAGTGAAACCCATCAATCTTACTAAAATATTAGCTCGTTAAAAAAGACCTCAGCCCAAGCTACAACACTTCCCCAGCCTTAAGTTTATCGTTTAATTTAGCGTCTCTGCATAAAACAGGTTAAAATGCTAGCCAAAACACCTACAGCCCAGCCCATTCAATAAAATAATAGATTCTTTTTATGAAATTTATAATTAATAGAGAGTTATTGCTAACGCCTCTACAACAAATTGTTAATGTTATCGAAAAAAGGCAAACCATGCCGATCCTCGCTAATGTTCTATTTAGGCTGACACACAATCAACTGACATTAACAGGTACCGATCTTGAAGTTCAAATTGTTGTCAAAGTGGCATTGGATAATGAAATAGAAGGCAGCATTACCATTCCTGCTAGAAAGCTATTAGATATTTGCCGTTTATTGCCTAGCGGAGCGGATATTAAATTCGATCTAATCGATAGCAAGTTAAAAATCACTTCAGGGCGTAGTCGTTTTTCAGTCAGTACTTTAAAAGCGGATGATTATCCTAACTTTGAAATGAATACTATGGACTGCCAATTCACTATGCAGGCAGGCCAGCTCAAAAATGCATTGGATAAAACCATGTTTTGTATGGCGAACCAAGATATACGCTATTACTTGAATGGGATTATGCTGAGTATTTTTAACCAGCAATTAAAATTAGTCGGGTCTGATGGACATAGACTCTCAATTTATGAAGATAAAATAGAACAAGAAACAGGCATGGAAATGCGCATTATCATTCCACGTAAAGGCGTGATTGAATTAGCGCGTTTATTAGATGATGATGAGCTAGAAGTGCAAATTGAATTCTCACGTAATAATATTCGTGTTGTGATAGGCACACTTATTTTCTCTGCTAAGTTGGTAGATTCAAAATATCCCGACTTTAGTAAAGTCTTTGAGCAAGCCTTTAATAGCCCCATTCATATACAAAAACAGCACCTAAAAGATGCTTTAACCCGAGTGGCTATTTTATCCAATGAAAAATTCAGAGGGGTAGAGTTTGTCATCGACGGGAATAACTTACAAATTAGCACTAACAATCCTGAACATGAAGAAGCCGATGAAGAAGTCGCGATTGAATATTTAGGCGAGCCTTTGGCAATCGCGTTTAATTCACAATATGTATTAGATGCCGTCGCGAATTTAGATTCTGAATTAGCAGTACTGACCATTGCTGAAAATGCCAGTTGTTGTTTTATCGAAGAACCTAGCGCACAAAAGTATAAATTTATTGTTATGCCGATGCGTTTATAAAAATTTTTGATTACGTACAAGGTTCAGCCATAACATAAGAAACTAATAAAAATTAGTTTCTTATCGACCCCGTCATTCCCGAAATCTTTTATCGGGAATCTATGCTTAAGCAACGAGATTCCTGCTAGAAGCATACAGGAATGACGAATTATGGCTGAAGGTTATGAGTAATTAGGTAAAAATTTGAGAATCAGCAAGAGGGCAGGGGAGTGGTTTTAGCTTTGATTTATAAGCTAAATTTAAGTTGGGGTATAGGATGTGTTGACGATAGGAAACGCATCACACTCTAAAAGATGCGTTTCGTGCCTCAACACATCCTATATTTAAGCTCTGAGCGCGTAGGGTGCATTCCATGCACCTTAGATCCGCCAAGATTTAAGCTAGCAATAAGAGTGCTATGGAATAGCACTCTACATGTTCAAACGTTCCTTAAAGTTGGCAGCCAAAAATTATGTGTCTATGAGTTTACAAAAACTAGATATTTACCACGTACGTAATTTAGAGCGCGTCTCTCTAGCACCCGCTGCAAAAATCAATTTAATCTACGGCGCAAATGGTAGCGGTAAAAGCTCTCTACTCGAAGCAATCCACTTACTCGCAAGAGCCAGTTCATTCCGTTCTACCAGCGTTAAAAATGCGATTCAATTTTCACATGAGGAACTTATTGTTTCAGGCAAAGTTCACTTTACAACAGGGCATGTGTCTCATTTAGGTATTCAACATAACGGCAAACAGCTACAAATCCGCATAGACGAAGAAACCAAGCACTCACGATCTGAGTTAGCTTATGCCTTGCCTTTACAGCTTATTCACCCCAAGAGTTATCAACTACTCGATGCAGGCCCACAACTACGCAGAGAGTTTATGGATTGGGGAGTCTTTAATCAACATACTGACTTTTTAAATCAATGGCGACAGTTTAAAAAAGCACTGAATCAAAGGAACGCATTATTAAAGACCAAACGAGTCAAAGAATTGAATGTTTGGAACCATGAACTGCAGCAATACGGTACAATAGTAGCTAATTACCGTGAACAATACTTAACTGAATTACAGCCTATTTTCTTTAAAATAGCGGATCAATTTTTAGAACTAAAAAACTTAGAATTAAACTTTATCCAAGGCTGGGAACAAGAAAGCTCTTTACTCGACAAATTACTCGCCGATCAAGAAAAAGACCTACGTTATGGTTTCACACACAGCGGGTCGCATAGAGCAGATTTTCAATTATTATTAGATTCACGTAAAGCCAAAGATTTTGTTTCACGCGGACAACTCAAGTTATTAGTCTTATCGTTGAAATTAGCCCAAGTAGAACTGTTATTAAACCAAGGTTCACAGTCCGCCTGTATTTTAATAGATGATGCCGTTGCGGAATTAGATTATCTCAGCCGTAGCAAGCTACTTGCATTCTTAGCGGCAATGGATATACAAGTATTTATGACGGCAACCGAGAAAAACGAATTCGGTGATTTGAGTCAAATTGGAGAATACAAGATGTTCCACGTGGAACATGGAGCGATTGTTGAAGCTTGATGTTCCACGTGGAACATTAACAAAAGATACCATCCCTACAAGGGATATTATCTTTCATGCAGTTTATGGGGAATATGTGGGTTTATTTAATATTGAGACTCTTGAAATGATTGAGGGTGATTTACCTAAACGAGCTAAAAAATTAGTGATTGAATGGGCTAGTATTAATAAAAATGAACTAAAAGAAATGTGGAACAGCCAAGAGTTTCATAAGTTACAGCCTCTGGATTAAAAAATGACTCCTCCAAAAATACAATCAGCAAAAGCACTAGATGCGCATACCTTACTTATTGAATTTAAAAATAAGCAAAAGAAAACTTACGATATCAGCCGATTATTAAAAAAAGAAATGTTTACTCCACTAAAAGATTGGAACT
>WTCM01000093.1 GCA_013138595.1 Methyloprofundus sp. | reverse complement strand
CTACACTCACTACTATACCTAAAGTACGTGTGGCGGGGTCTAATTGCCCGCTAATACGCTCTACATTTGCTTGCCAAAAAGGCGATTCATTCGCCGCTAGGCGCACTTCAGCACTGAGCCCTAATTGATTGAATATTTCTGTCGAAAAGCCTGAGATAAAGGCTTGTTTAAGCACGGCTTTATTGGCTTGGAAGTCTTTTGCTAAGCTTCTAAAATGCTGTAATGAAAACTGTGCATTGACCAATACTTTATCGGTTGTTTGTGCAATAAATAATAAAGCACCTTGTTGAATATATTGGTTTTCATCAATCGCACGTTGTGTAATTCGGGCATTAAAGGGCAGGGTGATAATGGTACGCCCTAGGTTGCGCTTCTGTGTTTGTACCGCAGATTCAGCAATTGCTAAAGAAGCTTTCGCGCTGTTAATTTGTTGCGGTAAGGTTTTTAATTGGTTATTAAGTGTTTGTACTTCTTGTTGTAAACGTAAGACCTTAACTTGTTCTGCATCACCTGCGGACTTAGAAATTAAATGTTTTTTAACCAAAGATTCAATGCGTGAATATTCAACTTGCGCGAGTTTAAGTTTTTTCTTGGCAAGCACGCGGTCTGACTTGATATTATTTTTCTGTAACTGAACTTCTTTATAATGCGCACGATTGCTAGTCACTAGAGATTTGGCTTGTTGTAAGACTAGCTGGTAATCTTCTTGTTCAATACGAATAATCACCGTGCCTTTGGGTAAAATCGCACCGTGGCGTAATTGTGGGTGTACATAGCTAATACGCCCTGACACTTCGGATTTTGATTCTAGTAATATATCGGGTTCTACTGTGCCAAAGCCGATAATTTTAGGCGAGACTTGGTAGGCTTTTACGTCAATCACATTCACAGCGGTGATAAGTGAGGCACTGGGTTCATGTTGCATTTTGGGTTGTGATTTAACGAGGATAACAGCGATAATCACACAAGCAATTAAGGCGATAGGGAAGAAGCGGCGTAGAGTGAGATCTTTGAATAATGACATAGGGTGTGTGAGTAGGATGGATTTTAGTTCGCTATTATTGCTGTAAAAAATGGGCTAGCTGTAGAGCTTATGTGTCAATAGGTATTAATTTAACGCGGGACAAGAGAGGATTCATTATAGACATGCATCTTAGAATTACCTAAGGAACGTGCACGGAATAACATCCCGAAGTTATAAATCGGGAGATTGTTTTGTGCACGTTCCTAAGCTACGTGCTGGTAATGGTGCGTGGAACGCACCCTACAAATGGAATCCAAAATGCGTTTTGGGCTATTTATCCCGTTTTATTTTTTATATTAGAGTTTTATTATATTCTATTTTACTTTGTTTTGCATGGTCTAAGGTAGACTGTTTTTCTTTAACCTAGAAAAATCAGTTGCCCACGGTTTCTAGCACAAACTCTTGATTCCACAGCACTTCAAAAAAATACCCGCTTAACCTAAGGGTGAAGCTAAGATTTTTTTAAAGCACTGTGAAACCAATATCTTGCGCTATAATTCCGCATTCAACTGATCTTTCTAGGTTTATCCTAGCTCTATTGATTTGTTAAAGCTAACTAAAAAGGACGTAAATTATGACTCAAAAAGTAAACGTGGCATTGCTTGGGCTGCTATTTTCTGCAATGCAGACTCCCGCTATAGCATCAGTGGATTGTGGCAGTTTGAAAGCTTGTGAAAAGAAGTTTTGTGAAATAGAAAGCCAATTTAAGATTGCTCAGGAAAAAGGCAATAATCGTCAAGCAAATGGATTAAGAATATCGCTGGAAAATGCTCAGGAGCATTGTACTGATAAAGGGCTTAAAGGTGACTTGCTGGAAAAGATAGAAGAGGCGAATAATGAGAGGCTGGAGTATGAATCCGATCTCAATAAGGCTGAGGAAGAGGGAAAAGCAGATAAAGTACGTAAGTACCAGGAAAAAATTGAAGAAGAGAAAAATAAGATAAAACGTTTTGAAGATGAGTTATACCAATCCCACTAAGTAAATACGCTGAGTAGTTACATACTCTTAAACTATTACCCCGTCATTCCCGCAGTTTTTTAGCGGGAATCTATATGCGCACATAGATTCCTGCTAGAAGCATGCAGGAATGACGAGGTTATATTTGAATATATTGGGATTGGTATTACGCCTCAGGAATAAACATCGTTCCTTCAGCGGCTTTAACCGCTTCACCACCGACACGAATGGTCATGGTATCTTCACCTTTATGATCCATTTCCATATTCAAGACACTGCGACGTACATTTTCATCACCACGCTCAACAGCAAAGGTATACGTTCCTTTTTGTAAATGATCAAAAGAACATAAAAAGGCAGCTAAAGTTGGAATCGCTGAACCTACTGGCGGATCATCATGTACGCCAATATTAGGCCCGACTAAACGTACTGCAAAATCTGAATCTTGAGCAGGCGTTTTAGGGGAGACCAATAAAATTTCTTGTGCGGCTGTTTGGGGGGCAATAGATTGAGTCCATGCAGCAAAATCAAATTTTGCTTCGCGTAGGGTTTCATAGTAAAAAGTTGGTACGACTAAGTACGGTACACCACAAGAAACAAGGCGAGTGGAGTATTTCTTATTATCAATATACGCCGCATCAATGCCTAAAAAGCTGGCAAGTTCTGCTTCTGATGGGGTGAAATAATCGACTATTGGTGAAATAACACGGGTGTATT
This sequence comes from Methyloprofundus sp., assembly GCA_013138595.1. GTDB lineage: Bacteria > Pseudomonadota > Gammaproteobacteria > Methylococcales > Methylomonadaceae > Methyloprofundus. The sequence goes on along the minus strand of WTCM01000093.1, from coordinate 9,653 downwards.
GAATGAAACTAGGCACACCTTTAACGCTGCTAACATTCGCCTGTACTGCACCTGAGTTTTGCTGAAAAATAACAGGTGTATAGCTGTCATTGCTCAACTCTAAACTACCACAAATACCTAATACATAAGCGGCGGCAATAATCGGATGACCTGCGACATCAATCTCTTCTTTAGGAGAAAAAATATGCATACGAAAAAAATTATCTTTATCCGCTGATTTGGATAAAAAAACCGTTTCAGTTAAATTCAATTCACGCGCAATAAATCCCATTTGCTTTTTATTTAAGCCGTCAGCATGAGGGAATACCGCAACTTGCGCACCATTAAAAATGGTTTTGGTAAACACATCGGCAATATAGTAAGTGTAATACATGATCTTATCCTTCTAAGCTAATTTCTACGCGATTATTTTCTATACGAATCGCATAGACCTCATTTTTAACGCTTTGATCCTCAAAGCATTGCCCGGTCGTTAGACTGAAATGCTGTTTATATAGCGGTGATGAAACCATTGGCTCACCTTTAATATCACCAATCAAGCCACGCGATAACACATGGACTTTACCGAAAGGGTCGTAGTTATCAATTGCGTAGATGGCATTGTTTTTAGGGATATAGAAAATAGCAATTTGCTTGCCTTTGACTAAAGCACAGACACCTGAGTTCGCTTGTAAATCACTTACAGCACAAATATCAATCCACTGACTCATTATACTTCCTCCACTAAAGCAAAGTGCTGACGTTCATCTTCGTTAGCAGGGCGGATTTGACCACGCTCTTCAACAAAGACGATGTTTTCATCGGTTTCATCACTATTTACAAAAGAGCGGAAACGCTTAAGTTTTTCTTCATCTTCAATGGTGGTTTTCCACTCACATTGGTAAGTATCGACCACATTTTGCATATGCTCTTCTAGCTCTTCACATAAGCCTAATTTATCATTAATCACCACGGATTTTAAGTAGTCTAAACCGCCTTCCATATTTTCCATCCAAACCGAAGTACGTTGTAAACGGTCAGCCGTTCGTATATAAAAAGTTAATACGCGGTCAATGTATTTAATCAGTGTTTCTTTATCTAAATCCGTGGCAAATAAATCGGCATGGCGTGGTTTCATACCACCATTTCCACAGACATAAAGATTCCAGCCGCCTTCGGTGGCGATAATACCAATATCTTTACCTTGTGCTTCAGCACATTCGCGGGTACAACCTGATACCGCAAATTTGATTTTATGCGGGGAGCGTAAGCCTTTGTAACGGTGTTCTAATTCAACCGCTAGCCCAACACTATCATCCACACCAAAACGACACCAGGTACTACCGACACAGGATTTAACCGTTCTTAATGATTTACCGTAAGCATGGCCTGATTCAAAACCTGCATCAATCAGTTCTTTCCAAATCGGTGGCAGTTGGTCAACACGTGCGCCGAATAAATCGACACGTTGTCCGCCTGTTACCTTAGTGTATAACTTGTATTTCTTGGCAATCTGTCCAATCGCAATTAAGCCATCAGGGGTGACTTCACCGCCTGTCATACGTGGAACGACTGAGTAAGTCCCGTCTTTTTGCATATTAGCTAAGAAAGTGTCATTCGTGTCTTGTACACTCATTTGTCCTTCTGCTAATACATACTCATTCCAGTAAGAAGCGAGAATAGAGCCTACCGCTTGACGACACACTTCACACCCTAAGCCTGAGCCGTGTTGATCTAAGAAATCATCAAAGGTTTTAATTTCATGTACCATCATCAGGTTGTATAAATCCTGACGCGTATAAGCGAAATGTTCACATAAATCAGTATTGACTTCAAAACCTGATTTTTCTAATTCACAATCTAAGACAGATTTTAATAAAGCGGCACAACCACCACAACCTGTTGCGGCTTTAGTTTCATCTTTTAAAGCGGGCAGGGTATGACAGCCATTTTCTACCGCTGAACAAATCTGCCCTTTAGTCACATCAAAACAAGAACAAATTTGTGCCGATTCAGGTAGGGCATCAGGACCTAAGCCCACTGATTCATCAGAGCGTGCAGGTAAAATTAAGCTATCTGGATGTTCAGGAAGGTCAATCGCATTTAAATAATATTGTGATAAAGCCCCATAACCTGACGCATCACCGACTAATACAGCACCCAGTAATTTCTTTCTATCGGCACTCACCACGAGACGTTTATAAATTTCGTCTGCACCATTTTGGTAGGTGTAAATTAGCGCGTCTTTAGTGTTTGCATGGGCATCACCAATACTTGCCACATCTACGCCATTCAGTTTTAGTTTGGTGCTCATATCAGCACCCGCAAAACTGGACTCTTGTCCTGCTAAATGAGCAACAACAACACGCCCCATATTATAACCAGGAGCGACTAAGCCAAAGGTTTCGCCATTCCATACCGCACATTCCCCAATCGCATAAATATCAGGTTCAGAGGTTTTACATTGGTTATCAATCACGATACCACCGCGTGTACCGACTTCTATACCACTGCTACGTGCGATTTCATCACGCGGACGAATACCTGCAGAAAAGAGGATGATATCGGTTTCTAAGCTAGTACCATCAGCAAACATCATTTTATGTTTACGTTCTGTACCATCGACAATTTTTTGTGTATTTTTGCTGGGTAAAACTGAAATGCCTAAAGCTTTAATTTTACTCGCGAGCATATTCGCGCCGCCTGTATCTAATTGAGCAGACATGAGGCGTGGAGAAAATTGGATCACATTGGTGTCTAAGTCTAAGTCTTTCAGAGCTTTAGCTGCTTCTAAACCTAATAAACCACCACCGACGACAGCACCGACTTTTGACGTTTTTGCCGCTTCTGTTAAGGCTTCTAAATCTTCAATGGTACGGTAAACAAAACAGTTTTCGCGGTCACTTCCTTGCACGGGAGGAACAAAGGCATAAGAACCTGTGGCTAAAACCAGTTTGTCATAGCTAATCGTGATGCCTTTTTCTGAAGTGACAAATTTATTGGCACGATCAATAGAGACCGCTTTGTCATTCAGATGAACTGTAATATTATTTTCTTCAAAAAAGCCATCCGTGACCATGGATAGGTCTTCAGCTGTTTTACCTGAAAAGAAACTGGTTAAATGTACGCGGTCATAGGCAGGGCGTACTTCTTCACAGAAAGTAACGATCTCGTAATTATCTTTTATTTCACTAGCCACTAGGGTTTCTAGGAAATTATGCCCAACCATGCCGTTACCGATGACAACTAAGGTTTGCTTTTTGCTCATGCGATCCTCTATGTTAATACTTAGATTTTGTGTAGGTATTCTATTGCATATTATATAGCAGATACTGTGCCATAGTTTAAGTGGCTGTATTGTGCTCTATATTAGGGAGAGGTGTAGAGAGGGAGCTTATTTGTTGCACTGTGTTGGTGCGATGGGTTTTTCTTGGTGCAAGGTTTAGAGGGAGATAATTTTATGACGAACTTAGCATAGGGGAGCTAGGTTTTATGCGTTGGCTTGGGTTAATAAGTGAGGGAACTCATAACTTTAGCTACGCTGGGTTAGTGCAAAAGTTTTTCGCTATTTTGCATGGAAGAGGGAGGACGGTGCTTAAAGTATTGTCGCTATTGCAATACTTCAGGCGCTAAAGAAGCCAAAATTCAATGATAACCAGACACGATTAAACTTGCGGATATTATCAAACCTTAGCTGCTTATTAAAGGTGCAAAATATTTTATTAAAGTAATTCTTTTCTTTTTCTTCCACCTAAAAGCCCGATTAAACCCGCACCTAACATCCATGCAGCAGTAGGTGTTGGAACCTGTAGGGTCAGGTTGTCTACTAGGTATGAACCGTTTGAAGAGTCAGCCATATCAAAGCGTAATTCATGAATAGCAGCCCCATAAAAATCAATTTCTTGAAAACCTTTGCTTAACGCGGTATCAATAGACCATACTTCTAAGCCGTCAAAGTAACCAGAGATTGTTCCAAATAAAAAATTTGGGTCATTTTCAGGGTCTGTAGGAAGAGAGCCCCAGTTTTTTGCAAAAACACCCAGAAATCTGAACTTGCCGCCATCTACCCTAGTGATACTGTCGTAGTCAGCATTACCGTTATTAAACATACCAAAAGTGCCAGAGACAGCACCGTAGCCAAAAGCACTACTTTCAACCCAAGAAAGTGGTGTTGAGAAAGCATACTCTTGATACTCTGCAGGCATGAGGGCGTTATCCGTTGTATCACCTACATCACGTATGTCATCAAAAGTGAGTGTAACAGGACCTTGTACTATGGCGCTTGCTGAACTTGCAAATAAATAGGCAAGTGAAAACATAATTTTTTTCATTTTATTCTCCTAAAAATGTAGCTTAAAGTCGTATAACCTAGTATTAATGGGCTGCGTGATTAGCGTTGCATAATATTAAGTAGCTTTTACGTTAATTCCCCTAGAGGGGGATGGTAATCAAGATAAAAATAATATTCAAGTTTTTTAAAGAAAAAATGCTATAAATTCAGCAGAATTTAGAGAAAAGTTAAATAATTTTATTCAATCAAATTATAGGTGGCATTTTTAATTAAGCCTAGTTTAAAGTAAATTTTTTGTAAAATTAGTTAGGATTGTTTTAGCTTGCCGCTATAATTTAAGTATCATAGCGTATAATTATCCAAATGACTTTTTACCATCAAGTATAAAAATTATGAACAAAGTTTTTAATTGGCCTGTCCGTATTTATTATGAAGATACCGATGCAGGTGGGGTGGTCTTTTATGCCAATTATCTCAAGTTCTACGAACGTGCACGGACAGAGAACTTACGTGCAATGGGCTTTGAACAAGATCAATTGATGGCTGATGAGTCAGTGATCTTTGTGGTGCGTTCAGTACAACTTGATTACCTTAAACCTGCTAGATTTAATGATTTATTGAATGTCACTTCAGAATTTAGTTCAGTGAAAAGCGCTAGTTTGACGTTTGTACAAACAGTCACTCGTGACGATGAGCTACTGAATGAAGCCGTTGTTCGTATCGCTTGCTTAGACGCAGAGACCATGCGCCCTAAATTAATCCCAGTTGCACTTAAACAATCCTTAGAAAACGATGACTAACGATTTATCAATACTTTATTTAATTACTCAGGCTAGCTTTGTCGTACAGCTAGTGATGTTTATTTTATTAATGGCCTCGATTGTGTCTTGGACGTTTATTTTCGCTAAATATAAAGAACTGAAGAATGAAGTACAAATTGCGGATGATTTTGAAGCTGAGTTTTGGTCGGGGGGCGACTTAAGTGAGCTGTATAAAAATATTACCAGCGATGAGTCAGAAGCAGAAGGCTTAGAAAAAATATTTGTTGCAGGGTATAAAGAGTTTTCACGTAGCCATGCTTTGCAGGGGATGTCAGCTAAGGATAAGGTCGATAGCGCACGACAAGTGATGCAAATTGAGTTGACGCGTGAGTTAGAGCGTTTAGATGAAAGTCTGCCTTTTTTAGCAACGGTAGGCTCAACTAGCCCCTATGTGGGCTTATTTGGGACGGTCTGGGGCATTATGAATTCATTTCGTTCTTTATCTTCGGCAAAGCAAGCAACCTTAGCGCAAGTGGCTCCTGGTATTGCCGAGGCTTTAGTAGCAACGGCAATTGGTTTATTTGCAGCGATTCCAGCCGTAGTTGCCTATAATAGTTTTTCTACTCGAATTGATCGACTTGCTGGGCGTTATGAATTATTTGTTGATGAATTTGTGGTGTTATTACATCGTCAGGCGTATTCATAATGGCTAAGCGGACGCGGCGCAGAAAAGTAATGGCTGAAATTAATGTCGTGCCTTATATTGATGTCACCTTGGTGTTGCTGATTATTTTTATGATTACCGCACCTTTAATTCAATCAGGTGTGGAAGTTGATTTACCACAAGCGAATGCGAACCCTGTAGACACAGAAAATATGCCACCTCCTGTGATTATTACAGTGAGCAAAACAGGCGAGTATTTTATTGATTTAGGGCAAGGAGCAGATGAAGAGGCGGTTGCAGCAGAGGAACTCTTGATCTTAACGCGAGCGGTACGTAAAAATAAGCCGAGTACGCAGATTTATATTCGCGGTGATAAGGCCGTGGAATATGGCAAAGTAGTGACAGTGATGGCAGCCTTGAAAAAGGCAGGGATAGAGAAAGTTGGCTTAATGACGGAAAAGTTTTAAACAAGACTATGCAAAAATATCTGCTTTCATTTATTATCGCTTTTGCCTTGCACCTGAGTATTTTGGGCTTATTTTTCATAGGCTCTTCTGAACAAGAAGTGATTAAAAAACAGCCGGTTAAACTTCCTGACATTATTAATGCCACGGTTTTAGATGAAACAGTGGTTGAGGCTAGGGCGCAGGAATTACGCCAGCAACAAGCCACTAAAAAACGTTTACAGCAACAGCGTAGCAATCAAGTAGCAACAGAGCTTAGACAAGAAAAGCAACGCGTTAAACAAGAACAGCAACGGTTAAAGCAAGCTAAACAACAGAGTGTTGAAGCAGAACAGCAAGCGAAAAAACAAACTAAACTGCGTCAAAAACGCGCTAAAGCAGCTGCCGCAGCAGAGCAAAAGAAGTTACTTGCGATTAAACAGGAAGTCGCTTTAGAAAAGCAAAAGCAAGCGGATTTAAAGAAAAAGAGAGTGGCTGATGAGAAGAAACGTTTAGTACAAAAGAAAAAACGTCTTGCTGAGGAAAAAAAGCAAGCCGAAGCGAAAAAGCGTAAGGCAGAAGCCGAACGTGTGGCGGCTAAAAAGCGTCAAGCAGCAGCGGATAAAAAAGAAAAGGCACGTTTAAAAGCAGTCAAGCAACAGCAAATAGCGGCTGAAAATTTACGTGTAGCAAATGAGAAAAAACGTATTGCCGGGCTTAAAGCAGCGGCTGCTAAAAAAGCAAAAGACGATGCTTTACGTGCTGAAAATGCGCGAATAGGTAAACAAGCCGCTGTTAATGCAGCGGCTTTAATTGATCGAAAAGTGACTCAAAATTGGAATAGACCGCTTTCTGTGACTAAGCGTTTATCGTGTAAGGTAAGAGTAAGTTTAGTGCCTAGCGGGGATGTAATGTCGGTGAGTATTATACAAAGTAGTGGAGACTCTTTATTTGATGATTCGGTAGAAAGAGCGGTTTATAAGGCCTCTCCTTTACCTGTGCCTAAGAATCCAGAAGTCTTTGAGCAGTTTAGACGCTTTGCGTTTATTTTTACGAAGTAGAAAGTTAAAAATATATTGCATGAATACCGTGTATTCGTTATTCTTATCTGATGATTATTTCATTTACAGACAAAGCAACCGAAGATTTGTACCATGGAGTGTCTAGTGCGCGTGTTAGGCGTATGCCACAACAAATTTTAAGGACTGCATTATATAAGCTTGATATTTTGAATGGAGCGCAAATATTAGAGGATTTACGCTCACCACCAGGCAATAGATTAGAAGCCTTGACAGCTAATTATTCAGGCTTGCATAGCATCCGCATTAATTCACAATGGCGTATAGTATTTCGATGGAAGGAATCCAATGCTTATGACGTTAGAGTGGTTGACTATCATTAATATGAGGTATCAAAATGATTCCAACAAATAGAAAAGCAACACATCCAGGGGTTATTTTACTCAAAGAATTCCTTGAGCCTATGGGAGTGACCCAAAAAGCCTTAGCGACTCATATTGGAATTCCAGTGCAAAGAATTAATGAGGTTGTCAGGGGGAAAAGAGGCGTTTCTCCTAATACGGCATGGCTACTTTCAGCGGCTTTAAATACCACGCCTGAGTTTTGGTTAAATTTACAAAACACATTTGATTTATCTACTCATAAACCCGATGCGCATATTGAACCACTCATCGCCATCAGTGCATAAATTTTTAGGCTGCCCCCATTGAATAAATGCACATTTGAACTTTCAGAAATTAAAGAACAACACTGTGAAGCGCATATTCAAGGCGATTGGGTAGTGGCTAATGCCGTGCCAAAATTTGCTGATATTAAAGCGCAGCTACAATGCCAGCAATTAAGCTTAAATGCTGAGGGCTTAGCTCAGTGGGACAGCCGCTTTGTATTGTTTTTATTTCAATTAGAAGCGTATTGTCAATCCCATCATATTAGCTTGGATCTGAGCGGCTTACCTGAGTCTGCGCTAGGTTTATTAAAACAAGCCTCCGCTTTTCCCATTCGTGAAAGCGGTCAAAAAATAGCCCAACAAACGTCGCTACTGTCACAGTTAGGGCAAAGTATACAAAATAAGCTGGCGCAAATAATGAGTGTATTGACTTTTGTTGGTGAGATTTGTTTAAGCTTTTTACGCTTGCTACGCGGCAAGGCATGTTTCCGCCAGCGTGATCTTTGGCTAGTCATGCAAGAGTGCGGCCCTAAGGCTTTACCCATCGTAACGTTAATCAGCTTATTAGTGGGCTTGATTCTAGCGTTTGTAGGCGCGATGCAATTAAAGGTTTTTGGCGCGCAGATTTATGTGGCAAACCTTGTGGGTTTGGGTATGGCACGTGAAATGGGCGCGATGATGACGGCGATTATTATGGCGGGGCGGACAGGCGCGGCATTTGCCTCACAGCTCGGTTCTATGCAAGTGAATGAAGAAATTGATGCGCTAAAAACCTTAGGGATTTCTCCCACGGATTTTCTGGTATTGCCGCGTATGCTTGCCTTAATTCTAATGCTGCCCTTATTGTGTTTATATGCCGATTTAGTGGGTATTTTAGGGGGCTTACTGGTGAGTGTCAGCCTGTTAGATATTTCCGCATTAGAATATATAGAGCAAACCCGTTCAGCATTGAGTTTGAATGACTTTGCAACAGGTTTAATTAAGAGCAGTGTGTTTGGTGTTTTAGTGGTTTTATCGGGATGTTATAACGGGATGCAGTGTGGGCGTAGCTCTTCTTCGGTAGGCGATGCGGCGACTGCTGCAGTGGTCTCGGGTATTGTCAGTGTGGTCGTTGCGGATGCCTTATTAACCGTTATTTACCAAATTATAGATTTTTAATGGCTGGGCGAGATGACTAAGCAAACGGACGTACATATAGCCATCAAAAATTTGACTATGGCTTATGGTGATTTTGTGATTCAGCAGAACTTGAATTTCAATATCCATAAAGGTGATGTATTTATTGTTATGGGTGGCAATGGCTGTGGTAAAAGTACCTTATTAAGGCATCTTTTAGGTTTGAAAATGCCCGCAGCAGGTGAGATATTTTATCAAGAGCAGAACCTATGGGAAATTTCCCCACAGCAACGTAAGAAAATTATGCGTGCTAATGGGGTGATGTATCAAAGCGGGGCGTTATGGAGTTCTTTAACTTTAGCGGAAAATATAGAGTTACCCTTAAAAGAATATACCACGTTGGAAGCTGATGAAATTAAAGGCTTAGCATATTTGAAATTAGCGTTAGTGGGTTTGGTCGGCTTTGAAGAATATTACCCCGCTGAAATTAGTGGGGGAATGAAAAAGCGTGCAGGTTTAGCGCGTGCTTTAGCTTTAGATCCTGATATTTTATTTTTTGATGAACCTTCTGCGGGGCTAGATCCTATCAGTGCTAAATTACTCGATGATTTAATTTTAAGTATTCAAGAGAGCTTAGGCACGACCATTGTGGTTGTCACCCATGATTTACCCAGTTTATTTGCCATTGGCACTGATGCTGTCTTTTTAGATTC
>WTCM01000039.1 GCA_013138595.1 Methyloprofundus sp. | reverse complement strand
CTCTCCAAGCCTGAGCCAGTTAATCAAACTAATCAAAGATGGCAGTTGGACAGGAATACAGTGCTACGGAAGCCTGTACGAGCAACGTTCTTGGGATGGCATCAAGGTTACGATCTTGAAGTAGACCCCCCCCAGCATAACTTTTTATTGGCTTCTGTCTTATGCTGTTCTAACTCACATTCCGCCGCCTATGCTTTAGTCGCTTATCAAACCGCTTGGTTAAAAGCGCATTACCGTCCTGAATTTATGGCGGCTGTGCTTTCATCGGATATGGATAATACCGATAAAATCGTGATCTTAATTGCCGAATGTGCCGATATGAAACTCACGGTTTGTTCACCGAATATTAATATTTCTAATTATCAGTTTACCGTGAATGAAGCGGATGAAATTGTGTATGGTATCGGGGCGATTAAAGGCGTAGGTGAAGCGGCGATAGAGGATTTATTAAAAGAACGTAAGGCAAATGGAGCTTTTACGGGCTTGTATGATTTATGTAAACGGGTAGACTTGCGTAAGGTAAATCGCCGTGTGTTTGAGGCTTTAATTCGTGGCGGTGCATTTGATACTTTTAATGAGAATCGTGCCAGCCACATGGCAGAATTGCCCACGGCTTTAAAAGTGGCGGAACGTCATGTCAAAATGGCAGCTGTGGGACAGAATGACTTATTTGGTTTAGCGGTAAATGCTGAAAGTCGGGATGATGAAATTAAGGATTATGCTGATAAAGTGCCGCCTTGGTCAGAAAAGGAACGCTTAGCCTTTGAAAAACTCGCTTTGGGCTTGTTTTTAACAGGTCATCCTATCGACCAATATAAGCGCGAATTAAGCAATATCGTCAGTGGCGATCTTGCTAGTTCGCTAGCTACGATAGAAAAAAGTCGCGGTAAAATTGAGATACGCTTAGCGGGTATTTTAGTGGGAGTAAGAACTCGTCAAGACCGTAAAGGACAGTTGATGGGCTTTGCCACTTTAGATGATAAAACCAGCCGTATGGATGTGACGATTTATTCGGAAAAATTTGCAGTCTATAAAGATTTATTAGCGGCTGATGAAGTGTTATTAATCGAAGCCACGGCACAGCTGAATAGTTATTCAGGCATGTTAAGCATTATTGCTGAAAAAATTTATACCATCGAGCAGGCACGAGAAACCTTAGCACGTTGTCTTGCAGTCGATTGGAACAGTAGTCGCACTCAATTTAAAACACATGATTTTATTGAGCAATTACAAAACACATTAGAACCCTTTTCGGGTGGACAATGTATGCTAATGATGAATTATCAAAACGCCAGCAATAAGGCAAGCATACAATTAGGTGATGCGTGGCGCATACACCCGACTGATGAATTAATCCTCCGCTTACAGCGTATGCTAGGAGATGATGATGCCGTCCAAATTAAATACCGATAAGCTGAGGGACATTAAATCCTCGTCCCTCAGCGCCTGCCCTGAATGTGACTTGTTAATGGATACTCGCGAGCAAGTTAAAGAAGGCTATGTCAGTGAATGTCCCCGTTGTTCTTATACCCTAGAGCATCCTGTACGGCTGTCTATACGGCATAATTTTTTCTGCGTCATTATCGGGCTGATTTTTTATTTTCCTGCCATGCTATTACCGATTATGAACTTTACGATGATCGGTACCACGCGAGCAATGTCCATTCTGGATGCATTGCGCACTTTAGTGATGACGGGGAATATGGGTATTGCCACTTTATTTTTAATCACTTTGGTTTTAATTCCCTTGCTCAAAATGATTTTGATTATTTTTATTACCACACGGATTTATTACCATGCGCAAACTCATTATTTAGCCGCGAGTTTCAAATGGTATAACGCGATTAAAAGCTGGGGGATGTTGGATATTTTTATGTTAAGTCTTTTAGTGGCCGCGATTAAATTAAGTGATGATGCCGAACTATTACCTGGTTTAGGCTTATATGCCTTTGTCACTTTATTGCTTAGCAGTGCTTTACAAACTCAGTTATTAAATAAAAAATTACTTTGGAGATTAATAGAGCGTCATGGAAACTAAAGCGATTTCGGCTTTAAGCCAAGGTTATTTGTGTTGTCGTGTTTGTCATAAAACCGTGGCACAAGAAGCGCAGGAAGTGATTGAGTGCCCACGCTGTCAAACCCCTATTTACCCAAGAATTCCTAATAGCCTCGCTCAGAGCTGGGCTTTATTATTGAGTAGTTTTATTCTGTATATTCCCGCTAATGTATTACCCATTATGACTTTAACCAAAGCTGATGAGATTCGCACGGATACCATTATGTCGGGGATTATTAATCTGGCAAATATAGGCATGCAGCCGATTGCTTTAATTGTGTTTATTGCGAGTATTTTAGTGCCTTTACTTAAGATGATCGGTTTAGCGTTAATCTTATTAGCCGTACAATTTAGATGGCAAAGAAATGCCTGCCTGAGAGCCCGAATGTATCGCATGATTGAATTTGTTGGACGCTGGTCTATGTTAGATATATTTGTGATTAGTATTTTATTAGGCATCGTAAAATTTAATAAAGTCGCCTCGGTAGATATAGAACCCGCAGCACTTTTATTTCAAGTTGTCGTCTTACTTACCATGTTTGCCGCCTTACGCTTTGACTCAAGACTCATTTGGGATGATATCAATGAACAAAACTAAGCCCGTAGTCACGCGAAAACCGTGGTTATCAGGAATATGGCTACTTCCTTTAGTCTCAGCCTTAGTCGGTGGCTGGGTGCTCTATCAAAGCATGGTTGAGAAAGGGATAGAAATATCCATCCTGTTTAATGAAGCGGCTGGGATCAGTGCGGGTAAAACCCAGATTATGTATAAAGGGGTCAAAATCGGCATGGTGCGAGAGGTAGAAATTAGCAAAGACCTACAACAAGTGCATATCATTGCAGAAATTCAAAATACCGCGAAACAAGCCCTACGTAAATCCACAGGGCTTTGGTTGGTCAAACCGACTGTGTCATTAACTGAAATCACAGGCTTAGAAACCATTGTTTCAGGAAATTATATTGGTATTAATCCAGGCGTAGGTGATGCACAGCGTGAATTTATTGCCTTAGAAAACCCACCGATTATTGAGGACCATGGAGCAGGTCTATATATTGATATATTTGCCAATCATTTAGGCTCAGTGAGTCGCGGTTCAAAAATATATTTTCGTGAAATTCCTGTCGGTGAAGTACTAGATTATGAGCTGGTCGAGACAGAAAGCGGCGTGATTATTAAAGTGAAAATAGAGCAACGCTATGCACATTTAGTAAAAAATTCATCCCGTTTTTGGAATGCTAGTGGCTTATCAGTCAAGGCAAGTTTAAGTGGTATCTCCGTGCATACCGAATCTTTAGCTGCTTTAATTTCAGGCGGGATTGCTTTTTACACGCCTGATACTGAAACCGCTGATTTAGTCGACAATGGCACTCGTTTTCAGCTACATAGAGATTTTGACAGTGCCAAAGTCGGCATCGCGGTAAAAATCACCTTTGAATCCGCAGTGGGTTTAGAAGAAGGTGTAACCGAGATTAAATATGATGCTTTTAAAATTGGTATCGTCAAAAAACTCAGTTATTTAAAAACAGGTAAGGATGTGATTGCCGAAGTGGTCTTTGATCCACGCGCTAAAAGTTTACTGAATACAGGCACACAATTTTGGTTGGATAAACCTAAATTATCTTTAACTGATCTTTCAGGCTTAAAGTCTTTATTGCAAGGCAATCATATTAAGATGCAGGTAGGCACGGGCGAAGAAATTCGTGAATTTACCGCGCTCAGCAAACCGCCTTTAAGTTTAATGGGCGATAAGGGTTTGCATTTATTATTAAAAGCAAAATCTCTAAGTTCTATTGAATATGCCAGCCCCGTGTTATATAAGAAAATACAAGTCGGACAGGTGCATGATTTTCGCTTAGATGACAAAGGTGAATATGTCTTAATTAACATTTATATTACCGAACGTTATGCGCATTTAGTTTCTAGTCAATCACGCTTTTGGAATACCAGTGGGATCAATGTCAAAATCGGCACGGCTGGCTTAGACATACAAACAGGCACAGTAGATACAATTCTAACGGGGGGAATTGAATTTATTACGCCGAATTTAAAGCATAAAAAAGTCAAAAATGGCGTGAGCTACCCCTTATATGAAAATTATACGGTGGTGATGGAGCATGGCTTTAATATCTACAAACAAGCTAAAAATATCCAGCTTATTAGCCTTAAAACGGCTGAATTAGGCTCTTTAGAACGAGGTTCAAAGTTATATTATAAAAAAATTCCTGTCGGTAAAATTGTTGATTACCACTTGGCAAAACAACAAGATAATATAATGATTAAAGCTGAAATTGACCAACAATATCAGTACTTAATTAGCAGCAACACCCGCTTTTGGCGAAATAGTGGTTTACAAGTCAAAGCAGATTTATCAGGGGTTAATGTGGAGTTGGCTTCTGTGCATTCACTCTTAAATGGCGGCATCAGTTTTGCTAATACGCCGTTTGCCGCCTCAAATACTAAAAATGGCTATTCTTTATATAGTGATAAGCAACACGCGTTACAACAAGCTGAAGATATACAGGTAAAATTTGCTTTAGCAGAAGGCATTAGCGCGGGAACGGCAATTAAGTATTTAGGCATTAAGGTGGGAGAAATTAACCGTGTGGAACTTACCGATAATAATCGATCCATTATTGCTTATGCCCAGCTAATTAATAGTGCAACGGATTTTGCACGACTAGGCACCCGCTTTTATCGTGTCTCTGCCGAATTAGGTTTATTTAAAAATAAAAACTTAGGTACC
>WTCM01000094.1 GCA_013138595.1 Methyloprofundus sp. | reverse complement strand
TTTGTTTTTAAGGCAGACTGTAAGTTACGAATTAACTCAGGGCTTACATTGGTTTCACAAAGAATCGTACGCCACTCTAAATTGCTATTACGTGTTTTAATGCGCTTAGTAACTGTTTGGTATTGTGCTGCAATTGGAATACGTTTTTCTGAGGCAGGTACTGCAACAGCACGTACTTTAATGTTTTTGTATTTCGCTGGAATCGTATCACTAACAGTTCTAGGTGCGTCAACCATCTTACGCACTTTGATCATTTTATATTCAGCTGGGATAACATCAGTGACCGTTTCAGCTGGAGATACCATTTTACGGACTTTAACCAGTTTACATTTTCCAGCAATTTCTTGTTGGATAGTACGTGGTGCTTCGATCATTTTACGTACTTTAATGTTTTTGTACTTAGCAGGAATGTTGGTTTTTAATTCCTGTGCTGCTGAGGCTAGAACACGTTTTTTCACAACTTTGTACTTAGCAGGAATTGCCACAGTTTCTGTACGTGCTGGCTGATCTACCACACTACGAGTCACTGTTTTATATTCAGCAGGCACTTCAATTAAACACATGATCTCGCCAGTTGCGTTACTGACTTTCTCAATAGGGCCACGACCTTTTTTCCAAACCGTGTGTGCTGCTTTAACTAAAATGCTTTCTGATTCAGTTCTGTAAGTCGCAGGGTGTTGGATGATTTTTTGACTTGCTTCAGCCACAAGAATACGCTCTTCTTCCCATCTGTATGTTGCAGGCACTACTTTTAGCTTTTGGCTTTCTTCTTGAACGGTAATACGCTCGTTAACCATTGCATATTTAGCAGGAATGACTTTATCGATAATTTTAGTATCACAAACTTCGATAGGTTCTTTGTCAAATTCAAAACGTGCAGGAATGACGCGTTTCTTTTCGCTAGCTTCACGTACTAAGACGCGCTCATCAACCATTGTGTATGTGGCAGGAATGACGCGTGTTTTTTGACTTGCTTCTTTAACAAGTACTTCTTTATCAACCATTCTGTAAGTGGCTGGAATAATTTCGATACGTTCTGTTGCTGCTGATTTTAAAACTTGGCTGGTTTTAGTTTCAAATTGCTCAGGAATTAAAATACGTGCGTAACATTCACCAGGTTTTGCATTAGGGGGTAGTAAGTCATCGCCAGCCGTAGTCGCTTGAATAGCGTCTGCTCTAGCAGCAGAACTTGCATTCGCAACAGCAGCGTTAGCATTGGCTTGAATGGTTTTATTTGATGAAGCTAGTTGTTGATTCTGGCTAGCTAAACGCGCATTTTCTTGTTGTATTCTATCAAAATCACTTTGTGAAAAATTGACTTTGTTAGCGTCATTCGCACAGCCTGTTGCACCTAAGGCAAGCAGGATTGGGATTAGTTTAAAATTACGATTCACTTTATAGTTCTCCATATGATTATTTAAAAACAAAATATAAGCCGCCTTAATAGTCAACTTTAATAGAACTATAGGGTCGTTATTATCAATACGGCAGTATTCATAGCTACAGTCTAGCCACTTATTAGAAAATAGCAACTGAGATTATTGTAGGTACACCTTACCTAGATTTAATTGACATTACAAGTGGTAGGGTGAAAAATCACTGCTGTCATTTATGTCGCTTATTTTCCTGTATAATTTCATGCTTTATAATGTTGAAGAAAATCAGAGTATTGTTAGTGTTGATCTTAAGTGACAGCTAATATAGCAAGAGTTTTGGCTAGCTAATTAAATAAATAATAATACGCTAATGTGGTGCTATTTTTCTGATTGAAAAATAGAGTTTTTAACTTAAGGGGTAAAGTATGGCGGTAGTGCAGTGGGATGATAAATATTCAGTTGGCTTGAGTGCTATGGATAACGATCATAAGCAGTTATTTTCTATTTTAGATTCTCTGTATGGAATGATGGCTGATGATGTGAATGATCAAGAGATCAATACCATTATTCAGGCTTTATTAGATTACACCCATTACCATTTTTCTGAAGAAGAAAATGTAATGCAAAAGATGCAATACCCAGAGTTAGCTCAGCATCAAGAGCTGCACAAGAAGTTTATTGCTCAGTTAGAAGTATATCAGCAGGAAGCAACTTCTGAAGGAATGGCAATTTTTGTGGCTGTTAAAATAGCGAATACAGGATCGCAGTGGTTAAAAGACCATATTTTAGTGGTTGATAGGAAATATCAGAAATTTATGGAAAAGCAAGCGAGTTAATTTTATAAAGCATAGGCTGGATTAGGTTTGTAAGCGTAGCGGGGTAAACCTAACCCAGAGTTTTGCATCAATAGGGATGCTGGGCTACGCACAAAAACAGTAGCCCAAATTTTTCTTACATCTTCATTTTCATAGATTTATTTTTTTGCATCATCATTTTCATGCGCTTTTTCATCATTTTCTTTTTCATTTGTCTTTTCTTCTCTTGAAACTCTTTAATCAGAACAAGTTGCTCATCCATTAACTTCTGTTTCTTAGAGGTACTTTTTGTATCTCTGATTTGGTCTGACAATTCGTCTCTTGCCAAAATATACGTTTGCTCATTTCTGGCTTGTTTGTCTTTCATTTCATCAGACATGCCCATACCTTTCATGCCCTTCATACCTTTACCTTGCTTCATGCCTTGGCTAGCAGCATCATTTTGTATATTAACAGGAAGATCTTTTGCAGAAACAGATAAGCTAGCGGCTGATAACAAACAAACAGCTAATGATTTGTATAAGTAGTTCATAGATTGATTACCTTGGGTATCTTTAAGAGTCGTGAGTTTAAAAACTCGTGTGGTTATTTTTATAAAGAGTATGGCCTATAGCGACACTTTTTATAAGCAAATAGGGTAATTTCTCATTATTCACAGGTAGATGCAGATAAAAGGTCGTCATTCCCGAAGTTTGTTGATCGGGAATCCATGTTGAGCATAGATTCCTGCTAACAGCATGCAGGAATGACGGCTTTTTTTCATAGTTCAGTTGTCAGTAGATAATGAGAAGTTACCAAATAGGGTGTTTAATTTGTTCTTTATTCAGCCAAGACAATACCACTTTGTAAAGCAATGGGCTAGTTTTTCCCTAGGGTTTTCTTGCATTCTATTGTGATGAAATAAGTGAAAAATAAAAAAATAGCATTTAATTCAAATGAATAGAAGGTTTTTATTGAGTGGCTGATGTTTAATTAAAGAATATAAGATAATTATAATATAGTTATTTAGTGCGGTATTTTTTAGCCCGTGTTTTTTATAAACCTAATTTATGCGCGCGTGAACTAAAGAAAATACCACTAGGTTTATTCGCGCTTAAACGTGCCATTTCTGTCAAGCGCTGAGTATCGTATATGACCACGCGGTTGTCATCGCGTGCGGATACCCAAACTTGTTCTCCGCGTGGAGTAAACTCCATGTGTAAGACAGCTTTACCAGGGCTTAATGATTTCATGAGGCTCAGGTTTTTTGTATCAATCACTTGTAAATGGGCATTATCAGGAAAAGCAAAATTGACCCACACTTGTCGCCCATCGGGGCGTGCCATCACAAAAACAGGCTGTCCTATCACAGGAATACGTTTGACAAGCTGCCAAGTACTACGATTAATCACCAGTACTTCATGCTGACCCACTGCTGGGATAAACATAAAGTCTCCAGCCATTGCCCAACCTTCTAAATGCGGCATTTTATACACAGGAAGCTTTTCATCTTGCTTGCCATAATCAGGCAGAATACGTTTAACACCTTGCTCAAGAGACCAAAGGTCTAATAGTGCCAGACCTCGGTCAGCAAATAAACCCGCAATATAGTAACGCCCATCGGGCGTGATTAAGGCATCATAAGGTTGCTGACCAATGTTTTTAAATTTTTCAATTTTAGGTGCCGTAGGGTTTTGTACATCGGCTATCCAAATTTCACCTGCATCAAATAAGCTAAAAATAAATTTTTGCTCTGGTGCATCGACTAAACCAACGACTTTTGAAAGCTTGCCGTCACCATAAACGGCTGGAATATCGGCAATAAGTTCTAGTGTCTCACTGGAAAATATTTTGACTCCACCCGGTGTGTAATTTGAGACGGCTACCAGTTTACCATCTTGTGAAATAGCACCGCCGATACTATTACCTGCTTGGATAATGCGCTTACTGATCACATCTTGCAGTAAGTCAATTTTTGTCAAGCCTCCATCGCGCCCAAAAATATAAGCATA
Organism: Methyloprofundus sp.; assembly: GCA_013138595.1. Taxonomy (GTDB): domain Bacteria; phylum Pseudomonadota; class Gammaproteobacteria; order Methylococcales; family Methylomonadaceae; genus Methyloprofundus. The sequence goes on along the minus strand of WTCM01000094.1, from coordinate 3,438 downwards.
ACGGGCATCTCTTGAATACACGACCGAGGCATGTGATAGATCGCCTAGCCCTGTTATTTTACTTAAACTTTTTTGTGTACTGGTGTTAATAATCTGTATTGCAGCCGGTTCTCTTTCAATAATAATCCCTAAATCACCGCTACCTCGTAGCTCAGCAAAGGCAGAGCAGGGCAGTAATAAGGCAAGTATAATGAGAAGTTTGTTCATGTTGAGTGCGCCTTTAGTAAAGTTTGAATCAGCCAGCGAGTTTCTTGTGGATTAATAAAAGGTTTCCACGGTGGCATTGCCGTGCCTTTTTTACCATTTTGTATGATGTCGATTAAATAATCATCAGGCTTATAAGCGAGGTCTGCTGCTAATAAAGAAGGGCCTAAGCCACCTTTTAAAGTTAGCCCATGACAAGAACCACAGTCATGTTTAAGTAGATTTTTTAGTTCTGCTTGTCTAGCACTAGAGGGTTCAGTGGCACTTGCTAGTGCAGGTAATAGTATGCCTAAAAATAGGGAGGTCGTTATCTTGCTCATTTTATTTCCATGGGAATAAAGCTAATTTCGCTTTATTATTTTAGCAGTTCTCAAAAAATTGAATATTAAATTTAAGCTTAAACTCAGCCGCTAGGAGTTAGCAGCAGTGAGCGCACGAAGTATCATTATTACTTCTGGGCTATTGTATGTAAAATAAAAGCTTAAAGGATAGGCTTAGATGTGGCGATAAAAGCATATTACAAGCTGAGTTGCCTGTTGAGAAAGTCGATACTAAAACACAATATAAAATACGAGATATTAATGAATAACACTAAGCAAGCCACAGCAAGAGTCGTTGCTATTCAAGATAGCTTGGTTTCTCTTGAAACATTAGAGGGCAGTTCACAGCCTTTAACCAAAAATGAAGTGGTCTATATTTTGCCCGCTCGTAGTGAAGCAAACCATCAAGAGCGCTTAAAGGCGGAGATTTTACGTATTAATGGTTCAGTGGCTGATGCCCAAGTGTATGAAAGTACGGCAGGCGTGGCGGTAGGAGATTTAGTCGAGCAAAGTGCTGAAATGCTCTCCGTAGAATTAGGGCCGGGTTTATTAGGGCAGGTATATGACGGCTTACAAAACCCGTTAGATAAATTGGCTAATGAGTACGGCTATTTCTTACCACGCGGTGTCGATTTTCCTGCCTTAGATGAGAATACTAAGTGGGCGTTCACGCCTAGTGTGCAAGCAGGTGCGGTATTAAGTGCAAGTTCGGTGATAGGTACTGTTCCTGAAAGAGGTTTTACGCATAAAGTGATGGTACCTTTTGATGTGCAAGGTGAGGTGACGATTACTTGGATTCAAGAAGGGACAGTGACGGTTAATGAGCCTGTCGCAAAAATTATTTTAGCCTCAGGCAAAGAAAGAACGCTCACCTTAAAACAGCGCTGGCCTGTACGTAAAGCCTTGCCGCAGAATTTGATGAAGCAAAATATTGTACAACGGCTTTATCCACACCAGCCATTGATTACGCATTTACGCCTAATTGATAGCTTTTTTCCCATCGCAAAAGGGGGGATGGGCTGTATTCCAGGACCTTTTGGGGCAGGGAAAACAGTTTTACAAAATCTGATTTCACGTAATTCTGATGTGGATATTGTGATAGTGGTTGCTTGTGGTGAGCGTGCTGGTGAAGTCGTTGAAACCATTAGTGAATTCCCTAAATTAAAAGATACGCAAGGTAAAACCTTAATGGATAGGACGGTGATTATTTGTAATACCTCTTCCATGCCTGTTGCTGCGCGAGAAGCCTCTATTTATACAGGCATTACTTTAGGTGAGTATTACCGTCAAATGGGCTTAAATGTACTGATTATTGCTGATTCAACATCACGTTGGGCGCAGGCAATGCGCGAAACCTCAGGGCGTTTAGAAGAAATCCCTGGCGAAGAGGCATTTCCTGCCTATTTAGATTCAGCGATTAAAAGCATTTATGAACGCGCAGGTGTGATTAAAACGGCCGATCAAAGTGAGGGTAGCTTAACTATGATAGGGACGGTATCACCTGCAGGGGGTAACTTTGAAGAGCCTGTGACCCAGTCGACTCTCGGAACGGTTAAAACCTTTTTAGGGCTAAGTGCAGACAGAGCTTATAAGCGTTTTTATCCTGCCGTTGACCCTCTATTATCTTGGTCGCGCTATTTAGAACAATTACAACCTTGGTTTACCGAACATTTATCACAAACTTGGGTGGATAATGTTCAAGACTTATTAGGCTTACTAGAAAAAGGTGAAAGTATTTCACAAATGATTCAAGTGACAGGAGAAGAGGGCGTTTCCATTGAAGACTTTGTGATTTATCAAGAGTCTTTATTTCTGGATATGGTGTATTTACAGCAAGATGCCTTTGATCCTGTTGATGTTGCCGTGCCTTTAGCAAGACAAAAGGAAAGCTTAAATACGATTGTCGCATTAGTGAATACAGCGTATTCATTTAGTGATAAAGATGCGGTACGTGATTATTTTACGAAGCTAACAGGCTTGTTTAAAAATTTAAACTATTCGCCTAGTCATTCTAATGAGTATGCCGAGTATAGTGAGAAAATACAGGCTTTATGTGAATCGGTGAGGGTGGAGCAATAGAGAATATTTTAAATTATTATGCAACGAATTGTGTAGCCACAGATGTAAAATGGGGTATGCAGCGCATACCTTATGCTGGTGAAAGGTGCGCGGTGCGATACCCTACGTGTCCCGTTTTAATTTTTTAACCGAGCTTACAGAACTTTCTAAACACACTCGGCGACATCCCCGACTAACGCTTAAAAGCCCGCGTAAAATGGGCAGGGCTAGCATAGCCTAATTGCAAAGAAATATCCGTAATCGCTAAGTATGAGTGTTCTAGTTTATTTTTAGCCAAAGCAAATTTCGCTTGATTTAATAAATCATTAAAACAAACTCCTTGCTGCTTTAAGCGTCGCTGTAAAGTACGCACAGGAATTTCCGTGGCTTTAGCAATCATCTCAATTTTACAATCTTTATGGCTAATATAAATAGCAATAAGATTACGTATCGTATCGACAAAATTCGCATTAATATCATAATAATGGCGACTTAATGTCTCTATCACATCCAATTTAACGGGTAATTGCAATAAAATTTTAGGAATACTAATCCCTGACCTAAATTGCGAAAAACTCACCTCGCTTTTATTAAGCAGTTCACATGCCTGTGTATTCGTCGTGGCTGGCATTAATAAATGTATTTGTTCAGGAGTCCAGTTTGCTCCTGTGGCAAGTTGAACCAATTGAATCATACTGCTAATGCGATATAGCTCCATCTGAATATCGTTATTAATCACCGTAATGCCATTATAGCTAAACCATATCTCTGCTTCGTTTGCTGATTTTTCAACGATAAAACTAACCTGTGAGCGTTGTCCTGGCGCGATGCTACAAAACGTTTGCAATAACTCTTG
>WTCM01000090.1 GCA_013138595.1 Methyloprofundus sp. | reverse complement strand
GAATGCACGCTACGATAATCGCCATATCTAGTTGCTTAGCCTAGTACATTTAGTATAATAACGGGTTTTCAATTAATCGGACATTTTACCAGTAATGAAGCTGGAAAAAATTAAACTTTCAGGTTTTAAATCATTTGCGGATAGCACCACGATTCCCATTCGCGGGAATTTAATCAGTGTTGTAGGACCAAATGGCTGTGGCAAATCCAATATCATTGATGCAGTACGTTGGGTGATGGGCGAAAGCTCAGCAAAACACTTGCGTGGCGGCAGTATGGCGGATGTTATTTTTAATGGCTCGGCAAGCCGTAAACCCATTAGCACCGCCTCGGTAGAGTTAATTTTTGATAACTCTGAGGGTAGGGCTGGCGGCGAGTTTGCGCAATATAGTACGATTGCCATTAAACGCCAAATCAGTCGTGATGGACAGTCTGTGTATATGTTTAACGGCAGTAAATGTCGGCGTAAAGATATTACTGATTTATTTTTAGGCACAGGCTTAGGTGCGCGTAGTTATGCGATTATTGAGCAGGGGACTATTTCACGAGTCGTTGAAGCGAAACCTGATGAGTTACGGGTACATATTGAAGAAGCAGCGGGTGTTACTAAATATAAAGAGCGGCGCAATGAAACGCAGATGCGTATGCGTCATTCACGCGAAAATTTAGAACGCTTAGATGATGTACGCGAAGAGGTTGAAAAACAACTTAATCATCTTAAAAAGCAATCTGAAAAAGCCGAAAAATATACCACGCTGAAAGCAGAAGAACGCCAGTTTAAGTTAGAATTATTGGCGATGCGTTGGCGTAGTCACCGTCAAACGGCAGAACAATTAGAGTTTAAATTACAAGACACGGCAAGCGTGCATAATGAACTCTTTATGCAACGCAAAGCACTAGAACAGACGCTAGAAGAAAGTCGTGCCACGCATAAAACTCAGCAGCAAGCAGTGGATAAACAACAGGGTGATTATTATCATGTTGTGGCTGAAGTAAGCCGTTTAAATCAAGTGATTAAGCATAATGAACAATCACATGAAGAAACTGAATTAGAATTGACGCGCTTAGCTGATCAAGCCGAGCAATTAAAGGCTAATTTAGATGAAGATCAAATACAACTGGAAGAAATACTAGAAGACTTATATGAGTCAGAAGAGTCTTTAATTGTTGCCGAAGAGCGTGCTGAAGAATTAATAGAGAGCCAGCAGCAGGCGCAAGCAAAACGCTTAGTATGGCAGCAGGAGTGGGAAGCCTATAAAAATCAATATGCAAACTATCGCGAGCAAGGCGAAGTGAAGCGTATGCAGATTGCACAATTAGAAAATCAGACTTTTCAAATGCAAAGCCGTTTGCAACGATTACAAGGTGAGCATGATGAGCTGGATGAAACAGGCGTGCAAGAAGAAATTGAGGCGATGGATCAAGCGATTAATCTACTTGAAGAGCAACGCGAACAATTACAAATTCAATTAGATGCGGTACATTTATCCATTAAAGAACTGCGCTTACAAATTAAACAAGCGCATGATGCATTGCATACCGACCGTTCTGAATTTCAAACGATAAAGGGTAAAGTCACCTCTTTGGAGTTATTGCAACAACATGCGATGGGCAAAGATAAGCAAAAACTCACGCATTGGCTGGATCGTATGGCACTCAGTGATAATCAACGCTTAGCGGAATTTATTGAAGTAGATGCGGGCTGGGATAGTGCGGTAGAAACGGTTTTAGGCACTTATTTAGAAGCGGTGTGTATAGACAATGCAGATCAATTGATTGCTGAGTTAGCATCCTTAAGTGATGAATCTTTAACCTTATTTGAAACGACGCATACTTCATTAGACGTAGCGAGTAATGGCTTAGTGCGTTTGATTGATAAAATTAAAACCCCGTGGAATTTACATGGTTTATTAACAGGTATTTACTGTGCGGATAATAGCGCGCAAGCGAGACAGATTGTTCAACAATTAAAGCCTTATGAATCGGTGATTACCACAGCAGGGACTTGGATGGGCTATGGCTGGGTCAAAGTGATCCATGACCATGATGCTAAATCAGGGGTTTTGCAAAGAGAAAAAGAATTACGCTTATTAAAAGAGCAGCAAATTGAATTGCAAGCGCGTGTGGTGATTACTGAGCAACAATTAGAAACAGCCGAAGACTTTCTTAAAGCAGCAGAAACACAACGCGAAGATCATCAAGGAAACTATAAGCAAATTAGTGATGAACTTGCGAGCAAAAATGCAGAGTTTAGTGCGCATTCAGCACGGGTAGAGCACCAGCAACAGCGTTTAATGCAAGTACTGAATGAAATAGCGGATATTAACAGGGAATTACTGGAAAATACCGACACGCGCGAAGAAGCGGCAATGATTAAAGAGCAAGCCGAAGAGGCGATGGAGGCTTTAGAGGACACTAAATTGCAGCTAGAACAAAGCAGCGATAGCTTGCAAACTGAAGGCGAGCAAAGCGATAAGCAAGTGCAGGAAAGCCGCCAGCAAGTGCATGGCTTACAGGCAAAGATTTCCAGCTTAAAGTCTGCAGATAATTTAACTAAAAAACAAATTGAACGTGTACAGCAGCAATATCAACAAGCACAAGAGCGTATTAGTAGTTTAAATCAAAAGCTGCAGCAAACCTTAGAGCCTATGGATGATGAGCGTTTTGAATTAGAAAAATTGCAGGGAGATAAGCAAACCTTGGAACATGCCTTAAAAGAATTACGCACACAACAAGAAGCACTAGAGCAAGGGATTAGTGCAGCGGCTGAGCAATTTACTCATGTACAGCAAGATTTAGAAAAGAAAAAAGAATTATTAGACAGTATTCGTTTTGAGCAACAAGAAAGCCAAGTGCGTCAGCAAACAGTCACTGAGCAATTACAAGAGCTAGAAGCAGATGCTGAGAAAATCATCGAAACATTAGCTGAATTTGCCGAGGAAGCGGCTTGGAAAATTAAAGTCGAAGATGCTAGTCGACAAATTGACCGCTTAGGCACAATTAACCTAACGGCGATTGAAGAATTTAAAGCGCAATTTGAGCGAATGAATTTTTTAAATGAGCAAAATGATGATTTATTAGAAGCACTTGCATTATTAGAAGAAGCAATTGCTAAAATAGATGCAGAAAGTCGGCTGAGATTTAAGCAAACTTTTGATAAAATAAACACAGGCTTACAAATTAAATTTCCAAAACTGTTTGGTGGGGGGAAAGCCTATTTATCATTAACCGATGATGACTTACTAGAAAGCGGGGTGAATATTATTGCCCAGCCGCCGGGTAAACGAAACAGTTCCATCCATTTACTGTCGGGTGGGGAAAAAGCATTAACGGCAGTGGCATTAGTTTTTTCTATTTTCGATCTGAATCCAGCCCCTTTTTGTTTGCTGGATGAAGTTGATGCCCCATTAGACGAGGCAAATGTCAGGCGTTTCTCAGAAATGGTTAAAGAAATGTCAGAAAACGTACAATTTCTCTATATTTCACATAATAAAGTGACAATGGAAATTGCACATCAATTAGCAGGTGTTACCATGAAGGAACCTGGTGTTTCACGTATGGTAGCGGTCGATATTCAAGAAGCAGTCGCAATGGCAGAGAGTTAAAAAATGGATAAAGAGTTATTGAGAATAGTTATTATCGCTGTAGGTGCGGTACTTATTTTAGGCATGATACTTTGGAGTATATTGAGTAGTCGCTCTAAAGGAAGAAAAATAGATTTTTACGATAAAAAAGACCCTTTGGAAAATATCGATCCTAGTTTGGTCGTGAATACCGATGATGATGATTTTGATATTGTGCCACTTAAAACACGTGAAAATGATGAGTTTAAAGTCACTACGCGAATCAATCCTGAGTATATTGCCGAAGTGGAAGAGGAACTGTCTTTAAAAACCGGTGATGACGATTTTGATTTAACAGATATGCCTGAATTAATAGAGGAAGAAGATAAACCTTCTTTACCTGCCTTGATACAGTTAAGCCTAGTCGCAGAAGCAGAGCAAGGTTTTTCAGGACCTGATTTATTCAAAGCGTGCTCAGATGTAGGGCTGGTATTTGGTAATGTGAAAGTGTTTGAGCGTTTAGATAGCCAAAATCAAGTGGAATATGCGGTTGCAAATATGGTGAATCCTGGGATTTTTCCTGATGATTTTTCTAATTATCAATGCGCGGGCATTACTTTTTTTCTGCAACCTAGAGAAGTGGATAATGCGCCTGTTGTGTTTGCAGAAATGATTGAGACCATTGGTAAATTAGCGCAAAGCTTAATAGGCAATGTCTTAGATGAAGAGCGTAACTATTTAACTCAAACCACTCTGGATAAAATCGAAGCGAGTTTGTTATAAAATGTAGCCGATCCCCCTCCCTTTAAAAACTATCTCTTAAAAACGTCTAATGCCTGCCATTAATAATATTTTTATCGTTAATATATTTGCGGCTATAAGCTATACCAGTGCAGGTATACTAGGCGCATTGTTAGCAATGGAGCCTAGTAATTCCTCACCTGTTTGGCCAGCAGCTGGGATTGCTTTGGGTTATATACTTATTCAGGGCATAAGAGTGGTTCCTGGATTATTGTTAGGCATGTTTTGTGCACAAGCTTATATTGGTTTTGGTGCAATCGATATGGGAGCCAATGATTTCCCCCTAGGCACAACCCTACTTAAAGCCTTTGCTTCTAGTTTACAAGCCCTATTAGGCTATCTATTAATCAAACATTATGTCGGGCTACAGGATAGTTTGATTGATGTCTCCAAAATATTGTGCTTCTTTTTCTTTGGTGCAATTCTTAGCTGCATGGTGTCGCCGAGTATCTGTATTAGTACTTTTTATTTTCAAGGTATTTTAACCTTGAATGAAAGTATTTTTGCTTGGCTGACTTGGTGGGTAGGGGATGTGATTGGGGTGATTATTTTTACCCCGATTATTTTAATTCTATTTGCTAAACCTAGAGCGGCTTGGCAATCAAGAATGTTGAGCGTCACCATTCCTTTAATTTTATTATTGTTGATCTTAGTTATTCTCTTTTTTTATACTAAACAACAAGAACAAGATAGGATTAATACCTTATTTGAGCACCGTGTTGAGCGCGTACAAAATGTCTTAAAAAATGAATTAGCAGAGCATAAAAATATTGCAGAAAATATAAAAAATATTTTCTCTGCGTTAGACACCACTGTTTCAGCTAATGAGTTTAAAACCATTACCCATGGCTCGTTACGGCATCACCCCGACATTGTGGCATTAGAGTGGATAGAGCCCGTTTTAGAACGAGCAGAGCTAGCACCTTCGGTCAATAATACCTACCGTTTCCCGATTAAATATGTAGAACCTTATTTAGGAAATGAGTCTGCACTTTCCTATGATATAAGCTTGAATGCAACCGCTTTAAAAACACTTAAGTTAGCAATTAATACAGGGCAAGCCCTTTCTACAGGCTTGTTACATATCGTTCAAGACAAAAATCCAGAGCATGCTTACGTGGCTATTTATGCGCCCGCTTATAAGCAAAAAATGCCTAAAGGGCTAAGTGATAAAACAGCTTACTTAAAAGGCGTTGTTGCGGTTGTTTTTAATATAAAAAATGAACAAACAGAGGCCATATCGACGCTATTAGATACTCAGTTACGTATGGAAATAAAAAATAATAATGAAATTTTTTATACTAACTTGGTACAAACGTCTAATAAATATTCAAATTACCAGGCTTTACACACGACACAATCATTTCATGCCGCTGGAAATACTTGGCAAATTTCTTTTCAACCCACAGAGGGTTTTTTAACCAGTCAAATGACTTGGCAGGTTTGGTGGACTTTATTAAGTGGCTTATTACTGACCAGTTTTACAGGCATAGGCTTATTAGTGTTAACAGGAAGGACGCAGCATATCACCGAGCAAGTCGGTATTAAAACGCGAGATTTAAGTCTGACAAATACTCAATTGCAACAAGAAATCAGTATACGGCAGCATTTAGAAAAGGAGCAATTATTACGCAATAGCACTTTAGAGGCATTAGCGACAGGGCAAGAATTTAAGTCAATATTAGCGGAAATTGTGCGTAGTGCAGAGCAGTTATACCCAGGAATGGTCTGTTCTATTTTATTGCTAGATAAAACGGAAGCACACTTAACTAAGGGAGCAGTCTCAAGTTTGCCTGATTTTTATAATGCCGCCGTGGAAGGGCTTGAAATTGGCGTAGGTGTCGGGTCTTGTGGCACAGCCGCTTATACTGCTAAACGCGTGATTGTAGAAGATATTATGACGCACCCTTATTGGGAAGGGTTTACAGAAATTGCCGAAAAAGCGAATCTGAAAGCGTGTTGGTCTGAGCCTATTATCTCATCAAAACATCAGGTATTAGGTACTTTTGCTATTTATTATCGAGAAATTAAGTCCCCTAATGATGATAAGTTAGCCTTTATCAAGCGTATGGCTGATTTAACGGCGATTACGCTGGAACGCAAGATGGCTGAAGAGGAGTTGCGTATTGCTGCAACAACTTTTCAAACCCATGAAGCCATTATGATCACGGATGCCTTAGGAGGCATCCTGAAAGTGAATCGGGCGTTTACGGATATTACAGGCTATAGCGCAGAAGAGGTTGCTGGCCAGAACCCTAGGCTATTAAGCTCAGGGGAACATGATGAAACTTTTTTTACAGTCATTTTTGCGACTTTACGAGAAAAGGGCTGTTGGAAAGGTGAAGTGTGGAACAGGCGCAAAAATGGTGAGAAATTTCCTGAAAGGCTGACTATTTCTGCGGTTTATGATAAATCAGAAATCACTCATTATGTCGGTGTGTTTTCGGATATTAGTGAGCAAAAAGCGACAGAAGAGGTCGCTTACAAACTGGCTTTTTATGATGCTTTAACCTCATTACCTAATCGACGTTTATTATTAGAGCGTATACAGCAAGCTGTGATGAGCGCTAAGCGGCACGATTATTACGGTGCGCTATTATTCATGGATTTAGACCAGTTTAAATTAGTCAATGATACCTTAGGGCATAAAATAGGCGATGAATTGCTGGTTCAGGTCGCTAAGCGTATTCAATCTAATTTACGTACAGAAGATACCGTGTGTCGTTTAGGCGGAGATGAGTTTGTGATATTAATTTCGGAATATGACAGTTCATTAAGTGAAATGGTTGAACATGCTGCTTTTATTGCAGAAAAAATACGCCATGCCCTCAGCCAAGCTTTTGAACTTGCTAATGTGCAGCGTTTTATTTCGACCAGTATAGGGGTATCTGTTTTTCCAGATTTAACCGAAGAACCTGAACAAATTTTAGAAGAAGCCGATACTGCGATGTATCGCTCTAAGCAGCTTGGGCGCAATAGAGTCAGTTTTTTCAGTGCCAAAATGCAGGAAGAACATAATAAACGTACGAATATAGAGCGTATGTTATATGACGCGTTGACGCATGAACAGTTTGTACTTCACTACCAAGGGCAAACAAATGCCGCAGGTGATTTGCTCAGCGTAGAAGCTTTATTACGTTGGCCACATCCCAACCAAGGCATGATTAACCCTATTGACTTTATTCCTATTGCAGAAGATAGTCATTTAATTATCGATATAGGTAATTGGGTGATTAATAAAGCGTGTCAGCAAATTAAGGTATGGCAATTAGAGAATTTTTATATTCATCATGTTGCGGTGAATATCAGCCCACGGCAGTTTAGACAAGTTGATTTTGTACAGCAGTTACAAGCGGCGATTAGTCGTTGGGGAATTGACCCAAAATACTTAATGGTTGAATTGACGGAAGGTATTGTGATTGATGATATTAACGATACCATTGATAAAATGCGTGAAATTAAAGCGATGGGGATTGCTATTTCTATTGATGATTTTGGTACGGGGTATTCTTCTTTGGCGTATTTAAAGCAACTTCCTTTAGACCAGTTAAAAATTGATCAGAGCTTTGTACGAGATATTAACAAAGATAAATCTGATGAAATTATCGTTGAAGCGATTATTGCCTTAGCGCATAAGTTAAATTTAGAGGTCATTGCCGAAGGGGTAGAGACCATTGAGCAATTACAATTCTTAAAAGCTCAAGGTTGTGAAAAATTTCAGGGATTTTATTTTTGTAAACCTATGGCTGCTGATAGCTTGAATAGTAAATGTGGAAGACAGGAAAATCTTGTTTAATATTTCCTGGTTCCCCATCAAATCATACTTTACCGTTTCTTTAAGCTTAAGAAGCTAAAATCAGTCGTCAAACTGGAGTCCAAAACGTGTTTTGGGCGGTTTTTCGTTCAGTGAATATGCTGTATAAAGAGACCTCATACGTGTTATATAGCCAGTCGCTTTGATTCCTACACTTTTAAACTTGCTATATAATATAATCTCTATATAGCTAATCTAACTTAAAGCGATTTTTAAAACGGAGGAAAACGATGACTTTACTGAAAGCATGGAATGAAAAATGGCCTAATATTCGTGTTAGCAAAGCGGCAGGAACAGGCGAAAAAGGAGTATTAGATGCAGGGGCTGTTAAAAGCATTGAAGTAGATAAGTTATTCGATACACTTAACCATGCGCAAACCACCATAGGCCAAGCTGTTTTATACCGATCCTTAGTTCAGCCATTGGATGATAGACAAAGTATTCAAGATAAACAGGCTGCGCTTAAAGAAATACAAGATAATGCTGAATTAAAAGCCGCCTTAGAACGTTTAGTGAGTCAGGCGACCAAAGATGAGAGTTATTTTCATAAACTTTTATTTGGTCTATTTTTAGGCGCATCAGGAACCGCACGGGAAGACTCAGATATAGAAGGCTATGGTTATGTGCAATACCGTCGTGGTACGCGCTATATTATGAATTTTATTAAAGGCGTGGAAAACCTAGAGCAGCCCAAAAGCAACTACCTCAAGGAACTCTTTGAGTCGGTCAAAACGTTTACCAAAACGCGCACTTATGCCTTAATGGCAGGGCCTGTGTATATCACTGAAAAGGGCATACAAAGCCAGATAGATAGAAAAGGCTTTAGCCCCGCGATTATTTTTAAGCCACAAATGCTTAAACCTATGCTGCTAGCAATGATACTGGCAAGCTTATTAGTGGTTAATGTCTTTGTACCTATTGGATTTTTTAGCTTTTCTCCTATGGTCGGGATCTTTCTGATTCCTTTATCCTTAATTTATTTTCCCATTATTGGAGGCTTTGATAGAGATAGCTGTATTAAACCCTTGCGTGAAGAATTTAGAAAGTCAGATGAGTTAGGGCAAGCATTAGACATACTAGGACGTATTGATGAGCTGTTATCGCTGCTGAACTATGCAGAGCAAAGTGAAAAACCCATGGTGATGCCTGAATTAATCGCTGCCGAACATCATAAAATCAATTTACAAGCCGCTAAAAACCCCATACTAAGTAAAGCCGATGCCAGTTATGTAGGCAATGATTTTGTGTTAGACGGTGAAAAGTTAGTCTTAATTACAGGGCCGAATAGTGGCGGAAAAACGGCATTTTGCAAAACCGTCACGCAGATTCAATTATTAGCGCAATTAGGCAGTTATGTGCCGGCTGTATCCGCGACTTTAAGTGTTGCCGATAAAATATTTTATCAGGCGCCAGAGCTTAGCCAGCTCGAAGATGGAGAAGGGCGTTTTGGTACGGAACTTAAGCGTACTAGAGATATTTTTCTAGCAACCACGGCTAAAAGTCTGGTGGTGTTAGATGAGTTATCAGAAGGAACCACTTTTGAAGAAAAAATGGAAACTTCAGCGAATGTTTTGGAAGGCTTTTACCAAAAAGGCAATAACACCTTATTAATTACTCATAATCACCAATTGGTCGATTACTTTATGAAAAAGCGTATGGGGTTTGCATTGCAAGTAGAATTTTTGGATGAAGAACCAACACATAAATTAATTTCAGGTATTTCAAGAGTCAGTCATGCACATCGAGTGGCAAAGAAAATAGGGTTTTCTAAAGAAGATATTGCAGGCTATTTGGCGAAAAGCTAAGTGCTTTAGAGGGTATAATTGCTAACCTATTTTAATGACTTCTTAATTGCGTAGGGTGGGTAGATACCTATAAGCGGGCTACAGGTTTAACGTGAGACACACAGCAAGCGGCTTTAGCCGCACAGTGCAGATAAATCTGCACCTACATGACTATTATGTCCCGTATTTTGTAGTAGCCTATAAGCGTGCTCTTTAGCCTGAGCTAAACGACGAAACTGGATAAAAAACCGCCCAAAAGGCATTTTGAACTCCAGTTTGAAGATACTTTGTCCCTCTAAAGACTTGCGCCTCGTAATGAGAAGTTACAGCTGTTAAACCAAAGTCATCACTTTATGTTTAAATTTTTAACCTTACCCTTCTGTTTATTGAGTCTAGTGAACGCAGCGACTGTCTGCGCTGATGTTTATAAGTATACTGGTCCTGATGGTCAAGTGTATTACACCGATGCGCCTAGGCATAAGAAATATAAGCTCATTATCCGTACCAAACCTAAAAGTTACCCCATTGCTTTTAAATCCTTAGCAAAAAACAAAAAGAAATATACCCCGATTATTTTAGCCGCCGCCGCTAAGCATGAAGTTGACCCTAAATTAATTCATGCAGTGATCCAATCGGAGTCAGCGTATGATGCAAAGGCAGTATCTAGTGCAGGAGCGGTGGGTTTAATGCAATTAATGCCAGCCACGGCAAAGCAATATGGTGCAAATAGTCGTACTGATCCTAAGCAAAATGTGTTTGCAGGTACGCGCTATTTAAAACATTTGATCGGTCTTTTTAAAGGCGATCTCTCGCTTGCTGTTGCAGCCTATAATGCTGGGGAAAATGCAGTTAAAAAATATAAAAACAAAATCCCACCTTATCCCGAAACACAGAAATATGTTAAACAGGTACTTAGACTGTATAAGCAAAGTTTAAGTTAACGCTGAGATGTAGGGGCTTGCATAACTCCAATCTATTCAAATACAATCTCGTTATTCCTAGCAGGAACTTATGCTTAGCGTAGTCTCCCGATCACTAGCCTCACGGCAATTAAGTTAAACTTTTGATATAGGATGTGTTGACGATAGGAAACGCATCAAAGGCAAGAAAGATGCGTTTCGTGCCTCAACACATCCTATATTTTTTCTATTCTCCCTCTTAAAAACATGCAAAAAACACTTATATTGCTCTTCGCTTATTTAATCAGTCTTAATCTTTATGCGGCGAATATTTTACGTATGTCCACCACCACAAGCACTGAAAATTCAGGCTTATTAAGCGTCCTTAATCCTGTGTTTGAAAAAAACCACCAAA
>WTCM01000045.1 GCA_013138595.1 Methyloprofundus sp. | reverse complement strand
CAAATTGGTCGAGTAAAGGCTGAATCAGTGCATGCTTCATTTTCATCGAAGCTTTATTCACCACTAAACGCGAGCTAATGTCCATAATCAACTCACGAGGCTCTAAGCCATTCGCTCTTAATGTATTGCCAGTATCGACTACATCGACAATACAATCTGCTAAACCCACTAAAGGAGCAAGCTCCATTGCACCATAGAGTTTAATGATTTCTGCTTGTATGCCTTTACTAGCAAAATAACGCTCTGCCGTTTTGACATATTTTGTAGCAACGCGCACACGCCCTGAAATATCAGGTGCATCTGTGGGTGCAGCCGTCATTAATTTACAGCATGCAATTTTTAAATCTAAGGGCTCATATAAATTATCAGAATCATGTTCAATCAGTACATCTTTCCCGGCAATCCCTAAATCTGCCGCTCCATATTCTACGAAAGTAGGCACGTCGGTTGCACGGATAATGACCAGTTGTACATCATCGTGGTTGGTTCTAAGTATGAGTTTACGACTGGTTTTCGGGTCGTCTAATGGAATAATATCAGCCTCTGCCAATAAGGGCAGGGCTTCGTCATATATTCTGCCTTTTGAAACAGCAATGGTTAACATGGTTAAAAGCCTGTGTTATCTTGGAATGCGGCGAATCGTTGCGCCGAGTTGGGAAAGTTTTTCTTCAATATGGTCATAGCCACGGTCAATATGGTAAATACGATCTACCAATGTTTCACCTTCACTAACCAAACCTGCAATCACTAAACTAGCGGATGCACGTAAGTCTGTTGCCATTACAGGTGCCGCGGTTAAACTGTCTACACCTGTACAAATAGCGGTATTGGATTCTACTTTTATATTTGCGCCCATGCGTTGTAATTCTTGCACGTGCATAAAACGATTTTCAAACACCGTTTCAGTAATCGTACTCACGCCTTCTGCAATGGCGTTCATTGCGGTAAATTGTGCTTGCATATCGGTGGGAAAAGCAGGAAAAGGTGCGGTACGAATAGACACCGCTTTAGGTCGTCTACCTTCCATATCTAGCTCTATCCAATCCTCACCTGTGGTGATTTTTGCACCTGCTTCACGGAGTTTTTCTAACACAGCATCTAATAAAGTAGGCTGAATTTTTGTTAGCTTTATTTTGCCACGCGTAATCGCTGCGGCAACCAAATAAGTGCCTGCTTCAATGCGATCTGGCAAGACATTATAATGTAAACCCTCTACACCTAAACGCTCAACGCCTTCAATTTCAAGGATTGACGTGCCAATGCCGGTGATTTTTGCGCCTAGCTTATTTAAGAAATGCGCTAAGTCATTCACTTCAGGCTCTCTAGCGGCATTTTCTATAATGGTGGTGCCTTCTGCTAAAACAGCCGCCATCAATAGATTTTCTGTGCCTGTCACGGTAATTTGTTCTAAAACTAAACGACAGCCTTTTAAGCGTGTCGCCGTGGCATGAATATAGCCATTTTCGACTTTAATATCTGCGCCCATTTTAGCGAGACCTTCTAAATGGATATTCACAGGGCGTGCGCCAATCGCACAACCGCCCGGTAAAGACACATCGGCTCTACCAAACCGAGCCAATAAAGGCCCTAGTACTAGAATAGAAGAGCGCATAGTACGCACTAGTTCATACGGAGCTTCTAGCTTATCGATGGTATTACTATTGACTTCAATATTGAGCTTTTCATCAACAGATAAAGTCACCCCCATGCAACCTAATAGCTCCATCGTGGTGGTAATATCATGCAAATGAGGAATATTGCCCACAATAACAGGCTTATCACTCAATAGAGTTGCCGCTAATATGGGGAGTGCTGCATTTTTAGCACCAGACACAATTAATTCACCAGCGAGTTGTTTGCCGCCAGTAATGAGTAATTTATCCATGAGTTTAATTATTATTATGAGTCGTCAATAAATCGAATTCAGACAAATAGCTTAATTTTGCCAGTGCAGATAGCTGTGCTGGGATATTGTCGAATCGAAGTTGTTTGTGGTACTTACGTGAAAATTTGATCCATTCTATAAGTAAAGCCAGCCCCGCGCTATCAATTTTACCTAAGTACTGTAAGTCTAGGCTGATTACATCCGTTGAATCCACGCTTTGAAAGTTGATTAATTGGGTGCTTTTTTTATTGACAGTCGCAAATGTTAAATCACCTTTTAACTGATAATTGTCCGTTGCAAGCTCTATCAGTTCTATCGCAACAGCTGTCTTAGTCATCTTTATCGGAAGAGTTAAATAAGAACTGACTAATCAGTCTTTCCAGTACTAATGCGGACTGAGTAAGCTCTATGGTATCACCCTCTTGCAAATTCTCATCTAAGCCGCCTGGGGTTAAACCGATATATTTATCGCCTAAAAGTCCTGCGGTTAAAATACTTGCCGAGGTGTCCGTCGGTAAATTATTATATTGCGCATCAATGCGTATATTGACCAGTGCGTCATAATTTTCAGTATCAAAACGAATGCTGGACACGCGTCCAATAGGCACGCCCGCCATTGACACTAATGCTTTTTCTTTTAATCCGCCGATATTTTCAAAATGCGCAATCACGGTATAACTGCCTTTATCTTGAAAACTACTAAAATTACTCACCTGCAAAGCAAGAAAGAAAAGTGCGGCAATCGCGACACTGACAAAAAGTCCCACTGAAATTTCTAGCCATTTATACTGCATCAGTTAAGCCACTCCAAACATAAGCGCGGTTAATAAAAAGTCAAAAATAAGAATAGCAAAGGATGAATTGACGACGGTACGTGTGGTTGCGCGACTAATACCTGCCGACGTTGGCACAGCATCATAGCCTTCAAATAAAGCAATCCAAGAGACCAACCATGCAAAGATAATGCTTTTAATCATGCCATTCACAATATCCGCATCAAAATCAATGGAAGCTTGCATTTGTGACCAATAAGCCCCCGAATCCACATGTAATAATTCCACCCCTGCTAAATAACCGCCAATAATCCCCATTGCACTAAAAATAGCGACTAATAAAGGTAGAGAGATAAAACCTGCAAAAAAGCGTGGTGCAATAATATATTTGAGTGGATCTATCGCCATCATTTCCATGCCAGATAGCTGTTCGGTGGCTTTCATTAAGCCGATTTCTGCTGTTAAAGCCGATCCTGCTCGCCCTGCAAATAATAAGGCTCCCACCACAGGGCCTAACTCCCTGACTAGAGAAGCCGCAACCATAATGCCTAGCGAAGATTCCGCACCAAAAGTAGATAAGGTATAAACGCCTTGTAAGCCTAGTACCATACCGACAAATAAACCAGAGATCGCAATTAACCAAAAAGTTAGTACGCCGACAGAAAATAATTGCTTTATTAATAAGTTAGGGCGTAAAAGTACATAGCCGATGCTACTGATAATCGCAATAAAAAATAGACTCGCTCTACCTAGTTTTTCTATCGATTTTAAACAGGCTTGCCCGATATGTTGAAAAAAAATGATCACAGATATAAATGGCTAGGATGGGGTAAGACAATAGTTTAAATGCCGCAAAATTTTTCTATTATAACGCAAAAAGTTCCTCACTAAAATCATCCGCAGGATAATGAAAAGGCACAGGCCCATCTGCCTGGCCTTGCATAAATTGCTGTACCCACTCGGAATCAGATTGCGTAAGCTCCTCGGGCGACCCTTGCCCAACAATTTTACCCTCTGACATTAAATAAATATAATCAGCAATCGACGCGGTCTCTTCCACATCATGCGAGACTACGATACTGGTTAAATGCAAGGTTTGGTTTAAAGTTTTAATCAGCTTAACGAGTACAGCTAAAGAAATAGGATCTTGCCCTGTAAAAGGTTCATCATAAAGGATCATCTCAGGATCTAATGCTAAAGCCCTCGCCATGGCAATTCGTCTTGCCATTCCCCCCGATAATTCACTAGGCATTAAATCACGCGCACCCCGTAAACCCACTGCATTCAGTTTCATTAAAACGACCGTGCGAATCATCGATTTTGTGAGTTTTGTATGTTCTCGAATAGGGAAAGCAATATTATCGTATACCGACATATCACTTAATAAAGCGCCACTTTGAAATAACATACCCATTTTTTTGCGTAACTCATATAAAGCACGACGCGAAAGCTGATGTATCTCTTGGTCATTAACTAAGATCGTGCCGCTATCGGGCTTAAGTTGTCCGCCAATTAACTTCAATAAAGTCGTTTTTCCCGTACCACTTGGTCCCATAATCGCGGTAATTTTATGCGGCATAATTTGCATAGAAATATTATCAAAAATTTTTCTATTGCCACGTGAGAAAGTTAGGTTACGGATGGATATCATGGTAAGGAATATAATGCTTCAGAAAACGAACTATTATAGAGTAAGGTTTAAGTTTTACGTATTTTTATGTGTCTTTGACTGTGTGCCTGTTTTTTTTCCTAAATGGAGCAATTTGTTAAATATCAGTTAAAATGTCTGCAGTTTTGTATTCTATGTTTAGCTAATGAGGAAAAGTGTGAGTTCTCGATTAATCGCAGCAAATGTTTTAGTAAAAGTGATGCAGGGTCAGTCTATGACAGCGGCATTGGAAAATGCATGGCAACAAGTGGATGACGTGCAGGAGCGCGCCTTTATACAGGCTTTGTGCTATGGCACAGTACGCCAATATTATCGGCTGGAATTTATTTTAAATCAGTTGGTGAATAAACCCATTAAAGCTAAGGATGTACAAATTAAAGCCTTGGCTTTATTGGGTTTATATCAATTGCAGTATATGCGTGTTAAAGATCATGCCGCGGTGTCTGAAACCGTTGCGGTGATGCAGAAAAAGCAGTGGGCAAAGTCTTTATTAAATGCCGTGCTTAGGCGTTATTTGCGAGAGCAGGAAGAATTAGAGACACTGGCCGATAAGCACGTCGCTTATGCGCATCCTGACTGGATGATTAAAGCGATTAAGGCAGACTGGGGAAAGCAGGCTAAAGCTATTTTTGCAGAGAATAATCAATTACCGCCGATGGTTTTACGGGTCAATTCACGTTTTTGTCAACGTGATGAATACTTAGCTTTATTAGCGGCGCAGGAAATACAAGCCGAGGCGTTGCCGAGTTCAGCGCATGCTATTCTATTAGCAGACCCTGTGATGGTAGATAAATTACCTCATTTTGCAGAGGGCTGGGTCTCGGTACAGGATTCAGCCGCACAATTAGCTGCTGACTTATTACAAGCACAAGCTGGCGAACGAATACTGGATGTATGTGCGGCACCTGGTGGGAAAACAGCGCATATTTTAGAATCTCAGCCTGATGTAAAACAATTACTCGCGGTGGATATTGATGAACAGCGTTTAGAACGAGTTGCGGAAAACTTAAGTCGTTTACAGTTAAAAGCAGATTTATTAACCGCTGATGCCACACAAACAGACGCATGGTGGGATGGGGTTTTATTTGATCGTATTCTTTTAGATGCGCCTTGTTCCGCATTAGGTGTGGTTAGGCGACATCCGGATATTAAATTACTGCGTCGCGCAGAAGATATACAGCCATTACAGGCTTTACAGCAGTCTATTTTAGGCGCTTGTTGGAAGCTTTTAAAACCAGGTGGCACATTGCTGTATGCGACTTGTTCGGTCTTAAAACAGGAAAATGAAGTTCAAATTGAGCAATTTTTAAAGCAGCATAGTGATGCCAAAGAATTAGTGATTGAGGCAGGGTGGGGCGAAGCGCGTCCCTTTGGTCGGCAGATTTTGACAGGGATGCAAGCGATGGATGGCTTTTATTATGCGCGTTTGCAAAAGCAATAAAAACTTATTAGTAGCGGCACTTTTCTTTTGCCTTACTGAAAACAGTGCGGCAGGGGATCGCTTTGTTAAAATTGAACAAGCAAAACTCACTTATCAGCAAATGGCAGCGGCTACCACGGTCGCGACTTTAAGCGCAGATTTAGAGTTTTATTTAAGTGAAACAGCAAGCGATGCGTTGCACAGTGGTATTTCTTTGTATTGGGAAGTCTCTGTGGTACTCAAGCAAAAGCATTGGTCAGGCTGGTGGTATAGTACTTTATTAGCGCAAACTAACCGTTACCGTTTAAGTTATTACACTTTATTTGACCATTACCGCTTAAAGGATGAGCAAGCACAGGTCTTTAGACGATTTTCTACGCTTGCAGAGGCTTTAGTGTATATGCGTCACCTTGTTTACAAAGATTTGCCCTTGCCGCAATACGATGCAGCGCAATGTGTTTTAGCGACCTTAAAAATCAGCTTTGATAAAGAAATGTTACCAGCGCCGTTACGTCCCATTGCTTATTTTGATAAGCAATGGGATTTATCCGCTAATGAGAGGCAGTGGTGCGATTAAGAATTCCGTTTAGTTTTTCAATTTTTCTGTTGTTAGTCTTCATCATTTTGTCTTTGCAATTGATGAGTTCAGCGATTCAGGATACCTCGCAACTCAGTGACAATTACACCTTATTGCTCTTAGGGAATGCAGTAGGAACATTGATCTTATTAGTGCTGCTAGGCGTGAATATTATTTCACTCTTCGGGCGATTAAGAAAACGTGAAGCAGGTTCGCGCTTAACCACACGAATGGTTTTACTGTTTATTGTGTTATCGCTAGTCCCAGCGGGAACTGTGTTTTATTTTTCCATGACCTTTTTACACCAAAGTATTGATAGTTGGTTTAATGTGGAATTAGAAGGCGCAATGGAAGATGCTTTAGAGCTGAGTCATGCGTCCTTAGATCAAAGAATGCGCCAAAATTTAAAGCAATCTCAGCGTTTAATTGAAAATTTAAATGATAAGCCGATTAGCGAGATAAGCCTTGAATTAGAAGACTTACGTGAAATAGTAGGGGCAAATGAAGTCGCCTTATTGTCACAAAAAGGCAACATTATTGCTTTCAGCGGCTTGATGCCCAGTGATATTTTGCCCAGCTTAGTCATCAGCTCTTTATTTTTACAAGTACAGCAAGCAGAAGATTATGTCGGCTTAGATTCAATTGATGAACAGTTAGTCGTGCAAACGGTGGTGGCGATTAAAGCAAGAAATCGACATTATTTACAAGTCATTTACCCTGTGCCAGAGCGTATTAATGACTTAACAGATTCGGTAGAGTTTGCTTATGTGCGTTTTCAGGAAATGACTTATTTACGTCATTCACTGAAAATTAGTTTTTCATTAGTGCTGTCTTTAGTGTTACTCATGAGTCTGTTAGCAGCAATTTCAGCCGCTTTTATCAGTGTACGTGAAATTATTGCCCCCATTCGTGATTTAGTGCGTGGAACAAGAGCCGTTGCAGCAGGTTATTATGGGCAATTATTACCTGTTAAGCGTCAAGATGATATGGGTTTTTTGGTCGAGTCTTTTAATGAAATGGTGACGCAAATATCTCATGCTCAAGATGAAACACGAGCCAGTACTCAAGAGATAGAACGCCAGCGTGCCTATTTAGAAACCTTATTAACCAGTTTACGTTCTGGCGTACTTAGTTTTGATGCGAATTTAAATATTCGCACGGCAAATCAAGCGGCGAATATTATTTTACACGTGCAAGTGATGCGTTATTATGGGCAGAGTTTAGAGCAATTAGCTCATGAATACCTTGATTTATCAGGCTTAGTGTCGGTGGTGCAACCTTTATTAAAAAAATCAACAGATATTTGGCAACGCAATATTGTGCTTGAAAGTGTGGATGGGCGTAAAGAGTTACTCTGTCAAGGAACGCCCTTATTCTCAGCGGAAGGGGAATATAATGGCGCGGTATTAGTGTTTGATGATGTAACGGATATGATTCAAGCGCAAAAAAATGCCGCATGGGCAGAGGTGGCTAGGCGTTTAGCACACGAAATTAAAAACCCGCTGACACCGATACAGTTATCTGCAGAACGCTTACAGTTTAAATTATCGGCTAAACTGGATGAGGCAGATGCACAAATATTGAGCCGATCCACCACTACGATTGTGCAGCAAGTAGAAGCAATGAAACACATGGTGAATGACTTTGCTGAATATGCACGTCCTGTACGGCATCAGCTAGAAAGTTTGGATTTGTTGACCTTAATTCAAGAAGTGATGGTTTTATATAGTGCTGATCCCAAAGTAACAATAGAGCTACATTCCGCCGCGAGTGTGCCTTTAATTAAAGCCGATGGGGTGAGTATTCGGCAGGTATTACATAATTTGTTTAAAAATTCCTTAGAAGCGATGGCAGGTGCAGGGCATATTAATGTTAAATTACAAACGGTTTATATGAGTAATAGCACCTTTGTACAGCTGTCTATTTATGACACGGGGTGCGGCATTAATAGACAGCAGGCAAAAGAAGTTTTTGAACCTTATGTGACTAATAAACCTAAAGGGACAGGCTTAGGCCTTGCCATTGTTAAGAAAATTATTGAAGAGCATGGAGGGTCGATTATTTTAGACCTCCAATATAAACAAGGGGCTGGATTTATTATGCAATTTCCAGCGCTATTTGTCGCAGAATAAAGAGGCGTTATGAGTGGGTACAAAGCAAATATTTTAGTGGTTGATGATGAATTAGAGATACGCACAGTGGTGCAAGAAATTCTTCAAGACGAAGGGTATACCGTGAATGTAGCGGGTAATGCTGCAGAAGCGCGAAAAATGAAACAAAGCCTACAGCCTGATTTAATTTTTCTGGATATTTGGATGCCTGATGCCGATGGTATTAGTTTATTAAAGGAATGGCGCGAAGATAAAACCTTTATTGCACCTGTGGTGATGATGTCAGGGCATGGCACCGTTGAAACAGCGGTGGAGGCAACTAAACTAGGGGCGTATGATTTTCTGGAAAAACCCTTATCTTACGCGCGTTTATTATTAGCTGCAGAGCGCGCCATTGCTGCGCACATGTTATTACGTGAGAATGTGGGTTTAAAGCAGCAGCTAGCGGAACTGAATGAGCCGGTAGGGAATAGTGCTTTTACCGAACGCATGAAAGAGCAGTTAAAGCGTTTAGCACAGCATGAGACTAAGGTGATGTTCGTCGGTGAAAGTGGCGTAGGAAAAGAGCTTTATGCGCGCTTTTTACATGCACACAGTGGGCGTAAAACAGGGCCTTTTATTGATGTGGCGGTAGGCAGTATTGCCGCTGAAAATGCCGCTGTTGAATTTTTTGGTAAAGAAGTAGAGGGCGTGGTTTTTCCTGGGCTCTTAGAGCGTGCGCATGGAGGCATTTTATTTTTAGCCGATATTTCAGCGATGGAAGCAGAAATACAGCTAAAGTTGGTCAGTGCTTTGGAATCACGTTCTTTTTTACGTGTGGGAGGAACGGAGCAAATTCATGTTGATGTACGCGTGGTTGTGGCAACACGG
This sequence comes from Methyloprofundus sp., assembly GCA_013138595.1. Lineage (GTDB taxonomy): Bacteria > Pseudomonadota > Gammaproteobacteria > Methylococcales > Methylomonadaceae > Methyloprofundus. The sequence continues at coordinate 21,234 of WTCM01000045.1, read as the reverse complement.
CTGCTAATAGAAAATGAAGTGAATGCAGGGCAGTTTCGCCAAGATTTATATTATTTACTCAATGAAGTCCCGTTGGATGTCTTGCCATTACGTGAACACAGTGAAGATGTGCCTGCTTTATTGCATTTTTATGTGGATTACTTTGTGCAGCATGAAAAATTAGCGTTTAGAAGCTTTTCAATTTCGGCACAGAATTTTTTAAGACATTATGCGTGGCCAGGCAATGTACGTGAGTTAAAAAACTTAGTACAACGCTTGATGATTTTGGGTGCTGGAGATGATATAGAATTGACTGAGGTAAAGTCAGCTTTAGGCACGGTCTTAGACAATACACTAGAAACAGAAAAGGTAAGCATGCCCGATTTTTTTAAGCTCTCACTGAAAGAAGCAAGAGAGCAATTTGAAAAAGCATATTTAGAATATCACTTTGAAAAAAATGAAGGGAATGTGGCAAAATTAGCCACGGCAGTAGGGGTAGAGCGTACGCACTTATACCGAAAACTGCATGCTTTGAATATTAAAGAATAAAATTAACTGCTTTTTTTGACTAGCCGTGTCATTGCTAGTCTTAATTGAGCAGGTTTGATGGGTTTATTCAACATGAGCAGATTGGCTGTTTTTATTTCTGCAAAAACTTCAGCACCTGTATCGCCCGTAATAATTAATGAAGGGATATAGCCTGCCTGTTGACAAATCAATTGCACAAGCTCGCAGCCATTTAAATTGCCTGGCATACGGTAATCAGCCAATATAAAGTCTGGGTGATTGTTATCTGCAATTAAATGGAGTGCCTTTTCAGTAGACTCTACAATAGTGACATGACATTCCCAAGCACTCAGTAGAGTTTGCATAGCTTCCAAAATATCCAGTTCATTATCAATAATAAGTACTTCAAGGTTTTTGAGTTTATTGGTGCTCAAGGTTGTTGCTTGAGTATTTATGCTTTGATCTTTGGATTTTCCAATAGGCAAATGGATAATGAATTCAGTCCCTTTGTCAGGTTCTGAATATAGGTCGATAGTATGCTCCAATAAGCGTGAGATTCTGCGTACAATGGCAAGTCCCAACCCTAAGCCTTTGTTACGATCTCGTTCAGGGTTGTGTAGTTGAAAAAATTCACTAAAGATATTTTCCTTGTCCTTATTGGGTATCCCTATGCCTGTATCGGTAATATGCAGTTGTAGAATGCCGTCTAGCTCATTGCTAAAAAATAATTCAATGCTGCCATTTTCGGTATAGCGGATAGCATTGGATAATAAGTTCCTGACCAATCGTTCGAGTAAAATCGGATCACTATATACTTGTTGTTTACCATTTCTCATACTTAGCTTAAGCCGCTTAGCCTGTGCCTCAAGGGAAAATTGCTCGACCAGTTTTTGCAGAAGCTCATCTATAGGAAAGTCAATTTTGTTGACTGGCAGCGTATCAGAGTCTAGCCGTGAAATATCTAGTAGTGCATTAAATAACTCACCTAGGGAATCTAACCCTTGGCGAATTCGGTCAAGGTCATATTGCTGTTCCTCAGTAGAAATTTTATTATCCAGCGTTTCGATAAATAGATTAACGGCATGTAATGGCTGACGTAGGTCGTGACTTGCCGCTGCAAGAAAACGAGACTTATCGTTATTTGCCTTATTGGCTGTTTCTGTTTGTTTCTTTAAGTCTGCAACCAGATTTAGGTTTGCGTATTTTAAAACCAAAAAATCATTGATGACATGATTCATATTGCGACTAAAAGCAAACGTTGCCAAAAGATAGATGCTGGTGCCAATACCCAGCCAGTTATAAAAAGCCAGCCCCTGTAAAAACATCTGCAAAATAAGAGGAATCATGGTTGGAATAGCAAAGCTTGCATAGGCAGTTATCTGCGACGAAAGCGCAGTCATGCTGCCACTAATCATCGTTATCAGTGTCAGTATTAAAAATGTAGAGGCCTCTAATTCAATGTCAAAAAATAACACACTGGTACTTCCCCAAAGACAACCCGCACATAATATAAACAGTAAGTAGCTTTTTCCTTGAGCAACTATTTTTTCCAGTGATGCATTTTGGGGGTTAAGAGAGCGGTAATGTAGCCAGCGTATAAAAGTGAGTAGATAAACAGCACAGACCCAGATAGTTATATTAGTCGCGTACTGTTCATTCCATAATACTATGCTAGGTGGTATGCATCCGAGTAAATTACCGATAAGGGTAATGGGAGTATTTTTGTGAATAATCAGAATTTTATCGGCATTAATCTGTTGTTGATTCAGGTTTGGCTTATTGTCGATTGACTTCATTGCTTGCTCAATTTAATCTAGCCCCAGTTGATGCGCTTTTTTAATAGCCTCTGTTCTATTTTGTGTGTTGAGAGCCTGAAAAATAGCCACAATATGTGTTTTGACCGTAGCAATACTCAGGAAGAGTTTATCTGCAATCGCTTGATTAGAGAGACCATGTCCAATTAGGCGTAAAACTTCCAGTTGTCTATGTGTCAAATTGTGCTGGCTTGCCCAGTCGGGTTTGTCATCTGTTGTAGCATGATGCTGGTAAAGGTGATCAGGTTTAACGACTTCCCCCATTAGCACTAATTCTATTGCTTGTATGATTTGTTGCCCAGTCGAAGACTTGGGGACAAACCCCATTGCTCCCAAATCAATCGCCTGCTGTATATCTTGAGGATCTTCAGAGGCCGTTACGATAATAACGGGGGTCAGGCAATTAGTGGTGGACAATTCTTTAAGTAAGCTGAAGCCATTGATACTCGGTAAGCGCAGGTCTATCAGTGCAATATCAAAGGAAGAGTCCGACAATTGTTTAAGTGCATCATTGCCATTATTTTCACAAGTAATGTGGGTATCAGGTGAGAGACTAGCCAAAACTGACTGCATCCCTTCAAGAAAGAGCTGGTGATCGTCTGCGAGTAATATTTTCATAATGACTCTATCATGCCATTAAATAGGGGGGGAATGGAATCAACCTTTCGATTGATTTTTCATTTTTATGTGAATATTATTCAGTTTATTTTAATATCAACCTTTCGATGGATACCTATTTTTCTTTATTTGCTTTACTATGGCAAGTGAAGTAAATAGATAGGCAAATCATTACAGTAATAAGGGAAATTACGCTAGCGGTTTACCTAAACGACTGTATGAATATAAGGGGATCAATATAATGAAAATAATAAAATTATTTCATCTGACAGCATTTTTAATATTGCTCAGTGGGTTTTACTCGCCGTTAAGCTATGCAGGTGCATGTGGAGGCGTTGCTCAGCGTGCTTGCTGTATAGGGGAGCGCGAGGGGCTATCCTGTGATAGTGGCTTAATTGAAGCGGCACTTGGTGAGTACCCTAATGGCTGTGGATTTTTTGCTGCCGGGACTTGTTTACCAATCACAGCAAAGACAGAATGTGGGGGCGAAGGGCAACGTAGTTGCTGTCTCGGAGAAGGGGCAGCCTGTGATGCGGGGCTTGAGTATCAAACCGATGCCTTACCACTTGATCTTTATGAGGCAGTCAGTGGTGATGCGAGTTGCTCTGGAAACCCGATCAATGGCACTGCAATTCCTAGATCCCTTGGGACTTGTGTTAAAAGTGAACCATTAGCCATACCTACTTCTGGTGATATAGCAGAGCCAACGACTGGTTGGAGTAGCACTAGCTCATCACGGGGCATAATGAGTGGTTATATGGATATGCATATTCATCTGTTCGGTCATATGGGACATGGTAGTAAAGTGTTGTCGGGTGAGCCTGCGCCTATAGATGAAGAGGGGAACTTCGTATTAGATGATACTTATAATGTAAATACTGCTTTGTCGCCAGCGAAAGATTTGGAAGCACATAAAAGCCTTTCTCACGGTCTATTAAACGACACAGCGGGTGATGGTACTCAGGATGGTGCACGCTCATGGTATGGTGCACCGTATTTTAATGGCTGGCCTAAATGGACCAGTACCACGCATCAGCAAATGTATTATGTGTGGCTGGAGCGTGCATGGCGCGGTGGTTTACGTGCAGCTACGATGCTTGCGGTACATAACGAGGCACTGTGTAAAACCTCGCTTAAGTCTACACGCAAAGACTCTTGGCCGCTTTGTGAAGATTCGATGTCGTATATTATAGAGCAGCTAAAAGCGGCGTATAAATTTGAAGAATTTATTGATGGTTTATCGGGCGGTGTAGGTAAAGGCTGGTTTCGTATTGTCACAACACCTGAGCAAGCACGTGATGAAATTGCGGCGGGAAACCTTGCTGTAATACTTGGAATCGAAGTGGATAATCTTTTTAATTGTAAGGAAATCAATGGCTGTCCCACAGACTTTGGATTACCCTTAGCGGAGATTGAGCCTTTGACAAACTTACCACAGCCTACAACGATTGAAGAGGCTGTCAATGTGCTTCACGATATGGGCGTTAGGCATATCTTTCCAGTACACAATTTTGACAATGGTTTTGGCGGAGCCGCGACTTGGATGGATTCTATCGCCGTCGGTCAGGCAGTCGCACAGCAGCGCTGGTGGAAGATTGAAGAATGTGCACCTGCGAATGATCAGTATAATTACGGTTATTGGGTGGATAATGGTCTGGCGGGTCTAATGGTTGTGTTGGGTTTTGGTCCTATTGACGCACCTGCTGTGCCAGATTATTCTGCAACCAAAGAAAAATCCTCTTGTAATATATACGGTTTGAAGTCAGCTATTGACGATAATGAGCGACATCCAGGAGGGGAGCGCTTATTAAAAGCACTGATGAATAGGGGGATGTTGATTGATATTGATCATATGTCTATAAAATCTTTAGATCAGACCATTGCACTAAGCAAAACTAATCCTGGCTCTAGTGCAGAGCCGTATCCTCTCTTAGCAAGTCATGTGCAATTCTTTTCTTTGCATCACCCAAAGTTCAGTGGTAATAAAGGGCGACATGAGCGCATGCGAACACGTGAGCAGCTTAACGAGATAAAAGCAGGCGGCGGTATGATTGCGGCAATGCTTAAAGATGACGTACAGGATACTGATCTAAAAGGTGATAAATATACAAGAGCTTTCACCAACCAAAAGCATGGTGGGGAAATTTCTGATAATTGTCGGCACTCCAGCAAAACATTTGCACAGGCATTACAGTATGCAACAGATGTAATGGATGGCCCAGTTGCCCTAGGAAGTGACTTCAATGGTATGGCAGGGCATCTTGGACCTCGCTTTGGGAGTGATGCTTGTGGTGGTTGGAGAGCGATTCATGATGGTAAAAATGAACGACTCAAACAAGTCATCGAAGATAATAAAGTTGATTATCCATTCACGCTATCAGGTTATGGAAAGTTCGCTAAACAAAAAACAGGGTTTAAAGAATTTGATTATAACGTTGATGGTTTAGCGCATGTGGGCTTATTGCCTGACATGGTTCAAGACCTGAAAGAAATAGGCTTGGACTCACATTATCTGAGCCAGTTGTTCTGTTCTGCAGAGGCTTATGTTCGGGTTTGGGAGCGAGCAGAAGCGTTTGCTAATGGGGCTGAGTTACCTGATCTAGACCGTGCTTGGCAGTGTAATGCTATCGATATAAGTTCACCGACAAGCCAAGCAATCATTTCGACTAAAGTATCGGATTCAGGTTGGTATCGTGATAATGTTCGGATAAGCATTAAAGCATTTGATGAAGGTACAGGTATTGAAAGCATTAAATACAATCTAAGCTATGTTGATGCTTTAGGTACATCTCGTATTGACGAGGCAGACATTATGGCAGGTGATACTGTCATACTTGAAGCTAGCCACGACGGCCTTAACACACTCTCTTTTTCCCCGATCGATAAAGCAGGTAATGATGGAGAGTATACGGTACTAGAGTTTAAAATTGACCGTACCTTACCCGCACTTGCTACAAATTATACGCCTAAGGCAAATTCAGCGGGTTGGAATAACACACCAGTATTCGTAATTTCCAACTGTATGGATGAGGTATCAGGACTTAAGCTCTGTGGGCGAGATTTATTTCCACCTACATCTACAGTACTTAAAGATGTGTGGTGGACTACGCATCAAATACTGATGACTGAAGGCATAAATCAATCTATTTCTACAACCGCTGTGGATCATGCGGATAATAGTGTTAGTACTAAAAAGACGGGGATTAATATTGATAGAACCTTACCGACAATAACTTCAGGACGAGCTGTAGCTAATTCCGTGGGGTGGAATAACAGTGCAGTTTCAATACTATTCGCCTGTGCTGATACGTTATCAGGTATTAAGTCCTGTACACCAAGCCAATCCATCACAACTGAGGGGGCAAATCAGTCTATATCGGGTATAGCCGTGGATAATGCGGATAATAGAGCTGTTATTCAAGTGACGGGGATTAATATTGATACCACCTTACCGCAAATCACATCAAGGCAAACACCGCTAGCAACTGTTGATGGTTGGAATAATAGTGCGGTTTTAGTTAGTTTTGCTTGTACTGACCAGCTATCAGGTATTAAGTCTTGTACCTCTAATCAAACGCTACTAACGACTGAAGGTGAAAATCAGAGTATATCTGGCATAGCGGTGGATCGGGCTGATAATCAAGTGGCAACAACGGCAACGGGGATTAATATTGATATCACCCCGCCGATAGTGACTGTGATAGGGGTAACGGAGGCGGCTGTTTATACGCCTGATAGCGTGCCTGCTGTTACTTGCCACACTAGTGATGCACTTTCTGGGGTTGCCGTAAATGCGACGCTATCAGTGACAGGTGGCAGTAGTAATGGTACGGGGACTTTCACTGCATCTTGTCATAGTGCGCGAGATGTCGCGGGTAATACTAGCTTAGCCAGTGTCAGCTACAAGGTACATTATCCATTTGGCGAATTGCTCGCATCAGGTAAAGGGAACAAGAAACAGCCAATAGTCAGAGCAGGGCGTATCGTCCCCTTAAAGTTTGATATGAATGGTGATTTTGGTCTTGATATACTACAAGAAGGATCGCCCACCAGTGTCAAGATTAATTGCGCGACGGCTGATGTTGAAGGCGAGGAGGAAATCGCAGTCACATTAACACCAGGCAATTCAGTACTTAATTATAGCCCTGAGAGTGATCTTTATCACTATAACTGGAAGACTGAAAAAAGTTGGGCAGGCACTTGCCGCCGTCTATTGTTAACACTTAATGATGGTACTATACACTCGGCAGATGTTAGATTTAGAGAGGGAAGAAGATAAAATATAGGGTGTGTTGAGGTACGAAACGCATCTTTTCGGTGCTTGATGCGTTTCCTATTGTCAACATATTTTATGCAAAGTACTTAACTTAATCAGGATTTGATAATGAATAAAAATAAAAAATTACCCAGCCGCTCCTTTAGTGAAAAGATTAATAACAATATACCCATCGCTTTAGGGGCGCTTACTGCATTGACTTCTTTAGGTGCACAGGCGGCGGTTATTAATGTAACAGGCGCAGCGGTGAGTCTGGATATGGCATCTGCAGAGGGTAGTATTGCTCAGTGGGATGTGGATGGTATTGGTGGTAGTGACTTTAGATTGTTTAGGTCTTTTTATTCATCTTCTACTGTTCAAAATATACAATTTGCCAGTGATGATTCAAATGGTCGAGGCTTGATTGCTCCCAGCTCCAGCAGAGACGATGTACAAGCTTTAGCGCAAAGCTTTAGTGTGGGGCCTACGCTAACAAATTATGCTTGGGGCTCTGGTTCTTATCCCTATAGAAATGCTATGTCTAATTATGGTAGCGGTAATAATATCGGCTATGATTGGAATTTTGACTTTGCTGAAGGCGACAACTTTTTTGGTTTTCGTTTTTTGAATGGGGCTGATATGCATTACGGGGTCGGGGTGATTAACTTTGATACTGTTGAGGGTATCGTAACGATTGATCGTTGGGCTTACAACGACACAGCTGATGAGGCCGTTCACGTTTCAGCGATACCAGAGCCTGCGATGGGTGCTTTGCTTTTGCTGGGTTTAGGCGCGGGAGGCGTTCGCGCATGGCGTTCACGCAAAAAAGAGCAGTATGTGGCTGCTTAAATTCAATCATAGCTTTTTCTCTGAGTAATTTAAGAAGCTACGCAAGAATTTTAAAATTGGAGTCCAAAACGCGTTTTGGGCGGTTGACCATCCCGTAGCGTGTAGGAATACGGGAACTTCAATGGTTTTGTTGGGGTTCATGCTTTATCCAAAGCCACGTATTTTCTGCTATTGACCTTTTTTACTCTTATAAATAAAACCACTACCATGACACGTAAAGTATTGCTTTTAGGCTGGGATGCGGCTGACTGGAAAATCATCACACCCCTTTTAGATGCTGGCAAAATGCCTAACCTAGAAAAACTGGTTAACGGAGGTATCGTGGGTAATCTTTCAACACTTTACCCCGTATTGTCACCGATGTTATGGACATCAATTGCCACGGGAAAGCGTGCTGGCAAGCATGGAATACATGGATTTTCCGAGCCTGATCCAGCCAGCGGCGGGGTGCGTCCGATTAGCAATCTAGGGCGAAAAACCAAAGCTATTTGGAATATTTTGCAGCAAAATGGTTTGAAATCCAATGTCGTGGGCTGGTGGCCTTCACACCCTGCAGAACCTATTTCTGGCGTTATGGTATCCAACCAGTATCAGAAGGCACCTGCGCTAGCGAATAAAGCTTGGCCTATGCAATCAGGGACGGTTAATCAGTCAAAACTAGCCGATGATTTAGCCGCCCTGCGTATCCGTCCTAGTGAACTGGATGGGGATATATTATTATCCTTTGTGCCCGATGCGGCGAAAATTGATCAAACAAAAGATAAGCGGCTTATGTCATTAGCAAAAATTATTGCTGAAACCGCTAGTGTTCATGCCGCTGCAACGGCAACCATGCAACTGGAACCGTGGGATTTTATGGCGGTTTATTTTGATGGTATTGACCATTTCTGTCATGGCTTTATTAAGTACCATGCACCTCGGCTTGATTGGGTTGATAAAGATGATTTTGAGTTGTACCAACATGTGGTGAATGCGGGCTACCAGTTCCATGACTTAATGCTGGGCACTTATATGCATTTGGCAGGAGAAGAGACCACTATTATGATAGTCTCAGATCATGGCTTTCACCCCGACCATTTACGCCCTAAAGACTTACCTAACGAACCTGCAGGACCTGCCGATGAACATCGTCAATTTGGCATGATTGCGATTAAAGGACCTGGGATAAAGCAAGATGAGCTGATCTATGGTGCGAGCTTATTAGATATTACCCCTACGCTTTTATCGCTATATGGGCTGCCCATTGGTGAAGATATGGATGGAAAGTCTTTGCTGAATGCCTTTGTAGAAACGCCTAAAGCTGACTTTATTCCTAGCTGGGACGATATAGCAGGTGACACGGGTATGCATCCTAAAGGCATGCAAGCAGACCCAGTGGATCAAGCCGAGGCACTTAAACAATTAGTAGAGTTGGGCTATATTGATAAGCCAGATGAAAATTTGGAAAAAGCATCGGCAAATACGGTTAAAGAGTTACGCTATAATCTGGCGCGTGATTACCTGAATTCACGGCATATAAAAGAGGCTATCGAAATCTTTAGCGAACTGTGGGATGCATCGCCAGATGAAAGTCGTTTTGGTGTGCATTTGTTAGATTGTTATCTCAGTTTAAAGCAAATTAAACAATCCGAACAAACCTTAGAGCGTTTACAAAAGGAAAAAAAGAGGTATGCAGCAGTTGCAGTGCTTGAACTTCAAGCACTGCAAGAGACTTATAAAGATAAAGCCCCTGAAGAGCTTAGCGAAAATCAGTTACGTGAATTAAATCAATTGCGTAAGAAAAGTGGTGTTAACGCGCATACTTTTGCTTATCTTCGGGGGCGTGTCTTGGCTGCAAAAAATGAGCATGTAAAAGCACTGGAAGCATTTGCACTTGCTGAAAGCGTACAGCTACACAACCGCCCCAGTTTATATCAGCATCAGGCAGATTCCTTAATTGCCTTAAATCATTTGCATGCAGCTGAAGCTAAGTTGCATGAGATTCTTACGCTTGACCCAATCAATGCACAAGCACAACTGGGTTTTAGTCGTGTACACTTAGCAAACAAGTACCCGCGTAAAGCCTTGGGTGCTGCTTTAGCTTCTATAGGCTTAATCTATCATAATCCAGTGGCTCATTATCATTGTGCATTAGCGCAACAAAAACTGGGACATACAGACGATGCTATTGCCAGTTTAAATACCGCTTTAGCTCAAAATGCGATGTTTCCGCTGGCACATCAATTACTTGCCAAAATTTATCGTAGCCGCGAGCAGTTCGATAAAGCGACAACACATACAAATTTCTTTAAAACAGCCGAAGAGCATATCAAAAAATTTCATGCAACAGGTATCTTTCCAGAAGATACGCATTTAAAAACAAGTATTGATTTAAAACGAAAGTTGACGCTTTTTGGCTTAGAAAACCGTCATCATTTATTGGTACCGACAAGCCAAACAGTAACGATCGTTTCTGGTTTACCGCGTTCTGGTACCTCAATGCTTATGCAGATGTTACAAGCGGGTGGTTTTCCCATTTTAACAGATGGTGAGCGTGTTGCTGATGCAAGTAATGCACGGGGTTATTATGAATTAGCCGCGATTAAAGGCTTGGCAAAAGACAAAGATAAGGGGTGGATGCAAGAAGCTGAAGGTAAAGCGGTTAAAATTATTGCGCAATTATTACCTAGTCTGCAACCCGATGCTAGCTATAAAATCTTATTTATATCCAGACCTATTGGTGAGATTCTTGCCTCCCAAAGAGCGATGTTGGCGCGTAATAATAAAGCCAACAGTAAACAAAGTGAAAGGCAACTGGCAAAGACTTATGAAGTACAAATAAACACAGTACGTGAGGTGCTTGCTAATTTTTCTGAGACGATAGATATTATCAATATTGATTATCATCAAACATTGAGTAACCCAGAAGAAGTCGCTACCAAAATAAATACTTTTTTAGGCGGAGGTTTAGATGAAGTGGCAATGCGTAATGCGGTGGCTCCAGAATTACGCCGAGAAGGGGTTGGCATAAGTAAGCTGAGTTCGGAATAAAGTTATTGATACAATACCCCGTCATTCCCGCAGTGTTTTAGCGGGAATCTACTCTTTAACCCAAACTCAGCTTAAGTATTAAAAAATACTATGAATATCCTCAGTCACATTATCTAAGTTGACTGACTTAGCAAAACGGTCATCCACCAAGCCTGTGATATCGCTATTTTTAAGCATGCCTAAGTCCACCATAGAATCAGCCATTGCTTGCATTTCACTTTGCTGGGGAGTGTAGAAATTATATAAAATACGGTCTTTAGGCTCGGTGAGTGCATATTTCACCAGCTCCAAAGGTTGATTCCAATATTTCGCGGTAATTTGTGCCGCTTTATCTATATTGTTTTTAGCCCATATACCTGAACGAGCGGCAGCATTCACCATAATTTTGACTGTTTCTGGGTCATTTTGAATAAAGTCATTGCGTACAATCATAAGATTACAAATAAACTTTTCTTGTACTTCTTCTACATAAAATAAGCGTTTAGACACGCCTGTTCTCAGGGTTTGTGCGGCAAACGGTTCACCGACATAATAAGCATCTAAAGAACCACCTGCAAGAGCCGACGCCATATCAGGGGGATTCATTTCTACCACTTTGATTTGATTTTCTAAGCCTTGCTCTTTAAGTAGTTCGCGAATACTAATATTATGCCCTGAAAAGCGCATCGGTACGGCAATGGTTTTTCCTGCTAAATCTTGTAGGGATTCGGCTTTTAGCCCCGCTTGTGCTACTAAGGTACTTTCATGGCGATTGCCTATATAGACAACTTTAATATCTTCACCTTGTTGTCTTAAGACAATGGAAAGAGGGGCAATAATAAAAGCGGCATCAATTTTTCCATTACGTAAAGATTCTGCCATTTCTGCAAAGGCTGAGAATTTTAAGGCTTTAAAATAAAGCTCGGTATTGTCTTTACTTGCTTCATCTAATAAAGGAGCGGCTAAGTTGGTAATCACGGGCATATAACCCATGGTGATGACTTTCTTATGCCCATGGTCAAAATTTAATTGATAGTGTGCATAAGAGACTAAGGCAATCCAAGCAAGCGAGAGTAAGGTGATTTTCCATGACAGGTTTAGTTTAGACAGCATAACTGACTCCTAGCATAAAATATAATTCATCACGTAATTCACTTAATTCAGGGATTTTGCTTAAATCACGGGGTCTATCAAAGCTTAAAGTGCGCTCTAGTTTAACTTGTGAAGGACGGCTACTGAGTACAATGATTCTATCGCCCATAATTAGCGCGTCATCAATATCATGGGTCACAATCAACATGCTCTGACCTAAAAATTCATGCATATTCACCAGTTCTTCACGAATTTTCATGTGGGTTAAAAAGTCTAGCCCACTAAAAGGTTCGTCCATAATCAGCATTTCGGGTTGTACCGCTACCGCTCTAGCAAGTTCGGCGCGACGTAACATACCGCCTGATAATTGATGTGGGTAATGGTGTTCAAAGCCACTTAAATCAACAATATCAATATATTCTTGAGCGCGTTCATTTTTTTCTTCTTCAGGTAAATGACGCACGCCTAAAATAACATTGTCCCAAACGGTCATCCAAGGGAGTAAGCCGCTGTGCTGAAACACAAAAATATTATTATCGCTAGGACCTGTCACAGCTTTGTCGTGAATGGTGACCTGTCCTGATGTGGGTGAGTCAAAGCCTGCGATCATACGTAATAAGGTCGATTTTCCACAACCTGACGGCCCTAGAATACAGACCATTTCACCTTCTTTAAATTCTAAATTAATATTATCTAAGACACGAATTTCATTACTTTTGTCGCTATTTTTGCGAGGTGCGCTACGGCGATCATGGTAAGACTTGGTGATTGCTTCAATTTTAATATAAGACATTATTTTGCTAAACGCCCCCATGCAGTGGACTCAATATTACCTAAGGCTTGCATGACCATATCGAGTAATAAGCCAATAATCCCAATCACAATCATCCCGACCATCACATAATCCATACGTAAGGCATTCCTAGAATCTAAAATCATATAGCCTAGCCCAGATTGCACGGCAATCATCTCTGCGGCAACCACCACTAGCCAAGCAATAGTGATGGTTAAGCGTAAGGCAATAATCACATTAGGCGTAATTGCGGGAATAATAATTTTAGTGAGCACTTCCATGCGGCTAAAATTAAAATTAGAGGCGACTTGAAAGTAGGTAGGTTTAATAGATTCAACCGCAACACTGGTTGAAACAACCAAAGGAAAAAAGCTGGATAAAAAGATCAGAAAAATCGCGGGAACATCGCCAATCCCAAACCATAACATGGCGAGAGGAATCCATGCGAGCGGAGAAATGGGGCGCAAAAATTGCACTAAAGGGTTAAATAATAGTTTGGCAATTTTGACCCGCCCTAAAATAATACCCAGTGGAATTCCTAGCACAACGGCTAAATAAAAACCTGCAGTGACTCTAAATAAGCTGGCGACCGTATGTTTAAGGAGTTCGCCATTAGTGATAAGCTCCAGCATACTAGAGAAGACGGCACTAGGGCTAGGGAAGACTTGACTACTCCAGCCACTATAACGTGTGACCAATTCCCATAGTAGGATAACCATGGAAAAAGATAAAAGTGAAAAGAAAAAACGAGTTTGGTACATAGTGTTTTTTATAAAAAATAAGGCTAGTCATCTAATAACGTAGGTTGGATAAGATTTTTTATTGCGCAGCATTAAAAAACGTCATCCGACATGCCTGATACTCCAACGTTCTGGAATTCACGCACTCTTTCAAGTTACGAAGCTGGATAAGAAAACGCCCAAAACGCGTTTTGGACTCCAGCGAGTGTATACAGTTTTCTTTAGTTCTTGCTAAGGAACGTGCACGTTTCTTAGCTTGCTCAAAAAACAGCAGACCAAACTACGTAGCTTAAATGCTGAGTAACTCTTTAGCTAATTGCGTATATTGTTTAGAGGCCGTTGCATTAGCATCATAATGAGTGACAGGCTGATTAATAATTTGTGATTCTTGCACTTTAGGGTCAAATTCAATCGCTGTATTAAAGAGTGTATTTTGGTATTTATTTTTTAATTTGGAAAAAATAACCTTAGAGGCCATATTGCGTTGGTCATACAGTGTGACTAAGACTCGGTAATCTAAGGGGTGGCTTTTTGCCAACGCTTGAATAATACTTTCTGTTTGTAACACTCCGTTCATCGACAAAAATTCACATTGCGTCGGAACGATGACAAAATCTGCTGCGAGTAATGCATTCGGTGTAAAAAATTTAACCGAAGGAGGGGTGTCAATTAATATATAGTCAAAATATTGCTTTAAAGGCTCAATATGCTCACGTAAAAAATAACCATTATTTTTTTGGCGTAAATAATGTCTGGCAAGGAGAGATAATTTACTATTAGCAGGCAGTAGCCACAGGTTTTCACTGACTTTTTTAATGATTTCAGTGGGCTTAATATCTGATTCATGCACTTCATAAAATGAGCGTTCATTTTTACAGCCAAATAATAAACTTAAATTTGACTGTACATCAAAATCAATCAGTAAGACTCGTTTGTTTTGTGCGGCGAGAGCAGCGCCTAAGTTTAGGCAAGTCGAGGTTTTTGCAACCCCTCCTTTTTGATTGCAAATAGCAATGATTTGCTTTGATTTCTCTTGATGTGTTTCAACTAATTCAATAAAGTCATCGTTTGGATTTTTTTCAACCATAAAGGTGGCTTTACAGTGAGAGCATCTAACTTTAAATAAACTTTTCTTGATTAAACTATCATCAAGTTGGTATTTTGTTGCGCAATTATCACAAGTTATAATCATATTTTTCTGTCTTATTTCGGCTACCTCGCTGATGCGGGGTATTTTTTATGTTGCTAAGAGATGATTAACTATTCTTCTCTTGCTTTCTAATCGCGTTTTCAATTTCCTTAGCGAGCTCTTTTTCGATCACAATTTTATCCACTAAACCTCGCTCTATCGCACATTGTGCAAGGTTTGGGTAAACACAGGTATGACTATTTTGAGCAATGGTCGTACCTAATTTTTCTCGAATGACCTTAAAACCGTTAGAGCCATCATCGCCTATGCCTGTCAGCAAAACACCTGTGGTATTTTGTTCAAAAACGTCTGCGGCGGAACTAAATAATTCATCTAATGGGTTATCAATAGCATCTGACACTCTAATAATTGCTTCTTGTTGTTCATTGACTTCAACACGTACTGAGGTTTCATTAGATGCAACATAACAAGTGCCTGCTTCTAAAACAGTGCCATCCAGTGCTTGTTTAATATTCCATGTTGCATATTTATCAAATTCGTCAATAAAAGCGGCTAAAATTCTAGGCGCTGTTTCTTGAATCATAATAGCCGCTGCCGATAAATCAGGCGATAATTGAGAAAAGATACGAATACTGGTGTTAGGGCCGCCTAGTGTTGTACCTAGTAATAGTATATGGTGTAAAGCTTGATAGCCATAACGGTTTGTCAGCTTTTTCTCTTCATTATATTGTTCAATTCTAACCCGGTGAATATTATCAATATGCACTGAAACACCCATTTTAACGCGATCAATAATATGCTGTTTGGCAATATGAATATCTTTAGAAATTGCGCCTGAAGGTTTAGGCAAAAAATCAACCACCCCTAATCTTAGTGCTTCAAAAGAAATCGCACCATTGGTAAATAAAGAACTTAATATAATAATGGGGACAGGGCACTCCAACATAATATGGCGCACCGCTGTAATGCCATTCATAATCGGCATATCCACATCTAAGGTAATAATATCAGGCTTTAACTCTTTTATTTTTGTCAGTGCTTCTAAGCCATTTTTAGCTGACCCTACGACTTCTATATCAGGGTCAGAGTTGAGAATATTGCCAATGGCTTTTACCATAAAGCTAGCATCATCAACCACTAATACTTTAATTTTTTCTGTTGCCACAGTGATTGCCCCGCTTACTTAAGGTCTAATGATGCTAAGGATTTACTTTCTTGATCTTGGTGTTTTTCTATTTGTGAGTTTTTGGCAATATTTGAGAGTTCATTGACATCAATAATCAGTGAAATCCGTCCGCCCCCAATAATCGTTGCACCAGAGAATCCGCTATTATCTTGTAGATAATCGGCTAATGGTTTAATCACCACCTCTTCTTGTCCTAGTAGCTCATCGACCATAAAGCCGACCTGCCCAGCCCCTGTATTGACGATGACCACAAAATACTCAAGCGACTCGCGGGTTAAATCAGAAGGAATGGAAAATAAATGCGATAAACGGAAAATAGGGATGGTTTTTCCCCGTAGGTACATGACTTCTGTATCTTCCATCACCGATATATTACTACGGTTGACACGTAAGGTTTCTTCTACATTCGCTAAAGGCACAGTAAAGAAATTAGTGCTCACACGGACTAATAGAGCAGGAATAATCGCTAAAGTTAATGGGATTTTTAAACGTATCGTGGTTGAAATCCCTAATTTAGAGTCAACTTCAATACTACCATTTAATTTTTCAATATTCTTTTTGACGACATCCATACCTACGCCGCGACCTGAGGTACTATCTATTTTATCTGCCGTAGAGAAGCCAGGCATCATAATAAAGCGGTTAAGCTCTTTAGAGTTCATACGTGCTAACTCTTCAGAGCTAAAGAGCCCTTTAGCTAAGGCTTTCGCCCTGATTTTTTCAGGATCAATTCCGCGCCCATCATCCCTGACTTCAATCACGATATGATTGCTTTCATGGTAAGCTTCTAAAGTCAGGGTGCCTGTTTCTGGTTTACCTGATTCTCTACGTTGTTCAGGCGTTTCAAGCCCATGCCCAATAGCATTACGAATCATGTGGATAATCGGATCTGATAATTCTTCAATGATCATTTTATCCAGCTCGGTGCTTTCCCCGCGAATCAATAACTCAATTTTTTTATGATGCGTATGCGCTAAGTCATGGACTAATCTAGGGTAGCGATTAAACAGTTGGGCGATCGGTAACATTCTAACCGTCATCACGCCTTCTTGTAGTTCATTAGAGGTACGCCCTAATGAAATAATGGCTTCCCCAAACCGATACGCGAAGGCACGTACGAGTTTAAGTTCCTTTGCCGCTAAACCAGATTCTTTTAAATCTTGTTGCAAGGTGACAATTTCACCTGCTAATTGAAAAAATGAGGCTCGGTTTACAATCAGTTCCCCGACTTGATTCATTAAAGAATCAATTTTATCCGAGTCTATGCGAATACTTTTCTTAAAAACTTTTTCAGTTGCTTTTTGTTTTTTGGGAGCAATCGCTGTTTTTGCCTTATCGGCTTTTTTAGTGGCTGGAAGTTGGGCGGGCTGATTGTCTTGAATACCCAGTTGAACAGCCGCTTCAAGTTCTTGTTGGTCGGCGAGTGTTTGAATATCAAGCTCTGATATAGTTTCGACTTTAGCGGTGACCTCAGCGACTGGCTCAGGACTTTCAGGCTCTGGAATAATTTCTAGGTTAGCCTGCTCTAAGGTTTTAATTTTTAAAGGCTGGATAGCTTGAACGGCAGGAGACTCTATTTCGCTTGCTGCTAATAAAGCATCAAAAACTTCATTAATAGGGTCGGCCACAATGGATTCTTGAATGGAAGAATCTAAGGCGCTGCTGAGGCGTTTAAATAGTTGGTCTTCTTCATCATCTTCCTCCTTCGCTTCAATATCAGCGATAAAAGAGGGCGCTGGATCTTTCGCTATGGTTGGTTTTTCCACAGGCTCAATGATTTTTTCAGGTGTTTTATCATCCTGCGGTTGTTCATCTTCAATAAGCCCTTCAATAAAGGCTAGATGTCCTTCATCTGCTGCTAAGTTATCAATGGCAGAAACGGTTATTTCATCCGTATTTTTTTCAGAACTAAGCGCGTGTAATTGCGGGAAGATTTCATTTAGTTCTTGTAAATACGTGTGCATAAATTCTAAAGAGCACTCAGCATCCATTAATAAATCACTTTGAGCTTGATCAATCCTAGATAGCCATACACTGTAAAGATTGGTCAGTGCTTCATAGCCCATATAATTCGATGAGAATTTCAAGGCTTTGATTGTTTCTATACAGGGTGTTAATGATTCCGCTTTATTTTCCGTAATGGCTAAGCTTTGC
Source organism: Methyloprofundus sp. (assembly GCA_013138595.1). Taxonomy (GTDB): domain Bacteria; phylum Pseudomonadota; class Gammaproteobacteria; order Methylococcales; family Methylomonadaceae; genus Methyloprofundus. The sequence goes on along the minus strand of WTCM01000045.1, from coordinate 3,088 downwards.
GTCACTTCATTAATTAAGCTTAATTTATCTTGAAGTTGTTGAATGAAAATGCCAAATAACTCTTGGTCATGTTCTTCTTCAGGTAATTCAAAACGCGGCTGTTCGCTGCTTAACTCCGGTTCAGTACTAAGGTCAGGCGCTTCTATTTCAGGCTCTGCGCTAATGGGGGCATCTGTTTCTGGATTTGCTGTGCTATCAAATGAAGACTCTAAATTATCAAGACCTTCCATTAAAGTAGACGTTAGGTCTTCTTCCACCTCATTTGCTTGAATTGCCAGACCTGGGTCTGAGCTTGCTGTACTATCAAATGATGCATCTAAATTATCAAAACCTTCCAATAGAGTGGAGGTCAAGTCCTCTTCAGGTGCATCACTTACTTCAGAACTAGAGCTTATACTCTCGGTGTTACTATCATCCGCTAAGAAGCTAGTTTGCTCCTCAGTTGCATCTGTTGGTAAATAAGAGAAAATTTCAGAGCTATCTTCTTCTGTTGATTCTTCACCCTCGACATCTAAAAATCCTATACTAGGTGTAGAAGGGATTTCAACGTTTAAAAAACTATCATCAGTATCTTGAGACTCAGGAATATCTATCTCTAAAAAGCTTGTATCTGTTGCGTCTTTTATAGACTCGCCTGCCTCTAAAAAGCTACTATCAGCGGATAGAAATGACAGCTCATTACCTTCTTCTTCTGCTGCTTCTTTTCTGGGTTCTTCATCTAAAAAGAAGGATAGTTCCTCATCTTGGAATTCTTCTAGCTCATTACTTGCGGGAGCCTCGGCAGTAGAGGGTGTTGTGTCAGTATTAGTCGGACCAGTATTCAAATAAGCGCTTAGTTTTTCAACAAGGTCAGCGACTTCTGTCTCTTCAGTTTGACTTCTTTCTAAGTCTTCAATGAGTACTTCTACTCTGTCCTTAGAGTGCATAAGAACAGTAATTATGTCTAATGTGGCTGCTTTTTCACCTGTTCTAATCGCATCTAATAAATCTTCAGCGACATGACTGAGTTCAGCAACTTTATCTAAACCAACAAATTGAGCCGCGCCTTTAATGGTATGCAGATCTCTGAAAATAGTGTCTAATAATTCTTTATTTTCTGGATCAGTCTCTAAACTGAGTAAAGCCGCTTCCATTTCTTCTAAGCTTTCTCCTGCACCTAGAATAAAATCTTCGAGTAATGATAAATCAATCATATTTTTCCCTCTATCGCATCAAGAATGTCCTGAAATTTATGTTTGTTAACAAAGCCAACAGCACCTAAGGATTCGATGTCATCCGTGTATTTTTCTTTATCTAAATTAGATAAAAACAAAATTTCAGCATCACTATCGTAATCTAAAATTTGTTTAGCAGCACTTAGCCCGTCCATTTCTCCCATGGTAATATCCATCGTTGTAAGTTCAGGTTTTAGCGTTTTATAAAGGTCTAAGGCTTCGGTACCGTTTTTGGCCTCACCCACCACAGTATGACCGCCTCGGTCTCTCAATATTTTTGTAATCATTTTCCGCATCATTGATGAATCATCAACAATTAAAATACGCTTACCCATTACGACACCACAGAATATTTGAGGGCAGGGGGATGATTGAATCCTTGCACCTCAGGAGTTTAAAAATACGTTAATTATAAAAATTGCTGCTATTAATGACCTTAAACTTAGTGGTCATTATTTTGGCAATCTTAAAGTGTCCCCAGCTACACTAGGCACAAAAATTCTTGTTGTTACGACTATTTAACTTAAAACGGTATCGTTTTAAGTTAAATATGGCGTAGGCTGGGTTAGATTTGCAAGCGTAGCGCGGCAAACGTAACCCAGTAGTTTTTTAGCAGTTAACGTGGATTCCCGATAAAGCTTGTGTCCACGTTAGCCTCACTGCCATTAAGTTAGGCTTTTTATATAGGAAGCGCATCAAATGCCTAAAAGATGCGCTTCGTACCTCAGCACATCCTATATTTTTTCCTTAACTTAATGGTAGTAACGCGATGCGTACCCTACTCAAACCTCTTCTGGATCTACACGCTCAGACATACTGGATAATGTCTTAATCTCGTCAATTAATAAAATACGATTAAAATCAAGAAAAATCAGCAGTTCATCAGCGATCTCACAGACCCCTTTTATATACTGACTATGTAGCCCCGCCACTAAAATTTCAGGTGGCGGCTCTATATGATCTTCTTGTACTTTAATCACCTCGGTCACCCAGTCAACAATAAACCCAGTGACTCGACCCGCAATATCCAAGATTAAAATCCAATCTCGGTCTTGTGAGTAATCATCTGTTTCTAGGTTTAATCGCTTGCGTAGATCAATCACGGGAATAATACTTCCCCGTAAGTTAATCACGCCTTCAACAAATTCAGGTGAATTGGGGACATAAGTGATGTTGGCAGAACGAATAATCTCCTGCACCATCAAAATATCGACCCCAAAAATCTCTTCACCAATTTTGAAGCCGACCATCTGTATCAGATGCTCTTTATCCGCATCAGCTATCCTACTTGCATAAGTATCAGCCATCTCAAAATCTCCTTTCTACTTAAATTTTGAATTGGTTTACCTGATCAGTCAGCTCTTGTGACAGAGTCTGTAGACCTTCGGTAATACTTACAACGGTACCCGCGCCTTCCACGGTTTGTTTCGCCGCATCTTCTGAAGAGTGAGAAATTTCCATTACTTTCTTAGAGCGTTGTGCCTGTTCGCCAGTCATCACACCCATTTCATCGGTACGCTCGGTAATCCCTAGCATTTCCTTACTAATTGAATTCGCACCCGTACTCGCTTCTGATACTAGCTGGGTAATACGTACTGATTCTTGTAATAATGAATCCAAGGCATTCTGTGCAGCTTGACGACGTGAACCCTGCTCACCCGCCATTTGTGCAATGTTTTGCGCCAAATCGTTGAGGCTGGTCATTAAGGTTTGTACCTGCTCTGTTCCTTCCACCAAGACACTCGCGGTGTTTTCAATCTCTTCAATCGCTTTCATGTTAACTCGACCCCCTTCGTCGATCTCAACCAGTGATTGTTGTGATTCATCGGTTAGTTTGGTTCCCTCTGCAACCCGCTCACTTGAATCTTTAATTA
>WTCM01000111.1 GCA_013138595.1 Methyloprofundus sp. | reverse complement strand
TGCCCTACCTATATAAAGGCGGACTAAAGTCCGCTCTACGTGATCTGTATTCTAGCTTAAAAAAGTGCTGTAATAATTTCTCTATATCAGTCATGCCTTGCTCTAGGTTTTTAATGATTTCTGGCATGGTGATTTCACCTTGTGTTTTACCTGCTGCCCAATTGGCGATAACGGTACAACACACATAGGGAATTTCTAATTCTCTCGCTAAGGCAGCTTCGGGCATGCCTGTCATACCGACTAAATCACAGCCATCATTTTGCATGCGCAAAATTTCTGCTGCTGTTTCTAGGCGTGGTCCTTGTGTACAGCCGTAAACACCCGTATTCCAAGTCTTTAATTGTAACTCTGCTGCACTTTTAATCAGCTGTAAACGTAAAGCTTCATCATAGGGGTAACTAAAATCTATATGCTGTACAGCTGCGTCTACTTCGGCAAAATAAGTGTGTTCACGCCCATAACTATAATCAATAATTTGCTCGGGGATCACGACTCGTGCGGGAGTCATTTCGCTAGTAATTCCACCCACTGCGGCAACAGCAATAATTTGCTCTGCTCCTGCTTGTTTGAGTGCCCATATATTGGCTCGGTAGTTGATATTGTGCGGGGCAATGGTATGTGGATTGCCGTGGCGTGCCATAAAAATGACTTTTCGCCCTTTTAGCTCACCGATCACACAAGCAGCTGAAGGCTCGCCATAAGGCGTTTCATAGTGTTTGTGCTCAATAATAGTAAGCGCTTCAAGTTGTGTGAGGCCTGAGCCGCCGATAATTGCTGTTGTTTTCATGGGAGTCTGTTTATATTACAAATCACACTCCTTGTAGGAATGCTCTTCGTGAGATAGCCCGGTAGGATGGGCAAAGGGCTTTTTCGTGCCCATCTTTTACGGTGTTATTAGATGGGCACGGGATAAAGCCCATCTGCCCATCCTACAAGTTTTATATTATGGAAACCCCCTATTTGAAGGGAGCGTGAAATGGCTAGTGAACTCTTAAAGCGAGTACGTAAATCTCGGCAGATATAGAGTGCATGGAATGCCTCCTACGTTGTGCTTAAGCACAGGCATAAATCCCTGCTGCATTTCTTAAGTAACCTTTATAGTCCATCCCATAGCCGTATAAATAACGGTCAACTACTGATAAACCGATAAAATCTGCTTGTATGGGTTTAGCTTGTTTTAATTGTTTTTCTATTAGTACCGCACTATAAACCTGAGTCGCGCCTTGTTCTTGGCAGTATTGATAAATTGCTTCTAAAGTGAGCCCTTGGTCGAGAATATCATCCACGATAAGAATGGTTCTATTCTCTAAGCTTGTGACAGGCGTTTGTAACCAGTTGAGTTGCTCACTACCGCTGGTTTGATTGCCATAACGGCTGACATTAATGGCATCAACGGTCAGCGGAAAGGCGAGTTTAGTAATCAGCTTACCTGCAGTGACGATACCGCCATTCATCACACAAAGAATAATCGGGTTAAGCTCTGCAAGCACACTATTAATCTCAGCAGCCATCCTATCGAGTGCTGCTTCAACTTCGGCTTCACTGTGCAAAAGCTCAGCATTTTCTTGAATTTGTTGTATTTCTTTAAGCATAGGATTCTGATAATTGCGTCAGTTGTTGGCTAATCGTTTGCCACTCACGATCTTTTTTGAGGACCAAAGGATCAATATGATTTTTGCCTAGCATGGCGAGTAAGCGCTGTTCGCGTACTGCATTTTTCTCAATAGGGGTGACTTCCAGCACTTCTTCTGCTGCCGTTTCGTTATTACACACTAATAACATATCGCAACCTGCTAGGCGTGCTAGTTTGGCGCGATCTGAAAAATCACCGACTGTAGCGGCTCCTTGCATGCTTAAGTCATCACTAAAAACCGTGCCATTAAAGCCTAGTTGTTGGCGCAGGATTTCATTAATCCAAATCGGTGAAAAGCCAGCGGGTAATTCATCAACCGCTGGGTACACGACATGAGCAGGCATCACCCCTTCTAAGCCTTCTTTGATCAAGCGCTTAAAGGGTAAAATATCATGTTGATATAAAGTCTCTAAATCACGTTCATCCACAGGTAAGGTCAGGTGCGAATCTAACGCTACTGCACCATGCCCAGGAAAATGTTTACCGATTGCCGCCATACCTGCACGGCGCATGCCTTGGCGATATAAGCTGGTGAGTTGCGCGGCTTGCTCGGGATCTTGCGAAAAGGAGCGATTACCGATAATTTCGCTGACACCACAATCCACATCTAAAACAGGTGCAAAACTAAAATCGATACCTAGACTCAGTAACTCTACCGCCATCAACCAGCCTGCATTTTCCGTTAAATCTGCTTGCTGGGCATAAGCTGCGGCAGGGGGAAGTCGTGTAAAACCCTTTTGAAAGCGCTGTACCCGCCCTCCTTCTTGGTCTACGGCAATTAAAATATCCCCTTTTCTTGCTTGTTTAATTTGTTGATTGAGTTCGCTGACTTGTTCAGGCGTTTCAAAATTACGCGCAAATAGGATCACCGCGCCTGTATTTGGGTGAGCAATTTTTTCTTTATCATACTGGCTCAGCGTTGTGCCAGTGACATCAATCATAATAGGCCCGATAGGCAACTGTTTTTTCATGTTGAGAATGTTTATAATTTCTGGGGGTCAGTGCCTAAGTATTATAAACAATCTTTGTTATTATCCTAGAAAAATCAGTTGCCCACGGTTTCTAGCACAAGCTCTTGATTCCACAGCACTTCAAAAAAATACCCGCTTAACCTAAGGGTGAAGCTAAGATTTTTTTAAAGCACTGTGAAACCAATATATTGCGCTATAATTCCGCGTTCAACCGATCTTTCTAGGATTATCGGGGACTGATAAACAGAATTAAGAAATAAGGATATAAATCATGCCCAAGCATTTGTTGCGTTTACTTTCCAAACAAGAAAATAAAATTAAATATGTAGTGTTGAGTGTTTTAATGCTCAGTGGCTGTAGTGAGCCTAATCCTGTGCTGAGTGATATTCAGCGCCAAGGAAAATTAGTGGTCTTAACGATCAATGCGCCGACCACTTATTATTCAGGTGCGAATGATAAAGTGGCGGGATTTGAAGCTGATTTAAGCAAGGCTTTTGCTGATTCTTTAGGGGTAGAAGTCGAATATAAGGTGTTTTCTAATATCACAGAGTTATTAAGCGCATTGAATAATAATGAGGGACATTTAGTCGCATCAGGTTTGACGAGAACCGCCGAGCGTGAAAAAGACTATCTTTTTGGTACTGATTACAAAGCCGTTCAGCAAGAAGTTGTGTGTCACCGCAAGTCCACTTTACCTAAGACGACTGGTGATTTATTGCAGCGCTCAATTTTAATTAATTCAAAAAGTAGCTATCAAGAAACCTTACTCAACTTGCAGAAACAGTTGCCCGAATTAAAATGGCTGACTAATGATGAGCTAGCGGCTGAACAAGTACTGCTACAAGTGGTTAATAAAGAGATTGATTGCACCTTGCTGGACTCTAATATATTGAGCTTAAACCGCCGTTATTTTCCTAATTTAGTTGCCGCTTTCCCTATTTCAAAACAACAGCATTTAGCATGGGTCTTACCTTCTCATTCAGAGGGGTTTAAACAGACTGTCACAGATTGGTTTGCCAAAAAAGAAACCCTTGAACAACTTGCTATGATTGATGAGCGCTATTACGGCTATGCGGATTTTTTTGATTTCTATAATAATCATATTTATTTAAAGCGCATCAAAGCGAGGTTACCTCAATATACCGCTAGCTTTAAAAAAGTAGCTGAAGAATACCAATTGCCGTGGACTTTATTAGCGGCACAATCTTATCAAGAGTCAGGCTGGCATAGTGCTGCTGTTAGTCATACAGGCGTTAGGGGGTTGATGATGCTAACCCGTTCGACCGCTAAACTAATGGGCGTGAAAGACCGAGTTGACCCTTATCAAAGCATTCATGGTGGCGCGAAATATTTACAGCTGATGCTGCAAAAAGTGCAAGAGGATGTGCTTGCAGAAGATAAAATTTGGTTTGCGCTTGCGGCTTATAATATCGGCTTTGCTCATATGCTAGACGCTAGAAAGTTAGCAAGAGAATTAGGCAAAAGTCCTAGTACTTGGCATGATATGCGTACAATCTTACCGCTGTTAAGTCAAAAAAAGTATTATAAAAACCTTAAGTATGGATATGCACGAGGCATAGAGCCAGTGAAATATATAGATCAAATTCGATATTTTCAGGATGTGTTAGTGAATACTTTAGAAAAAAGCCTGGCTGAACAGTAGGTACAAAAAAGGGGGCTACCAAAATGGTAGCCCCCTTTTAGAAGATAGATATTCCTAGGGTATACTTTGAAAAAACAATATACTTTAAATGCATAAAATCCTTTTTAGCATATCCTTATGCATATTAACTTAGGGGCTGTTAATATTAGGCTTCCTTCAATCTTTTAAATCCTTTGTCATCCTAAAAAGCTCAAAGTCTAAGGGGGTATCTTTGATACGGGCATCCAGCCCTTCCTTGCTTATACTGCTATTCTAAGCAGTTCCTTTGGTTCCTTTGCATAAGAGCATCTTGCTCCTGCATTATCCTGTCATACATCCTTTTTTGATCAAATCATTTGATCGTTCCATCAACTTGCTTTCGTCCATTTTTAATAGCCTCGTTATACCTAAGGAACAAATCCTATTGTTTCTTAACAGTACACAGATAATAAAGCAGTAAGCGTGCCAAATCTGTGTTTTTAAGTCAAAAAACTTGAAATATAATTATTTAATCTTATGTTTCAATTGCTTATAAAAACAAAAAACAGCCTTAATTATTACCCGTAAAAACTCTAACATTAAAAGTATAGATTCTATGCTTAAAAGTAGGTTAAATAACCTATAGACTGGGGTATATCACTCCAAAAAGCTACGAAGATATTGCATCAATTTAAGTTGTGCCTGCGTAGGCTGAGCTAAGTTCAATAAGGACTTTTGCAATAGAGGCAAATCACTCACTTCGTCTACATCACGCAAAATCGCTAAGTGTTTAAGTTCACCTAAAGGCTTAATATTATTTAAAAACTGTACGCCCGTATCAGCAGCACTGTAAGTCACTTCTGTCCATAAGGGCATGGCAATGGCACAATTCCCTCCAAAAAGCCAAAAGCCACCATCTGCACTGGGGGCAAAAGCTAAACGCTTAGATGAAGTATCGGCTAGCCAATGCTCAGCTTTAAGTAATTCTGTGCAGGTCATTTGGGGAATATCTGCGCCCACTATCAACACAAAATCATGCTTATTTAATAAGCTTTGGTAAATATGCGCCATGCGCTCACCTAGACCGCCCTCGCCTTGCCACAAACAGGGTAAATCCTGCCAATAAGTATGCGTCAGTGCTGCTTGTTCAGCGACTGCATAATAAGCTTGAATATCGGCTTGTTGGGATAAATCCTGAACGACCGAGCATACTGAATTTGCGGCAAGCAGGTGAAAGTTTTCGGCAGACTGCGTACCTAATTTAACCGCTAAACGTGTCTTAACAGGCGAAAGCCCTGGTGTTTTAACAAAAACAGCAATCGCCCCGCTCATAAACCTACGGGGCTTTGCGCTATGTTAGTGGCTTGCATTAACAACAACTGGCACTAGATTCAGCTGTCGCACTCGCCGTGCTAGGCTCACAATCAAATAAACCAAAATGGGTAGATTTGTCGCCTGAAAAATCAAAATGCTCTGCATAACGACTACAAGCCAACATATCATAGCTATTGCCACAGACACGCAGCGGTTTACCTGTTTCAAAATGGTGATGATCATCTAAATCAAAAGCATGTGGCTGTTCAGCAACCGTGCCTTTATAAGTAGCAACTTGCCCAAAGTCTTCACAGCGATCTTCTAAGGACATTTTAAAGGCACGAATAGTAACCGAGCGAAAAGTGACCATGCCTATTTTTGCTTCTACTTCGGAATCTTCTAAGGCAATCGGGCTTTCTTTCACCACGCGTACATCAGGGCAGCCTAACTCTTGCATAATACGGCGAAAATCTTCCCAGTACAGCGCGCCACCCAAGCATTCGCCTAATAAAATAGGATCTGTTTTAAGCGCTTCGGGAATGCGTCGATCGGCATACACATCAGAAAAGTAAATTTCACCGCCTGGCTTTAAGACACGGAAAATTTCAGACAGGACTTTTCTATTATCAGCAGCTAAATTAATCACACAATTCGAGACCACTAGATCAATAGAGTTGTCCGCAATACCTGCAGCGCCTAAATCTTCCATATAGCCTTGTTTAAAATCAACATTGGAGCTTGCATAAGCATAGCGTTCGGCATGCCAATCACGGTATTCATGTGCGACCGCAAGTTGCTCTTCGGTCATATCAATACCAATCACATTACCTGATTCACCGACTAAGCGGGAAAGCAAATAACAATCAC
>WTCM01000199.1 GCA_013138595.1 Methyloprofundus sp. | reverse complement strand
CGAAACTGCTAGAGGCTAAAGAATCCGAAGTCCGTAAACTCAGACATCAACAAGATATACGCCCTGTTTACAAGCGTATTGATTCCTGTGCGGCAGAATTTTCCTCAGATACTGCTTATTTATATTCTACTTACGAGCAAGAATGTGAAGCACGGGTTACGGATAAAGAGAAAATCATTATCTTAGGCGGTGGTCCAAATCGTATCGGTCAAGGCATCGAGTTTGATTATTGCTGTGTCCATGCCGCTTTAGCCTTGCGTGAAGAGGGGTATGAAACGATTATGATTAACTGTAATCCTGAAACCGTTTCGACTGATTTTGATACCTCAGACCGTTTATATTTTGAATCTTTAACTTTTGAAGATGTCTTGGAGATTATTCATTTAGAGCAACCTGCAGGTGTGATCGTACAATATGGTGGACAAACGCCGCTTAAATTAGCGCGCGATTTGGAAGCGGCAGGCGCACCGATTATCGGGACTTCACCTGATGCGATTGATTTAGCAGAAGATCGTGAACGCTTCCAAAAACTCATTGATAAATTAGGCTTAAAACAACCGCCGAATGGCACAGCGCGTTCATTAGAGCAAGCCGTTAGTGTCGCTAAAGAATTGGGTTATCCTTTAGTGGTTCGTCCTTCTTATGTATTGGGCGGGCGTGGAATGGAAATCGTGTATAACGAAGAAGCTTTACAGCGTTATATGAAAGAGGCAATCAGCGTATCAAATGATTCGCCTGTGTTATTAGATCGCTTTTTAGATGATGCGATTGAAATGGATGTAGACGCGATTTATGACGGTGAAACCTTATTAATCGGTGGGTTGATGCAGCATGTTGAACAAGCAGGCGTGCATTCAGGTGACTCGGCATGTTCTATTCCACCGTATGATTTACCTGTCAAAATTCAAGATGAATTACGTGTACAAGTAGGACAAATGGCAGAGGCATTAGGCGTACGTGGCTTAATGAATACGCAATTTGCTATCCAAGGTGAAACTATTTATGTCTTGGAAGTGAACCCAAGAGCTTCACGTACCGCACCTTTTGTATCCAAAGCAACAGGCTATCCTTTAGCAAAAATTGCCGCGCTGTGTATGGCGGGTAAATCACTAAAAGAGCAGGGCGTTACCAAAGAATGTATTCCAAATTACTACTCGGTTAAAGAAGCGGTATTCCCATTCGTTAAATTTCCAGGAGTGGATCCACTATTAGGCCCAGAAATGAAATCGACGGGTGAAGTGATGGGCGTAGGTAAAAGCTTTGGTGAGGCATTTGCTAAATCACAACGTGCTGCAGGTGTGGATTTAAGCGCGGGTGGTAAAGCACTGATCAGTATTCGCAGTGCCGATAAGCCGAAAGTGGTTGAAGTTGCCCAAATGCTGATTAAAAGTAATTATCAAGTGGTTGCTACTAAAGGCACAGCGCGTGTCTTACAAGAAGCAGGTGTAGAGTGTGAAGTGGTTTACAAGGTCAACGAAGGGCGACCTAATACCGTGGATATGATTAAAAATGATGAGATTCAACTGATCATTAATACCACCGATGGCGTTAAAGCCGTCGCTGATTCATTTACCATGCGTAGAGAAGCTTTACAGCATCACGTCACTTATTACACCACGATGGCAGGCGCGAAAGCCGCTTGTTATGCGATCAGTGAATTAGATGCAGGTGATGTGAATTGCTTGCAAGATCTACATGCTGGTTTAGTGTAGGGTACGCATCGCGTACCTTTGCTAATATTAGCTCTGTGGCTTATTGTTTAAATTAATGGTGGCCTTTGTTGCATAGTGCGGATGAATCCGCACCTACATTGGCTAACGTCGTATAAAGTCTATAGTTGAGCTAATATCACCCATTATTTAAAAAGTTAGGAGTCCAAAACACGTTTTGGATGTTTTAAGTAGATAGAAAATGAACAAAAGGCTGGCGTAACTGTCAGCCTTTATTGTTTTAATCAAATATAAAAAAACCAAAAGTTTGGAGTTTAAAATGGATAAAGTACCTCTAACCGTTGTTGGCGCAGCAAAATTAGAAGCAGAATTAGACGAATTAAAAAGCGTGGTAAGACCGCGTATTGTCGAAGCAATTGCCACGGCAAGAGCGCATGGTGATTTAAAAGAGAATGCCGAATACCATGCTGCACGTGAGCAACAAAGCTTTTCAGAAGGGCGTATTAACGAAATTGAAGCCAAATTATCTAATGCGCAGATCATTGATGTCACTAAGATTGACGCAAAAGGCAGGGTGATTTTTGGCGCGACGGTAGAAATTGAAGATATAGAGTCTGAAAAAGTCGTGACTTATCAGATTGTCGGACAAGATGAAGCGGACATTAAAGCAGGGCGTATCTCTGTCGGTTCACCGATTGCTAGAGCTTTAATAGGTAAAGAAGAAGAAGATGTCGTCACCGTTAAAACACCTAATGGTAATGTGGATTATGAAATTTTGTCGATTAAGTATATTGGCTAACTAAGGTAGAAAAAAGCAAGTTTAATAGACTAAAAATATTGGCTATATATTTAAGATGGGACAAGCAGTATATAGGGTATGTACCGCAATCCTCATTCTGGGAAAAGGTACGCGATGCGATACCCTACTATAGTCCCGTGTTAAGTTGGCAGCCAAGGTATTGATGATTTTCTTATTGGTTTAAGCACTTAACAAGTAGAATGTTTTAGCTACAAGCTTAAAGTAGGGTACGCACCGCGTACCTTTCTCCAATGTTAGGTATACGGGATATATCCCGCGTTTCACAGACTCAAAATTTCTCCCCCGCAATATTCAATTATTCTCGTTCAGCTTTCATTCAGCCAAGTAGGGCTAAAGTATCAACAACGGAAAAAAACAGTCCGTTTAATACTTAGGAGCGAGAATTCAATAATACCCTCGCTCCTCAAACTACTGGAGCAGAAAGATGAACTTATTCACGCATAATAAAGTAATCAAAATATTCGCCTTAATCTTGATTTTATTACCTAGTATCTCAATGGCTGGTAAACATGATGAACGTGGGCATGATAAGGATAGGCAGAGTTCAGAGCGCCACTTTAATGACTCAGGCAGTAAGCGTAAACAGCATGGGCGTGGACATAATTCAGAACGCCATTTTAGCTCACGCAGCAAGCGTAAGCATAGAAAGCAGCGTAGGTACGAACGTAGAGAACAGCGTAGACACTATCGTAAGCATCACAGTAATCACGGACATAATAATCATTACGATAGACATGAGTACCACTATGATAGACACCATAGGAACGATCATCATGTCAATCATTATGCGGTCAATCATCATCCACACCAAGCGTATCAAGGCTTACGTTTTTTATTCGGCTTACACGGCGGAGATGTTGATATTCATTATGGGGATTAAGCAATAGTAGAGCGATTCTGAGAGGCTGTAAAAGTATTGTACTTTGGGTGAAGCACGAACCCAAACAGCAGAGGTTAAGTAAGTCATAGCTTGTTAGGGCTCAGCATACGGTACGGGATAAAAATATGCCCAAAACGCGTTTTGGACTCCGATTTTGAATACTTGCCCCGTTTCTTTAATCCTCCATTCATCGTTTACACACAAGATAAATCTGCTCTACTTTGCAAGCCCCTACCGCTTCGGTGTAAACTTTGGCAATTGAAACCTCAGGTCTATTGTTATGCAAAAACTCATATCCTCTTTATTTTTACTCTTATTACTTAACAGTGATGCTTATGCCGCACCAGATGCCATCAGCAAACAACAAGCTGTGAGCATTGCCCAGCAAGCATACTCAGGGCGGGTACTGGGCGTAAAACAAAAAGGCAATCACTATCAAGTTAAAACCCTGCTAGCCAACGGCGAAGTGAAAATTATGCTGATTAATAAACAGACTGGCGCAATGACTTCAGGGCGCTAAGCATGCGTATATTATTAATTGAAGATGAACTCGATTTACAACGCTTTATTAAACAAAGCCTAGAAAAAGAAAAATATATTGTCGATACCAGTGCCGATGGTCAAGAAGGCTATTTTTTTGCATTGGAATACCCACTTGATGCGGCCATTATTGATATAGGTTTGCCAAATATGAGTGGCATAGAAATTATTCAAAAACTCCGCGCAGAAGGGCATAATTTACCGATATTAATCTTAACCGCGCGTAGTCGCTGGCAAGAAAAAGTTGAAGGCTTGGAGGCAGGAGCCGATGATTATTTAGTTAAACCCTTTCAAATGGAAGAACTGCTAGCGCGGCTAAAAGCCTTGTTACGTCGTGCATCAGGCTCCGCAAACACTGAGATTATTTGCCAAAATATGGTATTAAGCCCTGACACACAGCAAGTTTACTTAAATGAAGTCTTACTAGATATTACTGCGTTTGAGTATCGGCTACTAGAATACCTAATGCGCCACCCCAAAGAAGCAATTTCTAAATCACGTTTAGCTGATTATCTTTACCCTCACGATGATGATAGAGATAGCAATGTGATTGAGGTCTTAATCGGACGTTTGCGTAAAAAACTAGACCCTGATGGACAGCTTAAACCGATTGAAACCTTACGTAATCGTGGCTATCGTTTCACGCTTTTTGATTCAACTAACTAATGTCATTAAATAGACGTATTAGCCTCAGTGCAATGATTGTATTAATGGTTTTTATTGGCTTAACCGCTTATGCCTTAGAACGCGCTTTTGTTGATAGTAGTGAAAGTGCTTTACGGGACACGATGAGTAGCCA
>WTCM01000024.1 GCA_013138595.1 Methyloprofundus sp. | reverse complement strand
TAGCCTGAAATTCTGTAGCATAACAGCTTACGCCCCAGAGACCTTATAATCATAAAAAGGAATCCACCAAGCTTATAAGTGGCTTATCTGTAAACTATTTTCTTAAGACATAGATTCGATTTTATTATGTCTTTTTGCTAGAATGAAGACATAATTGATTAAGCAATGCGCGTAATAAAAACAAAGAACGCTTATTATTTCATTTAAAATACTCAATCATACGTATATAAGTCAACAGTATCTTAGGCTTAAACTGAGTCATTAATCTTAATAACTTAAGAAGTAGTCAAAAAGTTGACTTTATTAGTTTTTTGGATTAAAGAGACTGAACCTGAGCGTTTTCATGGTAAAAATGAATGAATTGAGTGTTTCTTAACCGATAGATAAAGGAATCTGAATGACCCAGAACCGATGGATAAAAACGGCCAGTATACTATTACTGCTGAATATAAGCAGCGTTTTTGCACAGGATATTGTCACGACAAACCCTAGCAACTGTAGTGATGCGAGTGATGCTGTCACCTCAATATCAGATGGCACCAGTTTAGAATTGATTAATTCATCCATTCCAGAATGGCAAGACCTAGGGTTTATTGTTCAAGATGTTCAGCCTAACCAAGATATTATTGTGTGTAGTGGCGAGAGTAGCAGTCAAAATGCCATTCAAACCCCCGAAGAAGAAACCTTAGATCAATCAGCCTCATCGGCGAGTGTAACCTTAGGTGCCTCGAATATACAAACGAATAATATCTACACGCGTTTAGAAGTGTTAAGGAAATATTCCTATGCAGTCACGCCGACGTTTGGAATGTTAGGAGGAGGAGCAAGCTCTGACGAAGAGGTCAGTGTGGATGAATACTCCATTTTAAATGAAAAACTCAATATTTTTATTAATGGTAATGGCGGAATTGGTGAGCAAGAGAGAACTGAGTACTCAAACGGTTTTGACTTTAGTGCCATAGGCACCACACTGGGAGCTGATTATCGAGTCACTGATAACTTGACGCTAGGAACTGCTTTTGGTTATACCGCAAGTCGCACGGAAATGAGTGCAGGCTCAGGCAGTACCGATGTTGATTCATACAGTCTTGCTTTCTATGGAAGTTACTCACTACCGAATAGTTTTTATTTGGAAGGCATGGCGCGTACTGGTTGGAACCACTACGAGGGGAGCAGTACTATTTCATCAGGGGATAACCAGAGCCTGACCGAACAAGCCACCTCAAAATACAAAGGAAATGACTATTCAGTCAGTTTATCAGCCGGGTATGACTACTACATAAAGGGCTTTAATATTAGCCCCTTTGTACGTTATGACTATATGCACGCTGACGTAGGCAGCTATCAAGAAATTTCCAAATCAAGTCGCAATACGATTGAATCGCAAAGTATTGACTCCATGCGCACCTCATTAGGAGCCACACTGAGTTATATTTTTAATACGCCTTATGCGGTATTGATTCCTTCAATACGTGCCGAATGGCAGCATGAATTTATGAATGATAGTCGTATTTTGAGCTCTTTTCGAGAGAGTTCACCCAGTGATATTACCGAGATCCGGACAGACTCACCCGATAGGGATTTTGCGAATATTGGCGCGGGGGTCTCAGCTGTTTTTCCACATGGTATTTCAGCCTTTTTCTACTATGAAGCGCTCTTAGCGAATTATTTAACGACTGCGCATAGCTTTTCCGGTGGTATTCAATACCAGTTTTAAAGTTTTTAGGCTAGCCACTTAGCACGGGGCATTATGTAGGATGGGTAGAACGGAGTACCTGTCTTTTTAGGTACGCAGTGAAACCCATCAATTCTGCTAATATAAAAAACACAGAGGTCAAAATAACATCATGACAAATTTAAGTTTTGCTAATAGTTTATACAAACGTTTTTTAGATCACGATGCCACTGATGGACAAAGACAAACCTTAAGTAAAGAAATTGCCGATAAAAAACAAGCAGATTCAAGTTATGACGCGTTCGCCGCAAGCGCTGATTTTGTGGCAAATAATTTTGCCACACAGCATTCTGGTGACATTAAACAGCATATTCAAGACTATTATGCGCATTTTAGCGAAACCCCTAAATTAACAGAACTCAGCCGCTGGGCAAATCAAGACGCGGATTTAACACGTACTGAGCTTAATGAGTTAAAAGGCTTTCTGGTTTATAGTGGTTATGCCGAACAGCTACATACTTATGCCGACTCTAAGGGTCAGACCTTAAAAATCTCCTCAGCCAGTGACATTAGTAGCCCCGAAAATGAAACCTTAGACTACACACTTAAAGCGCAAGGTGTAGACTCAAAGTATATTAAATATACTTTGAATCACTCTGAGGATCTTAAGGATGACAGTAGACTTTTTATACTGGATGAAAAAACCGGCGAATTAAACTTTAAAAAACTGCCCGATTTTGAAGTCAAAAGTACCTATAATCTCACGCTGTTTGCCACTGATACACAAACTTCGTACGATACCTTTATCGATTTAACGATAAATATTGGCGATATTGAAGCTGCTTTTGATATAAGCAGTTCTGATAATCTCACGCTAGACGATCTTAAAGATGAGGAGGGTAAAGACGGTGAGGAAGAAAATGAAGCCCCAATCTTCTCTTCAGACGTGGTCGCCAGTGCGGATGAAAACAGCACCGACGTTTTTTATGCAGCACTTGCCTTTGATGCGAATGAAGATTTTTTAACCTACACCTTAGGTAATACCGAAGACAAAGATAATCGCTTTTTTTCCATTAATTCTCTGACAGGGGAATTAGCGTTTATAGAAGCGCAAGATTTTGAAGCAGGCAAAAGCACTTATTTAGTGGATGTAGGTGTGTTTGATGGGCATAGCGAGAAGCCTATCTTACAAGAAGTGAATGTGACATTGAATGATGTGAATGAAATTCCCAGTTTTAATTTTAATACCGATGTCTTTGCTTATAAAAACCAAAGTGGTTCTTTTTTTGTGGTCAGTGCATTAGACCCAGAAGGTAATCCCTTAACCTATTCATTAGGTAATATCGATGAAAAAGATAATCGGTTTTTTACGATTGACCCCGAAACAGGCGCGTTATCCATTAGAGACCAAGAGGCGTTTCGCAATGAAGATATTAATCGGATTTATGTCATTGATATTAGTGTCACCGATGGCATTATTACTGAACCGATTACGCAAGAAATTAGTATTACCATCGCCGATTTTTTCGACCCTGTCCTGCAATTAACCGCTGCTGATGGGGGGGGGACGCTAAGCGTATTGGAAGGCGAAATTGCCGCCTATCAAGTCGTCGTCAGCCGAGGTGCGATCAAAGCAGGTGATACCGTCTCTTTTACCTTAGATGCGGTGAATGGAACGGATGAATTTGGCGCTGTCAATCCTGATGATTTTTCCAATTTTATTGATTTAGGCACTGCGAGCTATACCTACAGCCATACTTTCGACACAGAAGTTGCCGCAGGCACAGGCATTTTTAATTTTAGCCTTGCGACGCAAGAAGATGACCTTTTAGAGCCGACAGAGGCCTTTAGTATAGAGTTGAATAATGCAACAAAAATTGAAGCCGTCAGCGAGGATGCAGAGACTGGTGGAACAGGCGTTTCCAACCTTGAGGTATTAGGCAGCCCCTTAGTCACACAAATTGAAAATGTGAGGGAGCCTAATTTAACGCTCATGAGACTGAATGACAGTGATGAACTAGGCATTAGAGAGGATAACTCAGCAGAATACAAAATTGTCTTAAGCAAGGGAAATATACGCAAAGGTGAAACCTTAACTTTTCAGTTAGATGCAAGTGGAAAGGAGGGGGAATTAGGTACCGCTACGTATGCGAAAGACTTTTCAGCATTTACTAATACGGATTTGAATGACTTTGCTGATTTTAAGGATTTAGGAGAAGCAAAGTATCTCTATACGAAGACTTTTACACAGGATGTCTTTACCGGCGAAGGCATTTTTAATTTTAGTACCCAAGTGCTTAAAGATAAAGATATTGAAGATCCAGAGGACTTTAGTCTCACTTTACACTCTGCGTTGATCAACGCAGATGCAGCACAAGGTGGGTTGGAAGTGACTAGCGATGGAAGCCCACTATTCACTGAAATCATAGATGTGATACATGCGTTTCAATTTTCATTGCAAGGGGCTGAAACGGTCAAAGAAGGGGATAGTGAGCTACAAACAGCGCAGTATGACATTTATTTGCATCGCAGTAATATTCCCGCAAATACTGAAGTTCAGTTGCAATTAGGTAGCGCAAGTGGTGACAATCCTGAGGCTGAGGCAGAGTTTAATGCGCTTAAACTAGTAGATTTTTCAGCCTTATCAGGTGCTCATTATAATGCTGAGTTAGGGATATTAACCTTAACAGGACCTCTTAAAACTAGCGACTTCACGCCTGTTGCAAGTTTAAGCTTAGATATTACGGATGATATTGAAGAGGAAAAAGGCGAAGAATTCTCTATTAGTATCCAAGACGGAAAATTTAATCGTCTCAATCTTGGGACGACAAACCCACTGGCCTTAGATCATGAAAACTTTGTCACTAAACTGATCACCACGATTGAGGCGAATGATAAAGATATTGTTGCCCCCGTGATTACAACAGGTCAAAGCAAAAATTTTACTAAAGAGGGATTTACCACCGTGGATCGTGAATTGTTAAAGGTCGATGCGACGGATGAAACAAAAGATAATTTAGGGGACAAGGAAACAGGGATTCAAAGTTATCAAATAGAGTCGGTGAGCTTACGCGGTGTAAAAAACGGCGAGTTTAGTGAGCTATTGAGTGTTGAACAAGCTGATATTGCAGACATGTTTAGCATTAGTGACATTGGTAGAATTTCCTTAATAGCGGGAGCGATAGACCCTGAAGTGATATTTGATGCACTAGACGAAAATGCTTCATTTTTCAGTATGACATTAGCGGTGACAGCAAGTGATGGTGCCGCCCAACAAATAGAAGGAGAGCCTGATATAGAGGCAAATACGTCTGAGCTAGTCGATATTGTTTTTAAAGTTTACCAGACAGGTTTTGTCTTTACCCCGTTTGTTGATGAGCTAACAAGTTACTTTGAAGAGGATTCGGGTATTGCTTATGATGAAACTTTTGTTGCTTTAGAGAGCGCAGATGTTGATTCAGTCAAGGATACGCTAGATGGCAAAGGAGGAGAAGACACCTTAGAAATGACCGTAGCCAATGGTGAGGCACTCAATTTTCCTGATATTTTACTGAATATTGAAAAATTAGAACTTAAGGGTGGTGTGGTGTCTATGCCGACACTTGCAAATGAGACGGTTGATATTTCTGGCTATGATTTTGATTCAGTATTATTGTCATCATTTAAGCTGAATAATAGCCTTTTGAAGCTTGGCTCAAACAGCTCAAATGAGACGCCTTTATTAACGCTAAATAATATTCAAAATGTAGACACTGATAGCTTGTTAACGATAGACAATGATCAAAGATCTTTAATACTAGCGCTTGGAAAGTCGCTTGTTACGGACGAAATTCCAGCCCCAGAGCCAGACCCAGCGGTTAATCTTAATGTTAAGGTAGCAGCCACAAGTTTAAGTCATTTGACATTGAACTCTTTAGATAGCAGTGTCAATGTGCATCGCTTAAATTTAGACTATAGTGCATCAACATTAAGTGAAATACTGGTAAAAGGAGATCATGCACTCGTATTAGAGGATTATATCAGTCGTGAGGAATCCACTGAGGCGGTCTTAGCTGTATCTGCTAATAGCTTAAGTTTTGATGCAACAGTGAATACGGCAGGTGTTAGCTCTGAGCTAAGCTTTACAGAGTACAACGTTAACTTTAAAGGTAGCACAGGGAATGATAGTTTTCGTTTGACCGATCAAGATAGGATGGATGGCGGTGGGGGAGTCGATACCGCGAAATTTTATACGCCTGTCGCAAGTGATAATTTATCAGATGTCGATTTAGCCGGTGTCGAAAATATTGAAATTATAGCAAGTGTAGATTCTGAAACAGCTAATACCTTTGATTTTAGTGTGCAGACAGAAGCTCTAGCGATTAATGTGAGCAATCAATCTAACTCTTCTGATGAAGACTTATCTATTATCGCAGGATCGGGTGACGATAGTTTACAAGCGAATAAGCAAGTGACGTTTACAGGAAATGGGGGAGGCGACACTTTTAGCGTGTACCCTGCTGATAGAGAACAGACGAATACTAATTTTAATGTGTATTTTTCTGATAAGGATAGGAAGTATATGATTACTGACTTTAGTGTCAGTGAGAACGATATGATCAGTGTCGCTGATACTGAGACGGGAGTCAAAAAGCTGACTAACCCTCATTCGGTGCAGTTAATTTCTGCGACAACTGGCGGAGATGAAACCTTTATTGCTAATTCAGGCTTGGTGATTATTGATAGTCAAGATTCTAGAGCCAAGTCACTGTCAACAGTTGATGTTGCGACTTATCTTAATAATCTTGGAAGAATTGTAGAGGGGGGCGAGGAAGACCAACTTAGGTTTGCAAATAATGATTCTAGTTTTTACCTCTTAGTCGCTAGTGACGGTCAAGAGGGTGAGGCGGGAGATGTAGGCTTGTTTGCAGTAGATGCACGTGAATTTATAGATAAAGATGACCCCGATATTGAGGATGTTAATTTTGTGATTGAAAAAACAGAATTAAAGTTAATAACAACATTGCAAGGCATTGATAGTACTAGCGAGTTAAAACAAAGCTTTAAAGAGTTTACTTATAATTCAAATGATAGAAGCCCTGTGTTTGAGCTAATGCCTTTTGATGACTCTGCGGTGCTAGAAGGTGGGCAGGCAAACTATAAAATCATGCTGAACAGTGGGGTTATAGAGGACGGTGATCAGCTGACATTTGATTTAAAATTTCCAGAAGATTTTAGGGGGTCTGTCAATAAGGCGGTGCAAGGTATTGATTTCTCTGATTTTATACCTGGCTCTTTTGCGAGTGATGTTGCTAGCGTTAGCCCAAGTGATAGTGAAACAGATCTAAGTCAGCTTGCTAAGCTTGAATTAAAATTTAATGCTGATGTAGCAGCAGGGGAAAATATATTTAATTTTAGTTTGAATGCAGAAGAAGATAATCTCTTTGATGAGGATGAATCTTTTCTTTTAGACTTCGAAAATACCGTAGTGACGGATTTACTGGTTAGCGATGAAATCAAGGGAGTCATTACAACAGCCATTATCAGTGAGGCATTAATCACCGATATTGAAAATGTGAGAAACCCTATTTTAAGCTTGGTTGCTCAATTAGGTCCAGTAGGCGAAATAGACCCTAATGTTTCGCTGATTCAAGAGGGTGACGAACCCGCAAAGCTGACTGTGAAAGAAGGGAGTACCATCACTTATAAGCTTGTTTTAACGAGTGGTAATATACAACCTGGTGAAACCTTAACATTTGACTTAGATTTTAAAGATGGCACTGGCGATTTGGGGGCTTTAAATCCTGATGATTTTTCAAATGATATTCAGTTTCTTGATGCAGAAATTCCATTATTTTATGACCCTAAAATATATTCTGACAGTTCTACGTATAGCTTGTTACCAAGCCCTGAGGAAGTAGACTTAGAGACATCAGATAACCCTAGTTATAGTTATAGCTATCATCTACCAGTTGAACAAGAACAGGTGGAAGCAGGGAGTGATATCCTAGCTTTTAGCCTAGAGACAGTTTACGATCAAAATAAAGAAAATACTGAGGCTTTTACAGTAGAAGTCAGTGCAGGAGAATTAAACATACTAGAGGGGCAGGTAGATGGTAGCGATATCTTTATATCAGATGTAGGTAGCGACAATAGCCCATTAAAGACACATATTGCAAATAAGCTGAATGACTATATATTTGATTTAACGACTGGTACAGATACTTTTGTTGGCGAAGAAATGAATGATATTTTTATTGCCGATAATAGTGATA
This sequence comes from Methyloprofundus sp., assembly GCA_013138595.1. Classification (GTDB taxonomy): domain Bacteria; phylum Pseudomonadota; class Gammaproteobacteria; order Methylococcales; family Methylomonadaceae; genus Methyloprofundus. Next base: position 4,529 of record WTCM01000024.1, on the reverse strand, counting down.
TTGAGGGTATTCCTAATCAAGTCAGTGCTACAGCAGACACACTTGATGGCGGAGCCGAAAGAGGGCTCAGAGACGATGAGATAGATGAAGAGAAGGACGCGGGTGATACCTTTGAAATGATCGTGGGCAGTGGGGGTGTTATTTTGCCTAGCACGATTCTCAATATTGAAAATATTTATATTAAGGGAAATGGCAATACATTTTCTCAGAATATTAATTTATCCTCCGATACGACACTGAATAAATTGAGTTTATCAGAGCTTACGTGGGCTGGTGAAGAAGGTACGTTAACAGATTTAACGGTAAGTGCATCAACCGTAGAGATCATATTAGATGCAATGACTGTGCCTGTTTTGCAGATACAGCAAGAGGTAGAAATTGTTGTTCCTATTATTGAAGATCCTAGCACAGCTGACAAGCGTTTAGATTTTACGGTTCAGGGCGCAAGTCAAATCAACAAGCTTGAATTAACGGCTAGTGAATTAGAGATCTTAGATTTAACGATTGACGAAGCAACTCAGGTACAAGGTTTAGCATTAAATACTCACCAACTAAAAACATTAGATTTTAGGTTTTCATCCACTGCTCAGAGTGAAATAGTATTAAGCTATACAGACACAACGCTTAGTGAGATTAATTTTTATGCGACTGAAACATTAAGTCTAGTGGATGATAGTGCAGTACTACAGGATATTCCAGCAGAGCTATTAGGCTTAAAATTTAATGCCGAAGACAGTAGTGCGAGCGTCAATTCTGACTTACTTTTTACACAGTATGCTGTCAATTTTACAGGTAGTGCGCAAGATGATGCTTTTCGCCTCACCGAAGTGGATCGTATGGATGGAGGGGGTGGTACTGATACCGCTAAGTTTGATACCTCTGTGGGTAGTGCAGAATTAGCTGATGAAAATTTATTGAATGTAGAAAAAATTGAGATTAGTTCAGCGGGAAGTGCTGGCGGAGAAACTAAGTTTGATTTTAGTGTACAAACAGAAAATTTAGAGTTTACGCTAGCGAATCAGTCTCTTGAAACCGCTTTAAATAACTTAGTGCTTGTCGCAGGAGAGGGTAATGACACGCTACAAAGCAATTACCAAGCGACTTTAACCGGTGGCGCGGGCAGTGATACTTTTATCATAGGTTTTTCTAATGTTAAAGGGCTAGGCAATTATACGATTACTGATTTTGTAGTGGATAAGGATGTGATTCGCTCAGGAAGAGATGCAGAAAGCACGACAACAACGGCTGCAAATATCACTAACATCGCAGCAGCACAGCTAATTAGTAATACCAATATCAATAATGTTCTCGAAGGTTCAGTAGGCTTCGCTGAGACCTTTACCGCAAATTCAGGCTTAGTGTTGATAGACAATACTAAGGATAATGTCGGAACTTCCGAATCACTTTCAACAGCTGATGTGGCAAGCTATTTAGCCGATATAGGCACTGGAGATGATGCCGATAATGTGATATTTGAAAACAATAATTCTGTTATGTATCTTGTCGTGTCCAATGGCGCAGATTCAGGTTTATATCGTGCCGATGCGGCAGCGGCATTGTTAGAGGGAGAAGAAGCAGATCGTAAGATTGACGCTGATGAGCTGAGTTTAATCACCACATTTACAGGCATTAGTGATGCCGCAAGTTTAGCAGGCAGCTTTGCAGATTTTACCTTACAGAATGAAGATAGAAACCCTGTAGTGACTTTAGTGGCAACCGATGAGAATGGCGATAATATTGACCCATTAACCGTCGTAGAAGGTGATGAAGCCGTTTATAAAGTTATTTTAAGCAGTGGGGCGATAAAAGTAGGAGAATCTATCAGCTTTACCTTGGATGCTGTGAATGGAGTGGGAGCATTTAGTGCTACCAGTCCTGATGATTTTGCACAGTTTGTTCGTTTAGAGGGCGCGAGCTACACTCATACTTATACACATACGGATAGGAACGATGTAGCGATTGGTAAGGATTTTTTGAGCTTTAACCTGACTGCCAAAGACGATAACGACTTTGAACCAACAGAAGCATTTTCTATCGAATTAAATACGGCAAATATCACAGGTAATTCTGTAGAGGGTACATTATCAGCAGGTGTCAGCGGTAGCCCATTAACCACCGAGATTGAGAATAGAAGACATCCTGAGTTAACATTACGTGCGGTAGTAGAAGAGGAAGGTGCTGATACTAGCGAGCTAACGGTAATAGAAGGTGATATAGCGAGCTATGAGATAGTGCTCACGAGTGGCAATATACAAGAGGGTGAAACCTTGTCATTTAATTTGGAAACCTTGATTGGTACGGCGACCAACGATGATTTCTCTAGTTTCTCTGATTTTTCTAATGGGTTTATTTCTTTTGATATGGAGACTCAAAGTTATATTTATACTCACACCTTTACAGAAGAAAAGAAAGCCGTTACAGAGGAAGAGAAGCTAGCAGAAATAGGGATAGAAGATGTTCAATTATTAAGCTTTAGCATTGCGACTACCGAAGATAGTGAGTTTGAAGCAATAGAAGATTTTGCTATAGCACTTAATGTAGCAGAGGTGACAGGAGGCTCTTTAACAGCCCCATTAGCAGTAGCGGTTAGTCAAAGCCCGTTTATAACAAAAATTGATAATAGTAGGCATCCTACTTTAACACTTAGTGCCGTTGATGGAAGTGACAGTCTGGTGGTGGCAGAAGGTGATATTGCTGAATATAAAGTCGTATTAAGCAGTGGTAATATACAGGCGGATGAAACCTTATCATTTACCTTGGATGCTTTAAATGGGCTGGGAGAATTTGATGCATTAAACCCTGAAGATTTTTCTGATTTTATAAATTTAGATACGGCAACTTACACCTATACCCATACCTTTACAGAAGAAGCTGTTAAAAACCATGAACTATTACGTTTTAGCCTGACAGCAGCAGTAGATGATTTATTTGAAGCCACTGAATCTTTTAGCATAGAACTAAAGGATGCAAGTGTCACAGATATTGAGTCAGTAGGTATTACAGAAACGCTATTTACCACTAACATTGAAAATGTTAGACACCCAGAGTTAACATTAAGTGCTATCAATAATGGAGCTGTCATAGAAGGTAACACAGCAAAATATGAAGTAGTGCTCACGAGTGGCACTATACAGCCAGGTGAAACTTTATCATTTAGTTTGGAAACCTTGTTTAATACGCTTGAGTTTACAGCAGATGCAGACGATTTTTCTACTTTTTCCGAAGTTTCCAATTTCTTTGATTTAGAGACTGCGACGTATAGCCATACCTTTACAGTGGAAGAAGGTGCAGTCGCGACAGGTGATCAATTACTAAGCTTTAATATTGATACCATACTGGACTCTGTTGTGGAGGAGGATGAGGATTTTTCTATCGCCTTAACGGATGCCAATATTGATACTAATGTAGAGCTAACAACTGTAGAACTAACAACTCAAGGTAGCCCATTAACGACGACAATTAGCAATAGAAACACACCTAGTTTAGCCTTAGTTCCCGAGAGTGCTATTTTAGATGAAAATGGTGTGTGGAATATAACTAAATTAGTGCTAACAGAGGGGGATATTGCTAGGTATAAGGTGGTATTAACTGGGGGAGTGATACGCGAGAATGAAACGGTGTCGTTTAAGTTAGATGCCTTAAGTAGTGTCGGTGATGTCGTAAATTCTAGCGATTTTTTGAATTTTGATTTTAGTGATGCTAGTTATGCTAGCTATATTTATGAACAAAAATTTACACAAGAGGAAGGAATAGCTTATAAACTTTTTAGCTTCAATTTAGCGACTAAGTTGAATGACGATGCTAATGAGGGAGTGGAAGCCTTTGATATTCTGCTAAGTGATGCAAGTCTTAAGAATGCTTCAGGTAAGGATATTGCAGGTATTGCGATTGATGGGAACCCCTTAACAACAGAAATTAATAATAGAACTATACCTGCTTTAAAATTGGTCGCTGGCACTAATGGGACGGCTGTTGATGAAGGGGGTACTGCACATTATTCAATAGAATTGAACAGTGGAAAAATACAAGCGGGCGAGACTTTATCGTTTAGTTTAGCTGTCGTGAGTGGCTCTGCTACGGTGTCTGATGATTTTGCTGATACTATCATTTTTAGTACCAGTGCGCTGGGTAGTGTTAGTTTTAATGGTAGCAATACCTATACGTACCTTTTTAATCAGGACGTGGAGACAGCTAACACCCGCATTTTTGATTTTAGTCTTGCTACTACACTAGATTTTGTTGAGGGTGAGGGCGATGAAGATTTTTCTATCGATTTAACGAATACATTACTGAATAGTGGTGCATTGAGTGAGGAATTAACCGTCAGTACTAGTGCTGGTAGTTCATTAACGACGATAATTAGCAATAGAGAAGTGCCCGTTCTAGCATTGCTAGCTGGCATTAATGGAGGGATTGTTGATGAAGGGGGCACTGCACATTATTCAATAGAATTGAACAGTGGAAAAATACAAGCAGGCGAGACTTTATCGTTTAGTTTAGCTACTAGTGGTACAGGTGCAACTCCTGCT
>WTCM01000213.1 GCA_013138595.1 Methyloprofundus sp. | reverse complement strand
ATATTTTACGTATGTCCACCACCACAAGCACTGAAAATTCAGGCTTATTAAGCGTCCTTAATCCTGTGTTTGAAAAAAACCACCAAATACGTTTAGATGTTATCGCTGTAGGGACAGGTAAGGCCTTGCGTTTAGGAGAAAACGGAGATGTCGATGTGGTTTTTGTACATGCGCCTGCTGCTGAGCAGACTTTTATGCATCAAGGCTTTGGGCGTGATAGAGCAGCCGTGATGCATAATGATTTTGTCTTAATTGGTGCCCATACTAACCCTGCTGAAGTGGATGTACAAGCCTCTATACAAATGGCTTTACAAGCAATCAGCAAAAGCTCAGCACATTTTATTTCGCGGGGCGATGATTCAGGGACGCATAAAAAAGAACTGTCTTTATGGCGACTCGCCCAAGTCAAGCCCGAAGGTGATTGGTATCTTTCAGTAGGACAAGGAATGGGAGCCGCATTAAAAATAGCAGATGAAAAACAAGCCTATACCTTAACCGATCGTGGGACTTATATTGCCTTTCAAGATAAGCTCGATTTAGTCATTGTCAATCAAGGTGACCCTGCTTTATTTAATCCTTACCATATTATGACCGTCAACCCTGATAAGCACCCACACGTAAAATATAATTTAGCTAAAAAATATATTGATTTTGTGACAGGCGCTGAGGGGCAAGCTTTAATTGCCGCTTATAAGAAAAAGGGAGAGCAGTTGTTTTACCCTGATGCAATGAGCGATTAGGGCTCAATTAATTAATGATCTTAAGTGCACTTGAATGTTTTAAGGGCATTGAATAGCCTTTTTTGTATTTATGCACCCAGCCACGAACCTCAACTTTTTTGCCTAATAGACTGTCTGCATTATCAAAATAAAGCCTATGTTTTTGATGAATACGTATATTGAAATGTGTTGATATTTCTAAGTAGGTATTTTTTCTGGTCTGTTTAATATGGGTGACCGTGCCTATAATCCGTTGCCAGCCACGTCTATTTTTATTGTTGAGTTCACTGGCTAATTTAGTTTGGTAGGCTGGGTAGCCCCAAATACCTAAATACTGAGATTCAGCGACTTGCTCAGCCGCTTGTAATGCAGCCACATATTTTAGGTTGGGCGGGAAGACATTGGTACTGGCAAAGCCTAAACGAACTAACTCTGCATTAATATGTACTTTTTGTTCGGTAAAAATATGGGCTAAATAACGCTTATATTTATCACGCTTTTGTTGATCAAATTCCAGCCTAACTTTAGTCCCCAGTATTTTCTGGGTAAGCCATTTTCTTGCCGCATCACCCCCAACTTGTGCTGTTTTATTACGATGCTCCACCTCGGGTGTGTTAATGCCTAATAAACGTATTTTTCGCCCATCCGCTAACAGCACAGTATCACCGTCATAGACTTTTTTAACAAGGTGAAAACTTTCACTTTTAGCGAGTTTATAGGGTTTTGCTTGGGCATTACTTTTATCGGAATAGTGCTGCTTTCCTTGCGCATCCGTCCATTGGTACACTTCAGCAGTACAAATGTGTAAAACAGAGTGCAGTAAAATAGAAATGCTTAGAAGTAAGGCTTTATAAGTCAGACAGGTATTAGGTTTTGTTTTCATTTGAGTCATATAGGCATTGTGCTTAATGGTATACTCTACCGCTATAAAAGGAGTGGGCATTATTAAATATTCGCTCCTCAGCTAATCATAATCATACTAGAATCTATAAGAGGAAATAATGAGCGATTTCAATTCAAGTAAATTTTTTGATAAATGTCAGTCACAACTGGAATCCTGTTCATATTATCAAAAAATACAAGCACTTCCTAAAAATCAACGTTGGATGGTTTGGGCGGCTCTCTTTCTAGCAAGTCAGGTCGTTGTTTTTGGTAGTTTATACTTATTTTTTGGAGAAATCGCGGCGATTGGTTTATTTGCGAGTGTGTTAGCAGGGCTTGCCACAGGGCTAGGGGCTTTACCGGCGGCTTTCTTCAAACAAGTCTCTAATAATGTCTTTAATGGCTTACTGGGTGGTGCAGCGGGTGTCATGCTTGCCGCGACCTCTTTTTCATTGTTAATTCCAGGCATAGAATACGGTAATGAACTCTGGCCAGATAAAGGCTTATGGGTGGTTGCTTTAGGGATGCTTTTCGGGGCTTTCTTTTTACATATTGCAGATAATAAATTACCACATATCCATTTTAATGAAGATATGTCCCAGCATACCGAGTCTTTACAGAAAATTTGGTTATTTATTTTCGCGATTACCATTCATAACTTTCCTGAGGGCATGTCAGTTGGGGTGAGTTTTGCAACAGGTGATATACATAATGGAATTGTGCTTGCGATTGCGATTGCTTTACAAAATATTCCAGAAGGTTTAGCCGTGGCTTTACCTTTAGTCGCCTTAGGGTTTAACAAGTGGAAAGCAGTGGGTATCGCAACTTTAACAGGTCTAGTTGAACCTATTGGTGCCTTAATGGGAATCACCATGGTATCGGTTTTCTCACCTGTTTTACCGTTTGCAATGGGATTTGCAGCAGGTGCTATGTTATTTGTTATTTCGGAAGAAATTATTCCAGAAACGCATTCTAAAGGGCGTTCACGGTATGCCACTTTTGCCTTGATGATTGGCTTTATTATTATGATGGCGTTAGAAAGTTTATTAGGTTAAAGTTTAAAAAATACAGATGAATATACTCCTACTTGAAGCTTTGGCCGTTTGTTTATATAGCGCCAGCGGTATCACTTTAATGATTGATATTAAAGAAAATCAATATAAAAAAATTGCACTTAATTTAGCAGGGCTAGCGGTATTAATGCACCTATTATCTTTTTCTCTTAGTGTGTGGCAAAAACAGGGAATAGATTTTAGTTTTTTTCATACCACTTCGATTACGTCTTTAATTATTGCCTTTTTATTGCGAGTGACTGCTTTATCTAAACCTGTTGAAAAATTAGGTATCGTGCTTTTTCCTATCGCGGCATTAATGCTAGCACTGGATATGGCATACCCCAGCCCTGTTAAGCTAAGCCAAGATTATTCACTTGCAATGAATACGCATATTCTTAGTTCTATTATTGCATTTAGTTTATTAGCGATTGCAGCGGTTCAGGCGCTTTTATTAGCGGTACAAAATAATCAGCTGAGAAATCATAGTCTAGGGCGCTTTATGCTTGCATTACCCCCCTTACAAGCGATGGAATCCTTATTATTCCAGATGATTAGTACGGGGCTATTATTTCTGAGTATTTCTTTATTCAGTGGTTTTATTTTTATTGAAGACTTATTCGCCCAGCATTTGGTACATAAAACGCTGCTTTCAATCATTGCATGGCTTGTTTTTACGAGCTTATTAGTCGGTAGAAGGCTTTATGGTTGGCGTGGAAAAATAGCGGTACGTTGGACATTATTTGGTTTTATTGTCTTATTACTTGCCTATTTTGGCAGTAAATTGGTTTTAGAATTGATTTTAAATAAAACTTAAAAATTCCTTTCTGATCAAGATATCCTCTCTTCAAGGCATGGCTATCTACATAAATACAGCCTATTATAATTTCAATAACTTACGTAGGATGGGTAGAGCGCCTTTTTGCGAAACCCATCATTTATAAGCACAAACATAATGAAAATTCTGGTCCTTAATTCGGGGAGCTCCTCGCTAAAGTTTCAACTCTTTGCACTCGACTCTTTAGCAACACAAAATTTGCAGCTGCTAGCCTCAGGCTTAGTGGAAAAAATTGCTGAAGCTCAAGGTGCAATACAATTAGACTACTTGAATGCACAACAACAGCTAGAGCACTTTAGCCAAGCAAGTGTGATTGCTAATCACCAACAAGCCTTGGAAGTCATGACTCAGTTACTTAAAAGCAAACATTGCTTAGAGTCAATGCAAGATTTAGCAGGGATTGGGCATCGTGTCGTGCATGGGGGCGAACATTTTACCCAAGCGACTTTAATTGATGCCCAAGTGATCGACACGATTGATAAACTCAGCCCACTTGCCCCATTGCATAATCCTGCTAATTTAACAGGCATAGCACTGGCGCAACAAAAAGCACCGAAAGTGCCACAAGTTGCTGTATTTGACACTTCCTTTCATCAAACCCTTGCTAAGTCTGCCTATATTTATGCGCTGCCTTATGCTTTATATGAAAAACACCAAGTGCGTCGCTATGGCTTTCATGGCACATCGCATCATTATGTGGCAAAACAAGCCAGTGCTTATTTGACTCAGCGTAACGCTCAGGATGCTAAATTAATTACCGTGCATTTAGGTAACGGCGCAAGCATCTGCGCGATTTTAAATGGGCAATCTATTGATACATCAATGGGTATGACTCCTTTAGAAGGCTTAGTGATGGGCACACGCTGTGGTGATATAGATCCCGCTATTTTATTGTATTTAAACCGTGAAACGGGGATGAGTTTTGCTGAATTAGATACCTTAGTCAACAAAAAAAGTGGGCTTAAAGGTGTGTGTGGCACCAATGATATGCGCAGTATTATTGAGCGAGCAGAGCAGGGCGATCCACAAGCAGAACTTGCAATACATATCTTTGCTTATCGCATTAAAAAATATATGGGTGCTTATTTTGCGGCTTTAAATGGGCTAGATGCGGTTATTTTTACAGGCGGAATCGGTGAGCATTCTAGCGTGATTCGCGCACTGGTTTGTCAGGATTTAGACGCTTTAGGCATACAAGTCGATACTGAAAAAAATAATAGTACCAGCAAAGAATCCTTAGAGATTCAAAGTGAGCACAGTGCCGTCAAGGTTCTAGTGATCCCTACCAATGAAGAGCTGGAAATTGCCGAGCAAACCTTAGCTGTTATTTCATGAACGCTCCTAAAGAGTTATAACCATAAAACTTAACGCTAGTATTCCTCCTTAAGTTAAGGTGAAAATATAGGATGTGTTGAGGTACGAAACGCATCTTTTCGCGTTTAATATGCTTCCTAGTAGCTAATTTTATTAGCCTACACTCAGCTTACCTCAACACACGATTTAATATGACCCACAAAAACTGGCAATTCTGGATTGATCGAGGCGGTACATTTACCGATATAGTCGCACGCAATCCACAAGGACAATTGCAAAGCTTAAAGTTACTTTCGGAAAATCCAGACCTATATAAAGATGCGGCACTAGAGGGAATAGGGCGTATTCTAAAACTCCCCGATACAGCGAATAAAGCCGATTATATCAGTGCTGTCAAAATGGGTACGACAGTAGGAACCAATGCTTTACTGGAACGTAAAGGAGAAGATATCGCCTTATTGGTCACGCAAGGCTTTAAGGATATATTACGGATTGCCTATCAGAATCGCCCCGATATTTTTGCACTGAATATTCAATTACCCGAACTGCTGTATCAAACCGTATTAGAAATTGACGAACGTATCAGTGCCCAAGGCGAAGTGCTGCAAGCGATTGATGAGCGACAAGTAAGGCAGGATTTAGAGAAAATTTATGCCGGTGGCATCCGTGCCTTAGCAATAGTCTTATTACATGCTTGGCGATACACAGCACATGAATTGCAATTACAAGAAATTGCTAAAGACATAGGCTTTACGCAAATTTCGGTCTCACATCAGGCAAGCCCGTTAATGAAAATGGTCAGTCGAGGGGATACCACAGTGGTGGATGCCTATCTATCGCCCTTATTAAAACGCTATGTTCAACAAGTCGCTACAGGATTACAAAATAACAAAGAAGGAAATTGTTCGTTGTTATTTATGCAATCCAGTGGTGGCTTGATTGCAGCAGAGCATTTTCAGGGTAAAGACAGCATTTTATCTGGCCCAGCAGGCGGCATTATCGCGGCAGTAAATATTGCTAAACAAGCAGGGCTTGATAAAATCATCAGCTTTGATATGGGCGGAACATCAACCGATGTTGCTCATTATGCAGGTGAGTTAGAACGCAGTTTTGAAACGGAAGTCGCGGGTGTCAGAATGCGCGCGCCGATGATGTCGATACATACAGTCGCCGCAGGCGGTGGTTCCTTATTGTTTTTTGATGGTATGCGTTATCGGGTAGGCCCGGAGTCGGCAGGAGCAAATCCAGGGCCAGCTTGTTATCGGCGTGGCGGAGGGCTGACGGTCACCGATGCGAACTTAATGCTAGGTAAACTCCCGTTATTTCCTGAAGTCTTTGGTAAACAAGGAAATTTGCCGCCCGATCATGCCGAAGTACAGCGACTGTTTAGCGAGTTGAGCGAGGAAATAACAGCGACTAGCGGAAAAGCGATCAAAGCTGAAGAGGTCGCCGCTGGTTTTTTAAAGATTGCCGTTGAAAACATGGCGAATGCCATTAAACGCATCTCAGTACAAAAAGGCTATAACGTCGCAGAGTATACTTTATGCAGCTATGGCGCAGCCGCGGGCCAACATGCCTGCCAAGTGGCCGATAAGCTCGCGATGCAGAAAATTATCATCCATCCTTTTGCAGGCGTATTATCCGCTTATGGTATGGGGCTTGCTGATTTTCGACTATTAAACACGACTACTGTAGAGCAACAACTGAGTGTTGTTTCCAGCAAGGAATTACAAGCCTTATTAGACCAACTAGCGGCTAAAGGACATAAGGAAATGTTAGCGCAAGGGGTCTCAACTGAACAAATTAAGCTGGAATCACGCTTACAGCTACGTTATTTGGGCACGGATACCGCCTTAACAGTCGCGTTTGCAGACAAGGCAAGCATGCGCACTGAATTTGAGCATAAGTATCGGCTACAATTTGGTTTTATCTATGCTGAAAAAGAAATTGTGGTCGAGTCTTTGCTGGTGGAAGTGATTGGTATTAACCAAGCACTAGCAGATGAAGTGATTAACATTCAAGCTAGCTCTGAGCTATCGTCAGAAATGACGCAGCCGATATTTTGTGCAGGGGAATGGCATCAAGCCCCCGTTTATCGACGTGAATTATTACCTCAAGATTGTCTTATTAAGGCCCCTGCTATTATTGTCGAAGCCACGGGAACCACCGTGATAGAACTAGGCTGGCAAGCTGAACTGAATGCACAGCAGCAACTGATTTTAACTCGTTATCAACCCTTAGTGCAGCAACAAGCCATAGGCACAACGGTCGATCCGATTATGTTGGAAATTTTTAATAAGCTGTTTATGTCGATAGCCGAGCAAATGGGCTATGTTTTACAAAATACCGCTTATTCAGTGAATATTAAAGAACGCTTGGATTTTTCCTGTGCGATTTTTAACCATCAAGGAGAATTAGTCGCAAATGCCCCACATATTCCTGTGCATTTAGGCTCTATGGGAGAATCAGTACAAGCTTTATTAGCAAGTCAGCAAGCGACTATGCAGGCAGGCGATGTCTTTTTAACAAATTCTCCCTATCAGGGCGGGACACATCTTCCCGATATTACCGTGATTAGCCCTATTTTTATCCAGCAAAAATGCCTGTTCTTTGTCGCCTCGCGCGGACATCATGCCGATATAGGCGGAATAACGCCAGGCTCTATGCCATCCAATAGCACGATTATTCAGCAAGAAGGACAGATCAGCGAAAGCCTGAAAATTGTTGCCCAAAATGAATTTCAACAACATGCCGTAGTAGATTGGCTGAACAGCGGTGACTACCCCGCGCGTAATCCCGAGCAAAATATCGCTGATTTACAAGCGCAAATAGCAGCAAATGCAAAAGGCGTACAGGAATTACAGCAAATGGTCGCGCAGTATTCTTTAGCCACCGTACAATCGTATATGCAATATGTACAGGACAATGCCGCCGAGTGTGTACGCCAAGTATTAGCGGAGTTAAAAGGAGGCAGCTTCTGTTATGTGATGGATAACGGGGCGCAAATAGCGGTTAATATTAAGGTCGATAAACAGCAAAGAAAAGCAATAGTTGATGTTAGTGGAACCAGCCCACAGCAGAACAATAATTTCAATGCCCCCGCAGCCGTTTGCAAAGCCGCGGTACTGTATGTATTCAGAACGCTGGTTGCCGATGACATCCCCCTGAATGCAGGCTGTTTACGCGCACTGGATATTATTATCCCCGCCCAATCCATGTTAAACCCGCAATACCCAGCCGCCGTGGTCGCAGGTAATGTTGAAACCTCACAAACCATTGTAGATGCATTGTATGGCGCTTTAGGCATGCTTGCAGCTTCACAAGGCACAATGAATAACCTAAGCTTTGGCAACGACACTTACCAGTACTATGAAACCATATGTGGAGGTGCCGGAGCAGGCGAAGGGTTTGATGGCTGTGATGCAGTACAAACCCACATGACCAATTCACGTATGACCGACCCTGAAGTTTTGGAATGGCGTTTTCCAGTGCGTCTGCAAGAATTCTCTATACGGGCTAACAGTGGGGGTAAAGGAAAATATACAGGTGGAAATGGAGTGATCAGGCGGATTCAATTTTTAGAAGCGATGACTGTGAATATTTTATCCAGTCATAGACTCTATCCACCCTTTGGTTTATCTGGAGGCGACTCAGCTAAACTGGGTATCAACCAGATTTTCCGTTGTACAGGCATTAGTGAAGTGTTATCAGGGCAAAGCCAGTTAGAGCTTGATGCAGGGGATATACTGCAAATTGAAACCCCTGGTGGGGGTGGGTATGGAGTACGCGGTAACCTTGTTTGTTAGAGGCGGCTATTTTTTTAATAAAAAACCTACAGGAGCAGCAAGCTCCCCATAATCATAGACATTAAAATATAACTTTGTGGGACTGGATAAGCCATTATAAGTGACTTCCCAAATCTCAAGCACGCCTGTTTCTTCAAAAAGACCTCTAGGTGTTTTAAAAGCACAACAAGCAGCTACTCGACGGTATTTTATTTTTTCGCCATTAGGGCCACTAAGGCCGTTTATGTAACTATTAAGAAACTTTACATCACTTTTACTCTTTAGAAAACCTAGCATAATAGGATTATACTCAGAGATGCCATAGGTATCTTTATTTTTTCCCTTTAGAGAACCTAACATAATAGAGCTATACTCAGAGGTCTCTTTTTTTGTGCTATTGCTTACTTTATCAGCATTAATTAGCCTATATCTTTGTTTGGATTGACTACATTGCTTTCCATTAGGTCTATCCCTGCAATCATTAACGACTATTTTACATAAATAATGAGCAGCAATTTTGGGTTTTGCTTGACCATCATTTGCGGCATTTTTTGTTTCAACAATAAGGCATGCCTTATACATATCCACTCTGCTGCTAGAATCAAGAGCATGCTGAGCATTTACGTTTCCTAATTCATTTCCTCCAGCCTTTTTATTTAGCTTCTTAATCGCTCTTTCATTTTTTAATTTAGCTGATTGATACCAAGCCGTTCCCTTTTTATCTTTTTTATCAGCAGAGTATTTAAACCATTCAGCTGCTTTAGCGTAGTCTTGGGTAACGCCCTCACCATAATAATACATAATGCCTATGCCAATTTGAGCCCTAGTATTGTTAGGCTCTTTTTTTAATGCTTGTTCAAATAAGGCTTTAGCTTTAGCATAATCTCTATTAACACCTTCACCTTGTTTATATAAAAACCCTAGGCTAATGATTGCCCTTATATTGCCTTCTTTCGCTGACTTACCGTACCATAGTGCTGCTTGGGTATGATTTTTACGAACCCCATCTCCTCTGTAATACAAACCCCCAAGCGCATTTTGAGCTTTGTGATTACCTGAATTCGCATCCAAGAACACTTGCTTTACATCTTCTTTTGAAATTTGAGCGATAGCATTAAAAGAAAATAATATAAAAAGAATTAACGTTTTAAATAACAGCATGATCACACCCTATTTTTAGGTAGTTAGTTACGATTTTAATTTTCAACATCATCCTCTTTTTTTCCTTTTATTTCAATATTTGATGCCATTGTAAACAAGCCTAAAAGCCCCTATAATCGCCCTTGATAATTTTACTGGTATTGTTTATAGAGAGCATCATCCCATGTGGACATTTGATCCGCTATCAGACCCAAGGACTAATTTCTGAACTATTCCAGCCGTATATGGGTACGGTGTACGCGGTATTACAGTTTCCATTTAGATAGGTTATAGTGTTTTCTGCTATAGCAACCTTATAATCATAATGTAAGTACTTTACCTAAGTGGGAACTGTAATAACAGGCATACGAAGCTATTCTGACGCAAGGGGGGATAAGAAAAGCAAGTAATTCGTAATTCGAGACCTGACTCTTTGTTTTGCTTATCGTCATTCCCGATTTTTTTTATCGGGAGTCTCTTTCTTAATTTATTTCAAAAAAGATATATTAGCATTAAGCATATCTAAATCAGGCAATTTATCTTTTTCTACAATAGGCATTTTTATAGACCCACATAAATTATACGTTTCTAAATAGTTATCAAAGCAAGTTTTTCGGTTTTGTGTTGGGTCGCATAAAATAACTAAGTTATACCAACTAGAGTTATTTGATCCGTTGAGTTCTTTATAAACTGTCGAAATAGAACGACCAGTTGAAATTGAAGTGGCTACACTAAACAGGACATATTAAGGTAATGTGCAATAGACAGCGAACTCATAGTTCCTCACGCTCCAGCGTGGGAATTCAGCCAAGAACGTTCTAGCGTTCCGTGACGCTGGAGCGTCACAAGCGGCATTCCCACGCCAGAGCGTGAGGAACGATAAAAATGGATGAGAACGAATAATCTCTAACTCACTGACATTGCTGAGCATCCCATCTTCAAAATAGTAGCCGAAAAATATTTTAAATTAGCGGTATTAACACTAATTTTAAATATCTGAAAAGCAAAAAAAGCTTAGCTCATAAACGACGACTTTCAATGTAGACGGGGTTTAGATTGCAGCAATCGTTTATTAAAGAAATCACTAAAAACAATTAAACCTTATTGAATATACTGTTTTCATCCCATTTCTACTTTTAAACCCCTAATACCCTCTGACACGACAAAATATTTTAGCCTCGTCCACCCCAAAATCCTAAAAAATACAATCCCCAAAGCGATGAAAACTATATAATACGCAACATATTATAAATTAAGCGTTCATAGCACTCTCAGGATTTTTTAACATTTTGAATAACTCTCCTAAAAATCGCCTACAGCTCTTATTAGATACGAATCAGCAAGCACTGATCAAAAATGGCTTAAAAGGTATAGAAAAAGAAAGCTTACGCCTCTCTAATAAAGGCTTTATTGCGCAAACTAAACACCCTGAAAAACTGGGTGCCGCACTGACGCATACGCAAATTACCACTGATTATTCAGAGGCTTTATTAGAATTTATCACCCCGCCCTTTGCAGATATTAAGGATACGCTGAATAGCCTAGGCTCTATCCATCAATATGTGTACGACAACTTGGACAATGAGCATCTATTAGCGTCAAGTATGCCGTGTGGGATTAATGGCGATGAAAGTATTCCGATTGCTGAATATGGTGACTCGAATATAGGCAAAATGAAACATGTTTACCGTCAAGGCTTGTGGCATCGTTATGGGCGTACAATGCAGGCTATTGCGGGGGTGCATTTTAATTATTCTGTACCTGAAACTTTATGGCCTGTGTTACACCAGCTGGAAGATTCAAAGGAGTCATTAGATAATTTTAAATC
Organism: Methyloprofundus sp.; assembly: GCA_013138595.1. Taxonomy (GTDB): domain Bacteria; phylum Pseudomonadota; class Gammaproteobacteria; order Methylococcales; family Methylomonadaceae; genus Methyloprofundus. The sequence continues at coordinate 12,947 of WTCM01000213.1, read as the reverse complement.
TGCGGCTTATTTTGATTTAATTCGTAATTTTCAACACCGTGGTTGGTTGATCCTGTATTTATTTGGTGCTTCGCCTGCTATTTGTAAAAACTTTTTTAAAAGCCGCCCTGAATTAATGGCGCAATTTGAAGAGTTGGATCAAGGCACGCTGTATCACCCTTATGCAACTTCTTTACGCATGAGTGATATAGGTTATAAAAGTAATAATCAAGCGGACTTAAATATTGATTACAATTCCTTAGAAGGGTATGTCGATAGCTTATCTCATGCGATTAATACGCCCTACCCTGAATATGAAAAACAAGGGGTTAAAGTTGCTGGAGAATATCAGCAGCTAAACAGTAATATTTTACAAATTGAAAATGAATATTACAGTACAGTACGCCCGAAACAAATTATCCAGCCTTGTGAAAAACCGACGCTCGCTTTAAAGCGACGTGGGGTTTTATATGTGGAAATACGTTCTTTGGATTTAGACTTGTATAACCCAATTGGTATTGATGCCAATCGTGCGCGCTTTATTGAAGCCTTTTTACTGTGTTGTTTATTACATGATAGCCCTGAGATTGATGCGGCTGATTTTAAAGTGAATAATAGCAACCAGCTTAAAGTGGCTCATCAGGGACGTAAACCTGATTTAAGCTTAATGGATCGACAAAAATCGGTGCGCTTACAAGATTGGGCAAATGGTATCTTGGATCGTATGCAGCCTATTTGTGATATTTTGGATGCGGGTGAAACGGAGGACTTTTATAATCAAGCTTTGGTAGCACAGCGCAAATTGGTAGAAAATCCAGATCTAACCCCCTCGGCTATGATTTTGGCGCAGTTACGTGACACTAAACAGCCTTTTGCACGTTTTGCCGATCAAATTTCTCAGCATCATGCGATTAATTTTAATAGTCGTCAATTGAGTGAAACTGAGACTCTGGAGTTTACTAAAATGGCGGCAGAATCTCATGCTAAACAAGCTAGCATTGAAGCGAATGACAACTTAGATTTTGATGCCTTTTTGGCAAAATATTTTAGTCAGAGCTAAATTGGCTATATGAGCGGACTTCAGTCCGCTCATATAGCATCAAACACGCGGACTCAAGTCCGCTCTACAAAACTGTTTCTCAGCACAAACAACTATGACCACTATCGAACAAGTTCAAACCGAATTACAAGGTAAAAACCCACGCAAAGTTCTGCGTCATGCCTTAGAAAATTATCAAAATGTTGCACTTTCATTCAGTGGTGCTGAAGATGTCGTGTTAATTGATATGGCTTTAAAGATCCGCCCAGATATACAAATCTTTTGCTTAGATACAGGTCGATTACACCCTGAAACTTACCAGTTTATAGAAAAGGTGAGAAAGCATTATAAAATTGAGATTGAATTACTCACCCCTGATTATCAAAGCTTAGAAGCCTTAGTCAAACAAAAAGGTTTGTTTAGTTTTTATGAAGACGGGCATAAAGAGTGCTGTGGAATTCGTAAGGTCGCGCCTTTAAAACGTAAATTAGCGCAAGTCGATGCTTGGATTACAGGGCAACGTAAAGATCAAAGCGTCGATACGCGGGACAGTATTCCAGAAATACAAGTGGATCCTGCTTTTTCTACGCCTGAACAAACATTGATTAAATTTAACCCTTTAGTCAATCAAAGCTCTAAGCAAATTTGGGATTATATCGAAGCTTTTCAAGTGCCGTTTAATGAATTACATCAACAAGGTTATATCAGTATTGGTTGTGAGCCTTGTACCCGTGCCGTCTTACCCAATCAACATGAACGTGCGGGACGTTGGTGGTGGGAAGATGCGACTAAAAAGGAATGTGGTTTGCATATTGCTAAAACCTAGTCGATTATTAGCCGTCAGAATGCAGAGCATTTAAGCATGCCCACCATACACGTACAAAACCCGTAGGATGGACAAAGGAGCCTTATCCCATGCCCATCACTCATCATAGCGAAAAGATGGGCACGAAAAAGCCCTTTGCCCATCCTACATATAATATTTTGACGGTCTCATGCTCTACGTCGGAGTCCAAAACGCGTTTTGGACGTATAGCACTCACACTTTTTAACCCCCTTAAGTAAAAACAAACCCATGAAAATTCAATGGTTCCCTGGACATATGTACAAAGCAGGCAAAGAGATCAAAGAAAGCCTGCCTGATATTGACTTACTGATAGAAGTGCTGGATGCACGCTTGCCTTTTAGCAGTGCTAATCCGCTCTTATCAGAAATGCGCGGCGATAAGCCCTGTATCAAAATACTTAATAAAGCTGATTTAGCCGACCCAGAGCGCACTCAGCAATGGCAAGATTATTTAGAAAAAGAGGAAGGCGTTAAAACCCTTGCCTTAACAGCCTTACAAGGCGATTCTGCACTTAAAGTAGTGGATTTGTGCCGTAAACTGATTCCGCATAAATCAGAAGGCACTAAAGTCATTCACGCCTTAATTATGGGTATTCCTAATGTGGGGAAATCGACTTTAATTAATGCCTTAGCAGGACGTACGATTGCCAAAACAGGTAATGAACCTGCTGTCACCAAACGCCAACAACGTATTGATTTGCGCAATGGAATTATTCTGCATGATACGCCTGGGATGTTATGGCCGAACTTAGAAAATTACAATACAGGTTATCGTTTAGCGACCACGGGAGCGATTAAAGATACGGCTTTAAAACACGATGATGTTGCCTCTTTTGCTGGCGAATTTTTATTAGAAAATTACCCCGAGGCTTTAACTAAGCGTTATCAAATTGACCCACTGCCCGCGACTGATTATGAATTATCCATGATTATTGGTAAAAAACGCGGGTGTTTACGCGCAGGGGGTAATATTGATATGGATAAAGTCGCTAAAATATTATTAGCAGAAATTAGAGACGGCTCATTAGGTAGACTGACTTTTGAAACCCCTGCAATCATGCAAAAGGAATTAGTTGAATTAGCCGCTATACGTAAGAAAAAAGTCGCGAAAAAGGTAAAACGGAAAAAGAATTGGAAGGGTGGTAAGAAAGGTGATGATAAAGGTAATAAGAAAACTTAAGCTCAGCTATAATTCGTCATTCCTACATGCTTCTAGCAGGAATCTCGTGACTTAAGCATAGATTCCCGATAAAGATAACATCCCTTTGAGGGATGGTATCTTTTAATAATTACACTTTCTGGCAATTGACACATAAGCCATGTAACTCTAAGGTTAAATATTGAGGTTCAAACTGTGCTTGCTTGCTTAAAGCAAATAAGTTTTCATAAACAGCTGTGGCATCAATTTCAAACGCATTCTTACATTGCCCGCATATAAGAATTACTGACTTATGCTGTTTTTCAGCTTGCAAACAGGCAATAAAAGCATTTTGTGATTCTATTTTATGTACTAAGCCGATGTCCATTAAAAAATCCAGCGAACGATAAATGGTCACAGGTTTTGCATTCGGGTCGAATTCACGAAATAGATCCAATAGCTCATAAGCCCCTACCGCCTTATGATTTTCACAAATTAGCTGTAGCACCTGCCGTCTAATTTTTGTGAGTCGTAACTTCTTTTTTAAACACACTTGTTCCGCAACCTGTAAAGCATGGTCAATACAGCGGTGGTGGTTATGCTTGCCTTGCACCAGCTTATTATCAATTTTATCCGTCATCTTAAAAACTTATCCTTAATCCTATTTCTGCACCACGCCCTGATTCGGGCGCATAATCCTTTAAAAAGGAGCTGGAATTGCGTATGGTTTGATTGAGTAAATTATTGCCTTTAACAAACACTAATGCCTCATAGTTTTCGGTAAATTGCAGACGATAGGAAATATTCGCATCTAATAATATATAGCCAGGTGTACGTGTCTCATTTTCGCCCAGATGATTTTGTGCTTCTGCACGTGTCACTCTTAGCCCTGCGGTGAAGGCATCATAGCCAAAATAGTTAAGCTGTAATCCATAGCGTAACGGCGGCATACGCGGTACATTACCACCACCGTCTAGCTCAGCACGTACAAAGTCACTAAATAAATCAATATCAAACTGGTTGTCATCGTTTCCCCATAAAGGAAAATTCACTTCGATTTCATAACCATAAAAACGGGCATTCTGCTGTGTGGCTTGATAAACAGGCAGACACTCTTCATTTCCTGCACAAGCTGCTACAAAGCTTTCCGAGCCCATATTAAACCAGTTGCCCGTATTTTCTTGCATAATATAATCTCGGTTCCAGCTATGGAATACATTTAACTCGGCACTCATCCAGTCAAACTGGGTTTTAAAACTGAGTTCAAGATTATAAGAACTTTCCAGCTCTAAGTTTTCATCGCCTAATTCATAACTTTGTGCTGCAAAATGTACGCCGTCAGAAAAAAGCTCTGCGACCTCAGGTGCACGTTGTGCAAACGTAAACCCAAAGCTGACAAATAAATGCTCATGCGCATCCCATAAAGCAGAAAGCGAGGTATTAACAGGTGTATGGGAGGTAGAACGATAAGACTCAGCCTCAATCATCTGGTTTTCAACCCGTAAACCAAACTCATAGGAAACATCGCCTATATCGACTCTTTCCAGCAAAAATCCCGCATAATTTTGGGTTTTTGAGGGTGGTACAAACGCTTCTTCACCGATAGCAATAGAATCTTTATAAGTCGCTTGAAAACCAATCACGCCATGACCTATAAAGCCGATTTCCTTATGCACTAACTCGGCACGTCCCTCAACTCCTTGTACATCAAACTGTGTTCCCACAGTGATACCGTCCTCAAGTTCAGCATGTTGATAATCGTTATAGGCAAAACGTACTTTTAACGTGTCGATCCAAGTAGCAAGCTGATAAAACTCTGCTCTCACATCATAGCGATTTTGCTTTAAGTCAATACGTACTAATTCATCAACAGGTGGAACACCATAATTATTATCTAAATGATTATAGGAAAACCCCAGCATTCCCCAATCATCAATCCAAGAGCCACCTAATGTGCCGCTCCAGCTTTGTGCATCGGTATTTTCTACATAGCCCAAACCATTTGATGCCGTGGGTACTTGATAATCATCATTAGTACGAAAATAACCATCCATATGCCAAGCAAACTTACCTAAACCAGCATCATGCTTTAACACGCTGTTCCACTGGTCAGACACAGAGTTATAACGCTGTTCAAAAACAAATTCTGCTGACTCAGGCACTACGGTAGGAATACGATTATCAATCACATTAACAATACCTCCGACCGCACCACTGCCATAAAGTAAGCTTGCGGGGCCACGCAATACCTCAATGCGTTCCGCCAATATAGCTTCTGTACTATTCGCATGATCAGGGCTGACTCCTGCCGCATCCAAACTGCTTAAGCCGTTTTGCAAGACTTGTACACGCACGCCTGATTGTCCACGAATAATCGGCTGACCCACACTAGAGCCAAATGACATACTATGAATACCCAGCTCATCTTTTAATGTTTCACCAATCGTCGTGGCTTGTTTGAGTGTCAACTCATCTCCTGCTAATAGTGTCACAGCTTGCGCCGTTTCAAAACCCTGTTGGTGTAATGGCGTAGAAACAATAATCGGTGTTAATTCCTGTACCTGCTCTGCTATTGCTGAAAGTGAGGTCATCATAATGACCATAAATAAGGTGTGTTTGCGACACATAGCTAACTCTAAAACATTAAAAATGAAATGTTATAATATTACATTTTAAAGATTGAGTCTATTTTTTAAATAACATCAGTTTATAATATAGAGATACCCGCACACATAAAAGGGACAAGTGATGGCTGAACAACAGGAAAATATTTTAATCGGTAGACTCACGGAAGTTAGGGGCGACGGAATGTGTGCTCGGGTGGTTAAGGAATTTACCACAGAAACCCCTTTGATCAGCATAGGCGAAGAACAAACACTCGCCGCCAGTATAGGTTCTTATACGGTGATTCGCCAAGCACATATAGCCGTACTTGCGATGGTTTTTAAAACATGGGAAGAGGATCACTTTGAACAAGGAGAGCGTTGCACGGATCGCTATTTTTCTCTGATTCCTGTCGGAGAGCTCAAAGCAGATAATACCTTTATCCGTGGTGTACGCCATTACCCTACGCCTGGCGCTAAAATTTATGCGGTAGGGCTGGCTGATATTAAGGCTATTTTTTCTCAATATAACCAGTTTAAATTTTATATTGGACAGCTATCTGCTCATAAAGATTATCACTTAAGCCTTAATCCACGCTCATTCTTTGGCCGTCATTTCGCGATTGTAGGGCAAACAGGATCGGGTAAATCTTGGACAGTCACCAGTTTATTGCAACGCACGATTCAAACCATGCCCAACAGCAACCTGATATTACTTGATTTACACGGTGAGTATTGCTGGACAGATGAAGCAGGCAATATGCAATCTGCATTTCCTGAAAAAACGGTCAATTATGTACAGGCAAATGAGCTAGAAATGCCTTATTGGATGATGACTTATGCCGAATTGATTGATTTATTTATTGATCGTGGTGGTGCTGGCTCTTCCACTCAGATGGCGTTTATGCGTGAAGTGATACAGAAACTCAAGCGCGAGACCGCTAAAAAAATTGGCTTAGGTGCGGTCACTATTGATACGCCTATTTATTTCTCGCTGGTTGAGTTATATCGTCAATTTAAAGCGGCAAATGAAGAGAAAAAAGACTTTGGTAAGGTTAAAGGTGCATTATTTGGGGAGTTTGATGAATTTTTAGTGCGTATGCAAAGCCGTTTTAACGATGTGCGTTATGATTTTTTATTAAAACCTAAAAAACGTAATAGCTCTGAAACAATGGCGGATCTATTGCGTGAATTTATCGGTATAGGCGCTTACCAATCTAATATTACCGTGATTGATTTAAGTTCTATTCCCACCGATGTCCGCCCTGCTGTCTGCGCACAAGTCGGTCGCTTAGCGTTTGAGTTTAATTATTGGAACCCTAAACGCCGCGAATTTCCGATTACCCTCGTCTGTGAAGAAGCACATGCCTATATTCCTAGAGAAAAAAATGGACAATATGAAGGTACTAAGCGCATGATGGAACGTATTGCCAAAGAAGGACGTAAATATGGAGTTTCCATTGGCGTAATTAGTCAACGCCCGACTGAATTATCGGAAACAATGCTGGCACAGTGTAGTTCATTTATTTGTTTGCGCACGACTAACTCAGATGACCAAAACTATATTCGCGGACTAGTCCCTGAAGCAGAAGGTGATTTAGCGGATATATTAGCTTCTTTAGGTAGAGGAGAAGCATTGGTACTAGGAGAAGCCGCGCCCTTACCGACACGTGTACAAATTTATAAGCCTAATCCTGAGCCTAAAAGTAATGATGTGGATTATTTTATCAGTTGGCGTAAAGGCGTGGATCATATTGATGTGGATGAAATTGTCGATTTATGGCGTACGCAAACACATAAATAAATAAATAGAATAGAAAAAAATTAATGGAACTATGGAACAAATAGAAAATACTTTTGAAATAGAAAACAAGGCTGAGATAAAGCCTGAGATACAAATAGAAGATATCCCTTATCACTCTGATAAGGAAATGCTCATCGGTGTTGCCCTACAATTTGTGGCTGGCTTAGCTCTCGTTTTTGGCTTTGATTGGATTATAGAAGGTCTATCAATGCTGCTTGAACTGATGATTGAAATTTTTCATTTATGTGTTGAAATCATTGAAGAAATAGCCGAATCATCATTGCATAATATTATGCCTGAAAGTCGGCAAAAAAATGAAGCGATTATTGTTAATTTAACAATGTTTATTATTTTCCTATTGCTATATAAGCTATTTCGTCGTTTAAAGCCTATTCATCATTTAATGCAATTGATCAAAAAAATAGTATTAAGCGTAAAAAAGTCCATCTTGATAAGCTGGCAATTCCTTCCCGTTATAAGCAGAATAAAGCTAGTGTCTGCTTATCTGTTTGGCTTTAGTTTAATCTTTTTGTTTTCTTTTTAATTAACTGATGTTACGCGCTATTAATTACAAATCAATAACTTATAGTTTTTGTCAGGTTGCTACAGCTCGCACTCTATCTGGAGTATGCGTAACATCAGTTAATTAGTATATATTTTGAGGTTTTAATGTCATTAAACCATTTCAGAAATTGAATCATTAATAAATAAAAGTATGATCAAAAAAATTTCTTTACTAAGCAGTCTTATACTGGTCTTTTCAGGCTGTACCAGTACACCTGAAAAACAATCCCCAGCACCTGTTTATACACCAGAGAAGCCCGCGATAGCTAAACCCAAACCTATCAATAATGATGCAAAAGTAAAGGTCATCCCTGCTCCTGTCATTATCGAACAACAAGAGCTAGTGATTCAACCTAAGGCAAAAGCCGCCTCCTCTAATGTGGTCGTTGCTTTACTGTTACAAGCGGATAATAGCTACCAACAAGGTGACTATAATGAATCGGTGGCAACGCTGGAAAGTGCATTACGCATAGAACCCAGAAATGCCTTATCACTGTATAAATTAGCCGTGATTCGATTACAACAAGGGCAAGCTGAACTTGCAGAAAATCTTGCCAAAAAATCAGCACTACTCGCAACGGGCGATGCTGCCCTGAAAAAGAAAAACTGGTTATTAATTGCGCAAGCACGTGAGCAACAAAATAATCCACAAGGTGCCAATGCTGCGCGTCATAAAGCTCAACAGTTTTAAGAGGTAATTATGTCTAAAACATTACGCTCAATAATTGGTTTATTGCTATTAATTACCACTATCAGCCTTGCCACTTGTCAGTCTTTATATAAAGTGACTCCGTTTGGTTTTGAAGAAAGCGTCAAGTAACCCAAGTTTATGAATAATACAGAGCCAACAGAACAGCCAGCGACTTACCTCAAAAAACATTCAGAAGGTTTATTGCATAATACACGCGGTTTATTGCTTTATTTTCTCCCGCTAGCCTTAATTCCTGCCTCTATTTTATCTTTTATCTATGGTGATTTTTTACGTATTATGACCAATATCGGCGGCTGTATGGCTTATTTATTGGCCGCTAAACTCTTGCGTGAAGGAATTGCTGCTGAACATCTTTATCAAGATAAGAAAGTGACAGAAGCGCCAAAATGGCCGCTTAAAACCTTAGCGGCTAGCCTTATCGGGCTTAGTACCGCTATGATTGCGCTTGTAGGCGCAGGTCATTCCTTAATCGTCTCACTTATCTTTGGTTTAGGTGCTTTTACAGGGATGGTATTATTTTATGGGCTGGATCCACGCCATGAAAAAATGGTCGCAGGGACGCATGGCTATTCCGTTGAAGAAATAACCGCGACGATCTCTCAAGCAGAGCAAAAAATTGCGGGAATAGAACTGGCGAATAAACAGATTCAGAACCGCCTTTTTAATCAGCGAATTACGACTATTTGTCTACACGCAAGAGACATTATGAAAATGCTTGAAGATGACCCTAAAGAGATTAGAAAGGCTAGAAAATTTCTAAATACTTATCTTGATGGCTGCTTAAAAGTCACCCAAGGTTACGCGGATATGCAAACAAAACATCAATCAGAGCAACTCGCGACCCGCTTTGATAAAATTTTACAAACCATAGAATCTGTTTTTATCGAACAAAAACAAAAATTATTAGAAGATGACCTCTTAGATCTTGATGTACAAATTGAAGTATTAAGCATCCAATTAAAAAATGAAGGGATTATTTAAAAAATGAGTGAAGAAAAGACCACAGAAGATATAACTATTCCTGGTAGTGAGGTTTTTCATGCCGCAAGCCCTAGCATTAATATAGATATTTTAGAGCCTAACCAATCTAGTGATAAAACAGCACTTATTGCTAGTAAACTCGCTGAAATAGATATGAGCGATAGTCATTCTATTCTATTTTTCGGCACTAAAGCGCAAAAAGAACTGACCGCTATTTCTGATAAAATGCTGGAAGGTGTGCAAAACAAAGACTTAGGTTCGGCAGGGATTGATTTAAATACCATGGTCAGCGCTATTCGTGGCTTTGATATTGAGGCAATAGACCCTAATAAGAAAACAGGTTTTTTTGAGAAACTACTGGGTAAATCCAGTTCTATTAGTCAGTTTTTACAAGAGTCAGACGATGTGCGCAAACAGATTGATCATGTGACTAATAAACTCGATACGCATAGTACTAGCTTATTAGAAGATATTACTAAGCTAGATAGACTTTATACGGCTAACCTAGCCTATTTTCATGAGTTGGAAATTTACATTGCAGCGGGTGAAGAAAAATTAAAGCAATTAGATACGCAAGACATCCCCGCAAAAGCGCAATCTGCTGAGCATTCAAAAGAATTGATTGCAGCACAAGAACTTAGGGATTTACGCGCTGCACGCGATGATTTAGAGCGTAAAGTCCATGACTTACGTTTGACCCACCAAGTGACCATGCAAAGCCTACCGAGTATTCGTTTAGTTCAAGAAAATGATAAACGTTTAGTGAATAAAATCAATTCAACGATTGTTAATACGATTCCTTTATGGCGACAACAATTAGCCACTGCAGTCGCGATTTATCGCTCTTCTGAAGCCGCTGAGACATTACAATCTGTCACGGATTTAACCAATGATTTATTAGAAAAAAATGCAGCAAACCTTAAACATGCCAATTCAGCGACGCGTAAGGAGTTAGAGCGCGGAGTCTTTGACCTTAAATCGGTAAAGCAAGCGAATATCACCTTAATTGAAACGATTAATGAAAGCTTAGAGATTGCTGATGCAGGCAAGAAAATGCGCGCTGATGCAGTGAATGAACTGAAAAAATGTGAAAACAACTTACGCGAATCCTTAGCGGCGGCTGCAAGTAAAGCAGCTGAAATAGACCTTAATTAACTAAAAAATCAAGAGCCAGCCAGCTTAATAAAACTATCAAGCACTAATTTTTTTTGTTAATAATTGTCCAAGTCTCACAAATGGAAGTTCAATAAAATTATAGGTCAATGTTGATATCACAAAGGTAATCACTGTAACAAGCGTTAAAACTAAACCAAAATATAAAATAGAAATAATACCAGTACTCTCAATGAGTTCTAAATTGTGGAATACCTGAATAATTGAAAAATGAATAATATAGGCACTAAAACTGACTTGCCCAAGCTTTACAATAGCTGGGTTGACTAAAATAGAAAAGTCCTTTTCCAGCATAAGTACGGTAAATAAAAGAAAAACAAAAGAAACAATGTAATGAGCAGGCAACCAAGGAAACAAACCTGAAAAGTGTTTATTAGTGCCTACCTGAGCATATACGAGAACCAAAGCAACTCCACTCAAATAAATAAATAACGCATATTTACTCAGTACTTGTTTAAGCATGTTTATGACATGATGCTGACTATGAGAAAAAAAATATAAAATAAAGCCTAAAGAAAAAATACCTAACTGGCTGGGTAACCAAAAAAACATGAATTTCTCAGCAGCATCATACCCATAAATATTTTCGTAATAGTCTAAACCAAAGTAATAGGACAAAAATGCTAATACTAAGCTAAGCAAGAAAAAAATAATACTTCTGCTTAAAGAAGTTACAAATAAAATTAAAAAAGGGAATATAAGATAAAAACTAAACTCAACACCAATACTCCAACCACCAGGTACGACTTGCCAAGCATCATTTAAAGTCGTCATATATTGGGGCGACCAAGCATTCAAAAAGACTAAAGAGGCAGCAAGCTGTTCAAAACTAAAGTTATCCAACGGTGGTCGAATTAAAAAATACAATAAACACCCAAAATAATACATGGGAGCTATGCGAAAAAATCTGCGAATAAAAAACTTAGTAAATTTCCTCCAATAACTTCCTTCTTGTCTTCGCCAAGACATAACCAAAGTAAAGGCACTTGCAAGAAAAAATAACTGAACACCAAACCACCCCAAATTAGTCATTGCCTTTATTCGCCAAGGCAATTCAGCAAATGCTCCTCCTGTATGCGAAATTATAACCAAAAAGATCGCCCAACCTCGTATTGCATCTATGGATGCTAACTTAAGAGAGCCACTAGAATTTTTCTTACTTATTTTCATTAGGAATAATTCCATCAAATATTACTAAACAGGTAAAAGATCGTCATTCCTGAAGTCTGTTTACCAGGAATCCATCTTGAGCATAGGTTTCTTCTAATAGCATGCAGGAACGGTTTTTTGTATTATTCCATGCCAGTGGATAATGAGAAGTTACCTATATTTAACTCAGTATATATAAACTTTACAATATACTGAGGAGCGAGATTAAAAAGTGTAACGACACCCTATCAAACCCCATAAATGAGTATACTATAAGAGCTAGTAAAGCATGTTATTATAAGCCATTAATAATTTAGGATTTTGCGTAGCAACTATTCAAGTCACTATGCTCCTTCCCATCCTACGAAAAACCCTATTTCCACCCGCCCCACTATGCCCAACAAACGCTTATATTACCGTCTTATTCCCGTTGTTTTCGCTCTCATCGCGCTCAGCATCTGGCTACAACCTGATTTTTTTCAACGTGCTTCAGGCATTGATTTACCCAAAGGACAAACACCGCAACTTAGCCAGGCTCTTAAGGTTGAAAAGCCTTGCGTAGATTTACACCCCGAATGGCGCAAAGCACAAACCATTGATAATGTAGATATTTCCGAATCTTTATTGTGTGAGCCTGATAACCCTTACAATATCGCCGCCTTTGTTTTAGGTATGAATAATGTGTCTATGCGCACCATGATGAGCAGCCGTATCGCTGAGGATGCTTTAATCAAAAGTGATGATTTAGATGGCGATGGTGATCCAGATATTATTCGTATCAAACTAGAAGTATTGGAGCTGAACGGTGCAACACCTGATAGCCCTAACCCTTTTCCTACTTATGATATTGCGCCTGGTATACAACCAGGCATGTGGGCTTTTTCGCCTAAATTACGCGGCATGAGTGTGAAAAATTTTCGCTCCCAAAAAGCCAATGCAATTTTACGCGCGCCCTCCCC
>WTCM01000112.1 GCA_013138595.1 Methyloprofundus sp. | reverse complement strand
AATGCACAGTCAATAAATTGGCGTAAATAGCCATGCATAGAATTAGATTTTTATAGATACTTAGCTTCAGGCAATTTTTAAAACTTACCAGAATAAGCTGCACTATAAGGCTATCTGTTTCCATTTTGAATGGTGACCTAGAGACGCTAGAACAATGTATCTACTCGTGGTGGGGAAATTGCTGAAACCTTAATATGGAGCCTAAAATGTCAAATTCTAATAATAAGCGCTTTGCGCTTTCGATAGTCGCTGCCAGTTTGGCGGGTTATGGAAGCTATTCTGTCGCTGCACCTGCTCAGCCGGTCATTTCCTGGTTACCCGACAGCGTAACGACAAACAATATTAATGTTCAGTGGGATATGTGGTGGGGTGAAAATGCGGATAGCTGGAAACTATTAGTCAATACTGAACAAAAATGTACAGGGCAATTAACTCCCAATGGCTCGGAAGCTCAAAGCGGAGCATGTGATATTAGTCTGGTTGATGGGAGTTACAATTTAGTCGTAGAAATTTGTAATGATTCTGGATGTAGCCAAAGTGATGACAAGCTGATTAGCGTTGCTAGTGACGGGGCAACATCAGGCGGTGGTGAAACAGGGGGAGAAACGGGCAATACAGATGCACCTGCCAAGCCCGTTATTGCCTGGTTGGCTCCAAGTATGGAACTGACAGGGGAAAGTGTGAATGTCGATATAAACTGGGATATGTGGTGGGGTATCAATGGTGATCATTGGAACTTAGTGCAAAATGGGCAAACCGTTTATAGTGCCATGATTGCCTCCCAGGGGACTAATGAGGCACAAGGCGCTGCAACGCAAGTGAGTCTAACAGGTTTAGGAGACTATGAATTCCAGGTTGAATTATGTAATATCCAGGATGGAGCTGATGTTTGTACGCTAAGTGATGCAGTGACTGTTGCCATTGTTGCCGCGGGTGATGCGGGTACTGGTACGGGAACAACCGATCCAGATGATACGACAGGAGAGTGGACTTTAGGAGAATATAACCAGGCTTATAATAATACCACCGGTAAAGTGGTTGCCAGTTATTTTGTCGAATGGGGTGTTTATGGGCGTAACTATCATGTATCAAATATCCCTGCGGCAAATTTAACACATGTTTTATATGGTTTTATCGCAATCTGTGGTGATAATACCTCGGCCTTAGCCGGAGCGCGTACTGCAATAGAGTCAGAATGTGCGGATCAGGCAGATGACACCGTGACTTTGGTGGATCGCTATGCGACGCTGGAAAAATCGTACCCAGGTGATGTGTGGGATGATCCGGTGCGGGGTAATTTTGGGCAGTTAATCAAAATGAAACAGCAAAATCCGGGTATTAAGATTTTGCCTTCTATCGGTGGCTGGACTTTATCCGATCCTTTTTTTGATATTGCCAATGATCCGGCTAGAAGAGCCACTTTTGTTGCCTCAGCCATTGCCTTTATCAAACAGTATGATTTTTTTGATGGGATTGATGTTGACTGGGAATTTCCAGGCGGTGAGGGAGCAAATGCCAGTAAAGGGTCAGCTGCAGACGCTCAGGGATTTGCAGATTTAATGGCCGAATTGCGTAGTGCTTTGGATGTGTTGCAGGAAGAAACAGGTAGAACGTATGAACTGACAGCGGCGATGAATGTATCTGCAGCAAAGGTGAATAATGTGAATTATGTCAGTGCATCAGCGTATGTCGATTACTTTTTTGCCATGTCTTACGATTTCTACGGTGCATGGAATAATGAAGTGGGTCACCACTCTGCCTTACATCCTACAGATAATGATAGTAATGCGGGGTTTAATGTCAGTGATGGGGTAGATAACCTGATTAATGCAGGGGTTCCCGCCAGTAAAATTGTAGTCGGTGCTGCAATGTATGGGCGCGGATGGAAAGGGGTTGTTGATGACCAGGGTAACGGTGCAATGGAGGGTAGCTGGGAAGCCGGGGTACTGGATTATAAAGATATAGAAGTGAATTATTTAGGGGGAGAAAATGGTGCAGGGATCAATGGTTTTATTTATCAGTATGATGCAGTTGCCGAAGCAGCTTCTCTTTATCGCGCCAGTACCGGTGAATATATTAGCTATGATAATCCGCGATCAGTGATAGCAAAAGGTGAGTTTGTGATTAATAACGGTTTGGCAGGGGTATTTTCCTGGGAAATTGATGCCGATAATGGTCATATTTTAAATGCTATGCATCAGGGTTTAGGGCATACTCTTAAACAGTGAATGTGGTGGGGGCTAATTAATAAAGATTGTTTGCCATAAAGTAAAAACCACGCTATTTAGCGTGGTTTTTTGGCTATAGGCTTAACACGGGGCATCCCCTAATGTTTGTCCCATCTTAAGTTCGTAGCCATGTATGGCAAGGAAAGTCCCGATTCACCTACACTCTCCCAGATTAATTAACCTGTATATCAGCCTCAAAGAAAACATCTACATTCGACAAATGACCCACATCTAAATTCTTCAGAAATACAATCAGCCGGAAACGGTCCGGTACATTGAGTTTCCTGTATATGGCACTTAAATGTGCTTTAACGGTTCGATGACTAATGTTTAAAGCCTGAGAAATAGTGTCAATATCATCGCCATGATAAACCAGCCTAGTTACTTCGATTTCTCTGTGAGTTAAAACGGAAAGCGTTGCCAATGCTTCATAATTGAATTCATCGCTCTTTGGTAAGTTACTTCTTGCGATAGCACCTTTCAGTAACCGAGGTATAAGTTGCCGCTCCAGCCAGACTTCATTATTTAAAATACTTTCAACAGCACGAATCATTAGCTGCGTGTTAACCGAATAGTCAGAATACCCCCAGGCTCCATCATAAATATACTGAATTTTCTGCTCAGAATTACGCTGTTCATAAACTACAAGTACTTTATAACAGCTCTTACATATTAAAGGTAAGTGATGTGTTTCTGTCAGCAAAGAAGCATCAAGAATTAATAGAATTTTCTTATTATGTTTGTTTGTGGTTGTGGGTAAAAACGGTTCAACATTATCTAAAAAATTCACTGAATATAAAGGCTTTAGCGTATCAACCCAAGGGCGTATCTTATCTTGCTGTGGTGAAGCAATAATTAAATCAGTCACGAAGCCTCTCAATTAAAAGTCCAACAAGTCTACGGCTAAACCATGCCTCTCCTTTACCGATTGAGCAAATAGCTTTATGCAAAAAAGTTTCTACATCGCGCCGCTCTAGGTAACCATAAATAGTACTAATCAAACAATTTAAAATAACTTCATCCGGTAACTTTTCTCCGAGCAAAATAACTTTACTATCTGGCGATTCAATGAGCAAGGTCTTAACAAGAAGCTCAGTATTTTCTTTTTCGATTTCATAATCAAGCAAAATAATAGCAGGTTTATTTATATCGACAAACCTTAATGCCTCGACCTCATTGTCAAAGTTGCCTATGATTTTAACACCATTTTCTTCATTAAAACGTGCCAATTGAGATGTCGTCACTACGAGTACTGTTAAATTCATAAGACTAGATTAATCATACTCAAATAAAAAATTCTTCCTGATTAGGTGCATGAATCTTGAAAACCATCATCAAGTTGTTCTTATATAATGCTTTTTATAGTGGATGATACATGAATCCAGAAAAACTAACCAGTAAATTCGGGGGCACACTGAATAATGCCTAACGTTGGAAGCCCCGATGATAATTTAGGGTTGCTTAAATCGAGATAGGCATGAGGATATCTTAAAGCCTGGTTCCATTTATTTACAAAAAAACTGCGTGTACTGTACTTTAGTACAATATACGCAACAAGTGGATGCTGTTAAAGTTTAACCGTAAGAAATGTCCCTCATTTTATGGTTGACTCAAATGAATAATAAATCAGGTAAAAAAATAATAAAAAATCCTACCCCTGAATTAGGACTTGTCCCAAATCTATCTAAGCGATCCTTTACAAAATCAGCCCTTCTGACACCTGTGATCTTAAGCTTGGCAAATCGCCCTGCCTGGGGTGCCACTAATCGATGCATGGTGTCCGGATTTAGTTCTGTCATGGAAATTGGCTCAGGCGTTGCTGGTGATAGTGCTACTTGTGGTTATGCTTCAGCGACTGATATTTTATCAAGACTCTCTGGCGAGACCCCTGATATTAGAGATCTGACGATTAGCAATCTTTTTGATTATGTTCCGGTCGTTAACCCAACAGTAACAGTCCGTGAAGCCTTAAATGGAGGTTTTACCCCAGAGGGTGTAGAAGTAGCCCCATGGACTCATTATATAGTTTTGGCGTATTTTAATTCACTTCCACTTTTTGAGAGTAACAATCCATTCCCATGCCCGGTCGCAGAAGTTTTCGTTTTTTTTGAGACTAACATTGGTGGTGCTTTTAATTTTGGGCATGTGTCGCTGGATCAAGCACAAACGCTTGAGTTTCTGAGGGCAGTAATGATGAGTCTTTAAAAATTCGACTGTCTGGGTCGACACGCTTAAATATGCCACAATTACTCCAACGATAAGACCGCCGTAACGGCTGTAGCTTTTATCGTAAATAAGATCAAAATAGTTGTACATCAGCTGTTTATCAATGACTTCATGTAGCGGTAAGGGGAGTTGTAGCTGATTAGAGTAGGATAGTGAGAAACGAATGATAAACGAAAGCAAAAATAGTAGCACTAAAACCAGTAAAGTACGTCGAGTCTTGGCTATTAAGAGTATTAAACAAGGGAGTAGCGTATAAAATTGTTCTTCTATCGCCAGTGACCAGGTCCACGGCATAAATTGCTGCTCTAGCGGTAAAAAATTATTAACATAAAAAATATTTGCCCAAAGGCTATGTAAATTTTGGGGATAGGTAGCAGCGACCATCAGCATCACTGCAAAATATGCAGGTAATAAACGCAAAGCGCGGCGCAGATAAAACTGCTTTAATTGAAGAGTTTGATGCTGCTGGTATTCGCGGAATAGATAATAGCCAATTAAAAAACCGCTAATCACAAAAAAGCTGTCTACTGCCAAATGACCTTGAAAAAAGGGCGATAGTTCAGCACGAGTGCTGAATTCGATAAACGCCTGTTGATCGAGAAAATAGCCAAACATCCACAGGGTATGCAGTGAAATAACCCATAAGATGGATAAGGCACGCAGACCATCAATAAAGGGAAATAAGGGCGTTTTATCGGGGGCGAAAAGTTTTTTTAAGGGCGAGGGCATTAATTAGTTTACTTTGTTTTTCCTGATTACCCATAACTCTCAGTTACACACCGTCATCCCTGCATGCTCTCTAGCAGGAATCTATATGCTTAAGCAATGGATTCTCGCTAAAAAAACTGCGGGAATGACGAGGTATTGTCTAAATTTTTTATTCCGAACTCAGGCTATGTAATAACTTAGATATTTTTTTGTAGGTGCGGATTTATCCGCACTGTGCGACTAAACAACCACCCGCTAAAAGCGGGTGGGTTAGAGAGTTTGGCGACTGAAAGTCGGGATACAGGGCGAATAGCCCTGTTGCCTATGTTCACACTTACTTTGTAAACTGACGACTTCATATGACTATATGCACAAAACAACTTAAGCAGCTG
>WTCM01000216.1 GCA_013138595.1 Methyloprofundus sp. | reverse complement strand
CTGAGCTTTTGAGGCTCTAAAATAACGATAGACTATCGCGTTAATCAAGTGTGGAAGGCGAAATATTTTTACGTTCCAATTTTGATCAGCAACACGCAGTGATTTAATCGTATTACGACCTTGATATTCAACTTTTCCCTGAGCTTGTATATTTTCTAAAAATTGCTGAATATCTGCAAGCTTATAATCGGGTGCGACAACTATTTTCATGGCTATTTGATTACTTGAATTTACAAAATGGATTGTATTGCTGACTCTACAGCACTCACAGGCACATCTTTAAACCCTGTAATGCCCTCTAATGATTTTAGCTTAATTTTATTAATCGTAGAATTATTAAATTCAGCTTGTAAAACAATCGCTTTATCATTTAATGGGGGGGTGAATTCAGGCGTGGAACTACGGTAAATAGCAATTTGCGGTATGCCAACAGCAGCGGCAATATGCATCAATCCAGAATCATTACTGATCGCTAAACTTGCACAAGATAATAAATCCACGGCATCTAAAAGCGTGGTTTTACCACATAAATTGATCAGTTCAGCACCACTTTTTTCTTCTATTTCCGCCGCACATGCAAAGTCTTTAGGCGAGCCTAAGAGCATCACTTGATAAGATTGTTCAGTTAAGCGTTTAGCTATCTGCGCATACTTTTCAGTCGGCCAACGTTTCGCAGGACCAAATTCAGCCCCTGGCATTAAGGCAATAATGTTATCCGTACGCTGAAGCTGTAATTTTGCTAACCAATCCTCTACATTTTCTGTGTCAATGCTGAGCTTAGGCACGGGAAGATCACTTAATTTTGGCACTGTCGCCTGCGCTTCTAGCCCTAGGCTAACATAGCGTTGTACCATAAAAGCTAAACGTTGCTCATCTAAACGACGGACATCATTTAATAAAATATAACGCATTTCACCCAGAAATCCCGTGCGTTTTTTTGCCCCCGCCCAATACCCTGTTAAGGCAGATTTCCACGTAATAGGCAGCGTAATTGCCCAATCATAATGCTTATGCTGTAGTTTTTTTGCGATGTCTCGGCGTGCTTGCCAGCTAAATTTAGCGCGTTGCACATCAATTTTATAATGCTGATCAATCTCTGGCATACGCTTTAATAAATCATAAGGCCAGGGCGGAGATACAACATCAATAATGGCATCGGGATATTGTTCACGTAGGCTTTTAAATAAGCACTGTGCCATGACCATATCACCGACCCACGAGGGAGAAAAAACTAAAATATTCATATTTTAAAATCTATTTATTTTTCTTTAATGATGTTTATATAACTGCTTAACTTTCTGCATCACTTGGTCGACTGAAATAAGCTCTACTGCGGTCGCGCCTGGAATATTTTTTTGCCAAGCGAGTTGCGCGGCTTTTTTATGCATCAGCTTTTCAGCCGCTTCGGGATAGGCATTGATACAATGATCTGCTTGTTGATAAGGCCCCGTATATTCAGGGCGTTTAGCTGCATATAAACCTAGGCATATTGTACCTTGTGCCGCGCCTAGATGTATGGGACCTGTATCGGGGGCAATAAGTAAATTGACCTGCTTAAAAAGTGCGGCTAATTGTGTCAATGTCGTTTTTGCCACTAAGTTTAAACAGTTTGCTGTTGTCTGTTGTTCAATCTGACTGGCAAATTGCCTTTCTTTTTCACTAGGGCCGCCTGTTAAGACCAGCCCCGTATCAGGGTACTCTTGCTGCAAATGATTAATGACCTCTATATAGCGTTCTACAGGCCATGTTCTATCCAAAGCGGAGGCCATCGGGTTAATCGCAATCCAGCGAGTGTGAGTTTGTAACTGCGCAGCTGCCCATTTGTTATCAGCACTGCTGGTCGGTAACTCTAAATCAGCGGCTGTTATCTTAATCGGCTCATTAAGCCCCGAAAACTTCTTAGCTAGCTCAAAAAAAATATCGACTTGATGTAAATTGTTCGCTAATGAGTAAGCAGTATCACAACAATACTGATGACCTTCGCGGGCATAGGGAGCGCCAAAACCAGTTTTATGTTCCGCATTTACAAGCAGCATGAGTATATTACTCAAAGAACTCGTTTGAAAACTAAGCAGTTGCCCCATATTGTGCTGTTTCCATTGCTGCCTAAAGTGCCAAAAATCAACCCAGGTCTTGGGCTTATCAATAGCAATAATATTAACATCCTTCAGCTCAGCTAATAAGCTAACAATCGAACGATCAACCAGCCAATCAATTTGGGTATGCGGAAACTGTTTTTTAAGTAAGCGAATAGCAGGGAGCATCATAAGCACATCGCCAATGGCGGACAGCCGAAGTATGCTTATTTTTTCTGGATGCTTTATATCGTGAGTCATGCTTTATGTTTTTATCTAGGTATGTGCCATGATTTTAATATTTTTGTTGCGTCGTACAAAAATATCTAGCAATATTGAAGTTAGTTATACGCTGATACAGCTAAGCTTAATTGTAACAAATAATGACTGATTTGAATAAGTGATCACCTCAAGTGTCTCTTATAAATGATTTCTTCCCCTATTTCCTTAGACGATATTCAATAACTTATGAGTAATAAGCAATTAAGCATACTGGCAAGCGCCTTTTCTCTGTCGATTATGACTGGGCTTATTTTAAGTCATGTTTTTTTACAAAGCAGCGAACTCGCATGGACAGCGGCGATTACTCTGTTAACCGTTATATTATGGGTCACTGAGGTAATTCCTATTCCCGCCACCTCACTGATCCCTTTTGCTTTATTTCCTTTTGCGGGGGTATTGACGCATAAAGAAGTCTCAGCGGCTTTAGGCAGTCATGTGATTTTATTATTAATGGGCGGCTTTATGCTATCTAAGTCACTGGAAAAAAGTGGCGTGCATCGACGACTTGCCATTTATATGGTGCGCTTAGTTGGGGTCAATAATGGTCGGCGTGTGGTGATTGGCTTTATGTTTGCCGCCGCTTTATTAAGCATGTGGATCTCAAATACGGCGGCTACACTGATTTTATTGCCTATCGCTCTTGCCGCTTTGCAAGATATTGAAGATGATACGATGGCGGTTGCTTTAACCTTAGGCATTGCTTATTCTGCAAGCTTAGGTGGCGTAGGCACGCCTATCGGAACCCCGCCTAATATTATTTTTATCAGTATTTATCAAGAGGCAACGGGCAAAGAAATAGACTTTCTTAGTTGGATGAAAACCGCCGTCCCGATTGTCTTAATAGGTATTCCACTAATGGCGTTTTGGCTAACGCGTAAAGTATCCGTCAAACAACGCTTCGTCTTACCTGAGCTCGGTGCATGGCGTAGTGCTGAAAAAAGAGTATTAATTGTATTTTTCTTAGTGGCACTTGCTTGGGTCACACGTCAACTTTGGAGCCATTATTTAGGTCTGCAAGCCGTTGGCGATAGCACTATTGCCTTATTAGGCGTGGTGTTAATGTTCCTTATCCCGAATGGCGAAACACACAGCGATCAGCATAATGCTTTATTGGATTGGAAAACGGCCACTGATATTCCATGGGGCATGTTGCTATTATTTGCAGGCGGCATTGCAATTGCCAAGGCCTTTATTGCATCAGGCTTAAGTGAAAAAATGGGCACTATGCTGACAGGTTTATCAACACTGCCTGTGTTTGTTTTAATTTTATCTATTTGTTTATTTGTGACCTTCTTAACCGAATTAACCAGTAATACTGCAACAGCAACACTATTAATGCCGATACTTGCCACTGCGGGGGGTGCGGCAGGGATAGACCCACAGTTATTAATGATGCCAGCGGCCATTAGTGCTAGCTGTGCTTTTATGATGCCTGTTGCCACCGCGCCGAATGCGATTGTCTACAGCACTAATAAATTTCACATTAAAGAGATGGCACGAGAAGGTTTAGTCTTAAATATACTGCTTGCCTTTATTATTAGTGGCGTTTGTTATGTTAGCTTGGCTTCCTAGTGAGGTGCCTAGTGAAGAAATGGGCATTGATTTCAGCAATGACTCCGATATCTTCTAGGTTTAGCCGCATCAAAACGTCGTCAAACTCAAATGTAATATTTTAAACTGAGCGGGGTCTTTACCCCGTTCAGTTTATAAAAACCAAAAACGACATTGGGGACAGCCATAGAATTAGGGGGTCAGAGTGAGGTTGAAAAATCACATTAAATTTTACTCTGACCCCCGTTTTTTTGTATTTCGTTATATTTTCCTACAATTTAATATTGAGCCTCTAGTAAGTTAATTTACTCTTTATTATGCAAAATTCAAGACCTGACCCTTTGGTTTGACCCTTTGGTTTGACCCTTTGGTTTGACCCTTTGGTTCCCACCCTTTGGTTCCCACCCTTTGGTTCCCACCCTTTGGTTCCTTGCTTTGGTTCCTGAATTAGATAAAGGGACACTAAAAGTATTTATTTTATATGGTTTTTTTCAAAGTGAAGAAATGGCAAGGTTAGCGACTGATGCAGGTATTTCTGCTTACACCGAAAGTGATGACACGCTATTTCAACTGAATAGCTTTGTAAGACGGTTTTATATTAATATTCTTGGTAGGGATGCTGAACAAGAGGGCTTAGATTTTTGGGTGGCGAACTTGGTCAATAGCACGATAAATGCTGGAGAACTTGCGCAAGGGTTCTTTTTTAGTCAGGAGTTTATTGCACAAGCGCATGATGATAGTCGTTTTGTTGAAATAGCCTATGAAACTATTTTAGGGCGTGTTTCAGATGAATCAGGAAAAATCTTCTGGATTGGGCAGCTTAACTCAGGAGTGTCACGAGAGGAATTGATAGGGGAGTTTATTAATAGTGTAGAGTTTAAGGTTTTAGCGGCTGAGTATGGTATTCAAGTGAGTTAGGGATAAGTCTTTAACTTTGGTATCTTTTATTGATTAGTTGCCATCTTTATAATCAAACAGTTGCAGAGAACAATAATTTATTTTGAAAAAGTAGATTTAAGTTGTTGATTTTATAATTTCAAATGGCTTAAAAATGAAAGCTATCATTTTTTGGCCTCTGTAAGTTACTGAAAAATAAAGTGCCAGTGGATAATGAGGCGTTACCTTTTCTTATCCCGAACTCAGGTTGTTTTATTAAATGCAAGGCCTGCCCCCGTTTTTCTCTAACTTAATACGAAATATGGCGGATGGAGCTGCTAGCTTTAGCTATCACTGATACAGTAATAGCTAAAGCTATTTCTACTTCCATTTTACCCGTGTTAAATTCGTAGCCATTTTTTGCTATTTATCTCTTATAGGAGTCACAGCCTTTTAAGTTAACCTGACTTCCCAAGCAGGTATAAAGGTTGACACAAGTTCTATAAAAGTCTTTAACTTCATTACACCCGAATGCATATGTAAAGTCTTCATATTTAGATCTACAGCTAGATATAGGTATTAAAGCTGTTTTACTAGAACCATTTTGGCAACTATAGGTATAGTTTTTACTACCACTACCACTACCACTACCACCATCACTGCCACTACTACTATCTGTACAGGGTGTTGACCCTGTATACCTATGAAGAACAAAGCAACTCCCTTGGTTATTTTGTACATTTGTTCTATCGGGTGCTGATGATCCATCCTCGCTAGTGCCTATGCTTGTAGGTGTAGTCGTAGACGATGGTTTTTTTTCACACTTATTTCCAGATTTCTCAAAACCTATGTTGCAACTTGAAATAATACAGCGACCAAAAGTATTTTCCCAGAAACCATCAGTAGTGCACGCCCTAGTTTTAGAGCCTTTACCATTGTCTATATTACAGCTAGTCGCATCAGTATCTCCAAGAATGCATGTTTCTAGACATTGATCTCCTTGCTGTTCAAATCCTTTATTACAATATGAAGGTGTGCAATTATTATATTTCCCCCAGTATCCATTTGAGGCACACAGTGCAGTTTGAAACCCACGCCCATTTTCTATATCGCACTTGCTTTTAGCAGTCGTATCTCCATAAGTACATTGAGCATAATATGAAGAGCAAGTACTCTTATCAGTAGTTGCAAACTCACTAAAAGTGCAACTGGTGAATTTATCAAGTTCAGGCGTTTGATATTTGTCATGAATGACAGCACTCAACAACTGCTGCCTACCATCAGTAAATACCATTAAATTATCTTTAGCAAAAATATTGTTTTTATTATATGTAGAATCAAAATAACTTACGCCCATCACTTCTTCTTTTATGTCATAAGCAACTTTTGTAAATTCTCTAATACTTTCAAGAGTAGAATCAATTTCAGATTTTTCGGGCTTAAAGTTTAAAGGTTCATTTTCAAATACAAGAGGACTTTGAATATCCATTTTGCCTTTTTCCAGCTGATGCTCTAACCCTTTAAAAATGGTGACTAAAAAATTGCCCCGTTTCTTTAACTTTTCTTTAACATCCTTTAAGCCCGATTGAATGCAAGAGACTGTTGAATTAAAATTTTTCCCAAGATCTTCTTGATTCCTATCCCCACTAAAAACATCTACAATCGTATCAAACAGACCACTCACTTGCTCTCCAATGCACTCACCATAATTGGAAAGGGCTGAACGTGGCTGCCTACCAATTAATATATCAAACTCATCTACTTCACCATCACTATAAAATATTATGGCTTTATCCTGTAGAAAAACTACCTTTCCAGTGTTATTTATAACAATTGCTCTAATTAAACTATCGGTTTGAGTAATAATTAAGCTTGCAACGGATGAACTATAAAACTCTTTTAAACCCCACGTGGGGATATTATTTCCATTTAACCTAGCAAAATATTGATTATTTTGAACCATAACACATGGAAAGTAAAAGTTAAGCTCATCATCTACTTTTACACAATTCCTATCTTCATTTTCGGTGTTAAATTGCTCTTTAATTGGCCCTAATGACCAATTAGAGAGGTCTTTATTAAAAAGCAGGTCTACTTTATAAACTTTATTATTGTATATTGCACATGAAATATTAATATTGAGGTTTTCATCGACAATTGAACAGTTATTTACTAACTTATATCGCTTAACTATGATTGATTGAGATGATGTGTGTTGCCACCCTTCATTGTCGGTGACCGTTAAGTCAATACTGAAATCTCCAGGAGTAGAAAAAGTAAAAATAGCTTTCTTTCCTGTACTTGTTTGATTATCAGAGGTACTCCATTGATACTGCACAATTGAACCATCTATATCAGCTGAAATGGAGGCATCAAGTGATACAACTAATGGGTCTTCATCACCATCCTTTATTAAAGTAAAGGCAGCTATTGGTGTCATATTATCAGATAATATCAAATCTTGTGCCTTTGTGGGGCCGAAAGACGAGCTTTCAGACCTACCAGAACCCCCATCCCCTGGATATCCTCTCCAACTCCAAACGGCCCCATCGGTTTTTAAAATAACGGTTTGAAAGTTGCTAGTAGACACCGAAACAATATCATTAAGGTACTCTACAGGTATTTTTTTAGAGATACCAATTTGCAGCATAGTATTGTTTTTTGTAATCGCAAAAGTATAACTACCTGTGCTACTTATGCTTTTTATATCTGATAGCCCGTCAATTAATATCGGTATGAATGAGCTTTTTAGTACCCCCTCTCCTAACTTACCATTACGGTGATCCCCCCACCCAAAAACGTCACCCGCTGAATTAATTGCATATGAATTTAAATATCCTGCCCAGACTGAAGTGATACTATTTAAGCCTTGGACTTGTATCGGTGTTTTTTGCACAGCATTTTTATGAATCAGTCCCCAAGACCAAACAGTGCCATCGGCTTTTAATGCGATAGCAGCATTACCGAGTGATATTGCCTTTACTTTATTCAGCCCTCGTACTTGAGTGGGCGTACTTCTATTTTGCCTACTACCATTTTCAAAGCCAAAGATATACCTATTCCCACTGCCCCATGCCCAAACCGTTCCATCTTCGGCTAACGCTAAAGCAGCTCCATGTGCAGCTGCCACTGAAATAATGGAGGGTAAATTTTGCACAAGTGCTGGTAGGTTTTTATTTATATTCAGCCCATCGCCTAACTGCCCTATCGAATTACTCCCCCAAGAATAAACTTTCCCATTTTTTGTTAAAGCAAGAGAGCTACTCTCTCCAGCTGAAATCTGAACAACACCATTTAGACCAACAACTTGAATTGGGGTTAGAGCTGTTTTAAACGTCCCGACACCTAATTGACCCTTATCATTTTCCCCCCATGCCCAAACACTACCATCCTCCTTAAGAGCAAGAGTAAACTTTAACCCAGCAGCTATGGACATAGATGCATTACCTAAATCAATAGAGGGATTTGTCATATCAATAAAAATAGTTTTACTCGTATGCGTAGTGGTATTCGCACTATTCGTAACCGTTAAAGTGACTTTATAATTACCTGATTGGCTGACACGAAAGCTTGCAATTTTACCCGTTGCCACTTGCCCATCGGAATTACTCCAAGTATAACGGACAATATTACCCTCACTATCTGTAGAGCCTGAAGCATTTAAGTTTATAGTTCGCGATGTAGCCGTCGCCGAACCAAGAGTTAAGCTAAAATCTGCTATAAGAGTGACGTTATAAGAATAGGTTCCGCCATTACAAATATTACAACATTCTGTACATACTGACTGACGACCCTCCATTCCTACTCCCCAAGATATATCATCATCAGCAGCACCTCCAAAACATATCATTTCTCCCTTATTGCAAGGTAAAGTCGTTGTATTTTCTTGGTTAAACTGAGAGGTGATAAATCTAGCTTTTCCCCATGATGTTGATGTTTTTCCATCAACTAATTTCCAAAATGTATATTGAATATTTTCTCCATCATTAATCTTATCGGTGACTTTCCATGTCATTTTATTTTCATCTTCATCTTGAGCCTTAACTGTGACAGTTTTTTGTTGTGTATCAATGGCCCCTTGATTATCAGTAATGGTTAAGGTTAAGACCACACTACCTGCTTTTATAAAGGTTAAATTTGTTGCTTGTCCGCTGGTAGTTTGTCCATCCGAACTACTCCAAACATAACTGCTAATGCTACCATCACTATCCACAGAACCTGAGGCATTTAAGTTTACGAGTAGTGGTGCAGTTCCTGTGCTAAGGCTTGTAGTAAAGCTGGCTACAGGTGCAATATTGCTGACTTGTGGTGCGCTTACTATTACGGTTTTTTTCTGCGTATCTGTCGCACCCTGCTCATCAGTAACGGTTAACGTAATCGTAAACGTACCAGAATGGTTAAACGTAAAGCCATATGGCGTACTCCCACCCATTGCAACATTCTTTGCAGCATGCCCTTCATTAGCAATCCATTCCTGCCCATCGCTACTGACCCATTTATATTCAACTATATGGCCATCTGTATCAGTAGAGGCTGATGCATTTAAGTTCACGACTAGCGGTACAGTTCCTGTACTAGTGTCCATGGTGAAATTAGCAACTGGTTCGATATTACTGGCTATTGTAGAGCTTTCTTTAATAATTACTTTTTGTGTGCTTCCACCACTTTCTACTACATAAATACCAAGGCAGTTATTATTGCCGTCAATAATTATCCATGGCTGGTTAGCAAATGTATTTTGATAATAAGAGCTTTGTGCTGCCAAGTTATAATACCAAACTCTTTCTCCAGCATAATTTAACCAATAAATAGTCACTGAGTTGTTGCGCTGATTTATAAATTCGACTGGCACCACTATAGGTGCAAGTTGTACTGCAGGTAATGACCTTAATAGTTGTTCATCAGAGCATGCTCTATTCCCCGTCACTTCTTCCGCTAAGACTAAGGACGTTAGTATATGAAATAAAAAAACTATCATATAAATACTTTTCATTTGCACTTCTCCTCTAGGGTATATGCCCCGTCTACTTTGAAAATCGTAGTTAATAAGATTAATTTTTATGGTTCATTTTGAACTTAACGGTTCTATTTTTAAGGATTTAAGGGACAACTTAGGTAATCAAAACATGAAAATTAAAAAAGTACGTGTTTTTAATATTGATGGAGTATAAAAATGACGTACATTATTCGTAATTAGCGTTAAATTATTCGCAATGGCAATTTCTATATCTACTACCTCCTCAATGCCTTGTCATTTTCCTGCGATTGCAGCTAAGCCTTGCCTCGCTTAGTTATGATAAATCGTTCATGCGAATATTGACTTATTAGCAATAGGCTTTGAAATATGAGATTTTGCTTTTGCGATAGAAATGGAAGTCGGAGGTATAGTATACACTTAATCAATACCTTTACCCTACCTCATAGACCAAAGGGGTCAGACAGTAATACTGCTTACTTAAGTAAGGTATTATTTATATATTTCAACTAGATAAAGTAATTTATGACGGTTAAGCTCTCCTTTATAATAGTGATTTCTTTTTTGTTTTTTCAGTCATTTGATTAAATTTCCATTATTTTTCTGAACATAACGACCGCATCACTTAACGTAAAAAGGGGCGGTTGGATAAGCCCAGCAGGGCGGTGAACTAATAGGGGTTATAGAGCTAAAGCCCCCAAAAAACTAGACACTTTCTTTATACCCTGTACACAGACCATAAAGAAAGCATCCAGCTTGGAATGCTTTGCTTTGCGTTGATATTTTGTTTTATCTTTAAAAACCACCGCTTT
>WTCM01000160.1 GCA_013138595.1 Methyloprofundus sp. | reverse complement strand
TATGTACTTCATGCTTTTCAAAAGAAAACTCAAACAACGCACCAGAATGATATTGAAAATCACCAATGAATACTATTAAAAATAATGAGAGAACATGTAACTATTCAGATTAGTTAAATTGAGTGCTCCTAAATTTGTATAATAAAAAATAATCTAACTGGGTAAGAGCAAGTTTCTCTCTCACTCTCCTCTACCGAGCAACCCAAAGTAGCCTCTCCTTTAGGCTCTCTCTCGGAACCGCAAATGAACCTCTCGATTCATACAGCTCCTATTGATTAACCCTTTATTACTTATAAACTCCAATTGTAGTGGTCTAATAATCCTGTACAAATAGAGTTGGATGACGCTTCTTCACTTCGTTTAAGCAAGCTTTTGCTTGCTTGCCTTTCAGTCATTAAAACTTATGTCTTGCCCAAAATGTTAGCCGATACCCTATATATTTTAGAACCCCGCTCCATTATCTGGTAGAGCATCTATGTGGGTGTTAATTCCATATCTACACAAACATTTACGGATAAATAAAAAGCTTCAAATGTATCTTCAATAACTTATGTAGAGCGTTTTTTTGAAAAACCCATCATTTCACTCAAGCTTATGAGCGATTTATGCCCTGCACTTGCGACCGCCAGAAAGTACCATGAACCCAAGTACTTGAATCACCCCCTCCCCTCTCTCCAGCGCCTAGAATTCACACTTACAAGAAATAACCTACTTAATTTATTGATTTTTATAAAATAATTTTCCGCACCAAAACTTGCATTTTACAAACCACAGTGTCTATAATTAGTTTCTTTGTTTTTTGTGAGATTCATCACAGAACCATAAGTAAACTTACTATCCACAACTTCTGGAGAATAATAATGATAATGAAAAAAATAGTTTGTTTGTCTTTTTGTTTATTTGCTGGAGCAGCAAGTGCCGTACAAGTAGATTTTACAGGGGGAACTGTTTATGATGGTTCCGGTTCTATCATAGGAGTGACTGACACTACAGCAAATTTTACTGGCGCCTACTACGAAGAAGCAGGCTTTAGACTTGAGTTTCTTTCAGGAGGCACTTTTGATAATGGCTCTTTTGGAGACTACTATAATACAGGTAACGATGTGATCCATGGTCATTGGGGAGCTAACGATGTTCATAGCGGACCTTTTGGCAACCTTGATCAAATAAAGATCTCTAAAATAGATGGTAGCACTTTTGATTTAGGTGGTTTTCGTGTTTCCACTAATACAGCTGTTGGTGGTGGACCTGCTGATGGCAATGAGTTAACTTGGGTAAACTCATCAAAAGCCAATGAAATTTTTACTGTCACTTCTGATGACTGGGGTCTTGGTTCTGGTCCAGATCCATTAATTACAATTGCAGCTGGTAATTCATTATTTGATGATATTTTATGGTTTTCTTTTACTAATGATGCGCTTAGTTCAGCGGTAGGCTTAGGCTTGGATAACTTTTTCCTTGATGAAGAAGGCGATGAAGGTGGTACAGATCCAACGGTACCTGCTCCCACCGCTATTTATTTACTCGGTCTTGGCTTAGCAGGGCTGCTTAGAATGAAAAAAGTTGCTGTCATATAGTCTGGCTGCACCTTATGATTAGCCATTAGACTTTTAAAGGAGCGTGAGGTAGGTCTTATAAACCAAAGACCTAACCTCCATCCATCCTTATCTGTATTATAGGATGGTTATAATCTGTGATACAAAAATCCCGACTAGCCATTCAATAATAAAAAGATTTTCGCTTTTAGCTAGCTCTTCCCAAGCAACCACTTCATCCCCCCTAGTTTTCTCGCAGGCTTACTAGATTTTACTTTTTGTAGTTCTGCTAAAATGTCAGTAAAACCTTTTTCCTCTGCAATATCAACGGCTAAAACGCCCGATGTATGACTTAAATTTAGATTAGCGCCACTACGAATTAAAAGTTTAGTCACCATTAAATATTGGTTTGCTACCGCTTTATGCAAAGCCGTCCCCCCTCATCAGTCATCGCATTGATATTAGCATTATGTTCCAATAATAAATCCACTACTTCAAAGTGACCTTGTCCCGCCGCCTAAATGATCGGGGTAAAGCCATGATAGCTTTGTAAATTAGGATTACTTCCTTGCTCCAATAACAAATTGACAACGTCTACACTTCCACTCGTTGCCGCCCAGTGCAAGGCCGTATAGCCTTGCTGATAACTTGCGTTTATATCCGCAAACCAACTATCTATAATTTTTTGCAATACTCTTGGGTATTTATCCGCTAATAAAGTAGGGTAATATTTCTCATACCCTTTTATCAGGGTTCGTAATTGCTGTTCCATCTCTCCTCCTTAGACTTCTGCCTATTACTTAAAATAAAAGAAAATAACATAATTTCAATAACGGAATAATGAAGCTCTATTCAATTATCAATAAAGTATCGCTTTCTAGTTTCTAATCTTCATGGCTATAATGAAATAATGAGTATCAATAAACACTGGAGCAGACCATGAAAAAACCACTCACTTTCACGCTACTAGGCACTCTTTTTTTATTAACAGCTTGCAGTAATCCTTCCACACCTGCTGGGCACGAGGGCTATGTAAAAGAAAACCCACGCGTCTGGGGTAAAGGCGGCTTTAAGGGCGTATTAAAAGGCCCTGAAAATTATGGTGTTTCACTATGGAGAAATGAAGTTGAAAATGTTGATTTTCGCCCACAAACGTATGCTGAATCCTTTAAAATACTGGCAAAAGATGAGCTGAATATTGCATTTCGCTTTCAAACGATTATTAAAGTAAAGTCAGGCACGATAAAAACAGTGGTTGAAGACTATGCAGGCGCGCAATTTTATCGACGCTTTATTAAAGAGCCTTTACGTGCAATGGTCAGAAAAAATGTGCAAGCACTGGAAAGCCGACAAGTGAAAGAAAAGCGCGCAGAAATTGCAGAAGCGGTGATGTCTGAGCTAGCGGAGTATTTAGCAAGCACCTCTTTTATTGCCGTATATGGCGTAGTCGGAAATATTGATTACCCAGCGATTGTGACCGAGGCAGTGGAAAAAAAGATGGCAGCGAAGCAGCTGCTAGATGAAAAAGAAACGCAACGTGAAATTGCGGCAAAAGATGCGGAAATCAGAATCGAAGAAGCAAAAGGTATTGCGGAGGCGCAAAGGATTATCAATTCCACCTTAACGCGTAATTATTTACAGCATGAAGCCATTAATGCGCAACTCAAAATGGCTTCCTCTCCTAATCACACCACGGTTTATATTCCTTCTGGGAAAAATGGGATTCCGTTGGTAGGGGTGCTTAAGTAACAAGCTCTATTAAAATAGAGCTGTTTTTGTTCAGGCATGTCAGACTAAGTCCTCACAGAATCACCTAACACTTTTTTAACACCCCTCATTCTTCTACCTTGAAAAATAACACTAATTTTATGTTTCAAACTTAGGGCTAATAAGAATCTAATAATAATCTAATAGCAATTCCTGTAAAATATGCCTTTTGTTATTAAATCCCAGCACTTATTGCAATGAAGAGATTATTCTGCCTATTGAGTTTATTGCTTTATATTTTTAATATCAACAGCATCTGCGCCGCTCCTCTTGAGCTGACGGAACAAGAAAAGCACTGGATTGCACAAAACCCAGTTTACACGTTTACGGGGGACCCTAACTGGCTTCCTTATGAAGCGTTTGACTCTTCTGGAAAATACTATGGCATAGTCGCTGAATTTCTACAAAAAATTAAACAAGAAAATCAATTATCCTTTCATGCTATTCCTGTCAAAAATTGGAGCGAATCGCTAAGAATTGCACTTGAAGGCAAAGTAGACGTGATTTCAGGTGATGTTGCGGATGTGCTTTTAAATCAAAATTTCACCCCTATAGATGCCTATAGCACTAACCCCATCGTGATTATTATGGGCATCCAGCAGAATTATATTGAAGACCTGAATCAAATCAACGATAAGCAAATTGGCATTATCAAAGGCTATGGCTATACTGCTGATATTTACAAAACCTACCCGAATATAGCGTTTGTTGAAGTTGACAATATACAAGAAGGCTTAGAAGCCGTTTCATCCCAAAGAATAGATGCCATGCTGGCAACGATGGCTTTAGCGAGTTATAACATCGCTGAGATGGGTATTCATAATATTAAGATTGTCGGCAAAACGCCTATTGTTATGCAGCTAACGCTTTTTGTCGCAAAAAATAAACCTATTCTATTTTCAATTCTCAATAAAAGTATGCTCTCACTGCCTAGTGAGGTTAAACATAGCATTTCCGAAAAATGGATCAAAAGAAAATATATAGAGAAAACGGATTACAGCTTAGCAATACAGCTTGCTTTACTCTTTACCATGCTAATTGCTTTACTATTAATCAGGCTCTCTCGCCTACAAAAAAAAACGTCTAAACAGCTAGCGGACAAGACTTCTCGATTATTATTTCAGAAAACGGCCTTTGATGAACATGCCATTGTCAGTATCACTGATATTAACGGTATTATTATTTATGTTAATAATAAATTCTTACACATCAGTCAATATCAGCGCGAGGAATTAATCGGTGTAAATCACCGCTTATTAAACTCAGACTTTCATACAAAAGCTTTTTTTACGACTGCTTGGGAAACCATAGCAGCGGGTAATGTATGGCATGGAGAAATTAGAAATAAGGCTAAAGACGGTTCATTTTATTGGGTCGCCACGACCATTATTCCATTTTTAAATAAGCGAGAGCGACCAGAGCAATATTTCTCAATTCATACCGATATTACCCAACAAAAAATAGCAGAAATAGAGCTGAAAAAAAGTAGGTTCCGCTTTGATATGAGCCAACAGTTTGCCAATATTGGGACTTGGGAATGGGATATTCAGACTAATGAACTATATTGGTCAGACCAATTATATACCTTATTAAACTATCAAAAAGAACAGGTAGAAGGAAGTTTTGATGACTTTACTAAAGCCATTCACCCCGCTGACCTTGATAAGGTCATGACAGCGATTAATCAATCGATTGAAACAGGCTGTCACTATAAAGTTGAGCACCGTGTGATCACAAAAGACAATAGCATAAAGTGGCTAAGTGAGGAGGGTGATGTGATTAGAAATGCTAAAGGAGCGGCTATTCGTATGCTAGGCATCACCCAAGATATTAGCTTAAGAAAAGAGCATGACGACAAACTAGCAAAGGCAAGCCAAGCTAAATCTGAATTTCTTTCCTCCATGAGCCATGAATTAAGAACCCCTCTGAATGCCATTTTAGGCTTTGGCGAATTGATGATCAGTGATGAAATCGAGCCACTGTCTGCTGAACAGCGTGAAAATACCGAACAAATTTTACAAGGAGGGTATCACCTTCTGGAGTTAATTAATGATGTACTGGACCTTTCAGCGATAGAGTCTGGAAACTTAGAACTCACATTAAAAGCAGTATCAGTTAAATCATTATTAGCTGAAACACTTACTCTCGTACAGCCTATTATTGACCAATATAATATCCAGATGAAGTATAGCAGCTGCTATCAATCAGAAAAAGAGCCTATAATTTATGCGGACTATTTACGCACTAAGCAGGTATTCTTAAACCTAATCTCTAATGCAGCAAAATATAATAAAACAAACGGCATGATTCATATCAAATGCCACATCAACAATGATATGTTAAAAATAATAATTACCGATACAGGAAAAGGTATAAGCACTGAAAACCTGTCGCAACTATTCACTCCTTTTAAGCGGTTAGGTGCAGAGAACAGTGGAATAGAAGGCACAGGCATTGGCTTAGTTGTCTGCAAAGAATTAATCGAAAAAATGCAGGGAAGAATTGGTGTTGAAAGTGAGCTAGGTAAAGGCTCCTCTTTTTGGTTTGAATTACCTTTAGCAGAAAAATTCTAATCGCATTAACACCTACTGTTGATGCAATAATTTATGCTAAAAGCACGTAGAAAGGATGATAATTTTTTAAAAACACTAACTACTTTTAGCTCTATATCAAGGATGCCTATTTTATCCAACTTCGTCCAGTTTAGGGCTCTAAAGGGTGATATTATAAACAATTGCATCCATTTTAAAACAAATCAAACAAACTAAAATCACTTATGAAAAAAATACTGATCCTTGCCACAGCCGCTTCATTGAGCCTATTATCTGCCTGTGCAATAGACCCTTATACAGGCGAAGAAAAAGTCAGTCATACTGGTAAAGGTATTGGTGGAGGTATGGCGGCAGGAGCTATTATTGGTGCGATTGCAGGGGGCGGAAAAGGCGCGGCGATTGGTGCAGCATCGGGGGCAGTATTAGGTGGCGGGATTGGTTATTACATGGATCGTCAAGAAGCAAAATTGCGTCAACGTTTAGAAGGCACGGGCGTAAGAGTACAACGCCAAGGGGATAATATTAATTTAATTATGCCGGGAAATATTACCTTTGCTTCAGGGGCAGCTGATATTAATGCCAATTTTTATAGCGTACTGGATTCTGTTGGTTTAGTGTTGGCTGAATTTGATAAAACAGGTATCAATGTGTCAGGTTATACCGATTCCACAGGAGGCTTTGAACTCAATCAAAACTTATCTGAGCAACGTGCCAATAGTGTTGCCCTATACCTTCAGCGCGTAGGCGTACAAGCGAACCGAATACAAGCACGCGGTTTTGCTAAGCGTAACCCGATTGCGTCTAATAATACGGCATCAGGACGTGCTCAAAATCGTCGTGTAGAAATTTCAATTCGCCCGAATTAAAAAGCAAGAAACGTATAGAGAAAATAATGCTTGGTCTTAGATTATGCGTTAAAAATAAGCGATACAAAACCTGAGCCCATATTTTTGCTTATCAAATTGGCGACCAACTTGATTTTTTCATATGCATCCAAGCATTACAACAATCGTCACAATAGTTGCTAGACTATTTGTATAGGTAACATATATGCTATATGCTGTATATGTATTTTCATTTTTGATAGAGGTTTTATTATGAATAAAAAAATATTATCAGTCGTTGCAATAATAGGCTTAGGGCTTTTAAGTAGTGCCTGTACTACACGTCAAGCTACATTTACCATTGTCTCAACTAAAAATGTTGAAATAAGCCGTGTAGATCTTAAAAAGATTGACTTTACGCGCAATGTAAAAGGTTCAGATGGGCGTTTTTCACTATTTCTTATTCCATTTGGGGCAGCTCCTATCATTGAAGA
This sequence comes from Methyloprofundus sp., assembly GCA_013138595.1. GTDB lineage: Bacteria > Pseudomonadota > Gammaproteobacteria > Methylococcales > Methylomonadaceae > Methyloprofundus. The sequence continues at coordinate 4,523 of WTCM01000160.1, read as the reverse complement.
AGCTATGGATGAATGCTTAGAGATAGGTCGTGGAGATTTCATGACTAGTGCTGTCACATATCATACCCGCTGGAGCGTGATTTTATTCGGCTGGGAATCGTGGTCGGTGAAAGGCGATGTAGGTGACTCCTTATCTGCTGGTGGTGGGAATATTTACCGCAAAGCACAATAAGCATAAAGCTGAAATAATCATACCCACCAAAGAATGTAACTTAATACGGGACATAGTGGAATGGAGGTGATAGCTTTAGCTATCACTGATACTGCAATAGCTGAAGCGATTGTACTCCAGCATTTTATTTTGTATTCCATTTGTCCCGCCTTAAAACAGGCATCGGAAATGAGGAATTTAATTAAAAAACTACTTTTTTGGGCTTTTTTTATTCTTTTATCTAGCTGTACATCCTATAAAGATACCAGCCCAATACTCAGCAGTAAGGAACAATCTGTACAAGTTGGTCGATTTTTCAATGAGCTAGGTTTTACCGACCCAACAAAAATTAAATCCAATGTAACATACGAGCAGTCGGTTTCATCTTTAGTTAAACAGGCTCTACAAAACAAACTAAGGCGTTCAGGCTATCAAATTAAAAATGGTAATTTAATTATATCAGGCAAGATTCATAGAATTTGGGGTCAAAATAAAGTGACCTTTATCTTAAAGGATTCTTTAACCAATAAAGTGTTACTAGAAAAACTTTATACAGCGAATATAGAGCGTAGTAAATTATCAAATAAAGACGCGCATAAAGAAAATTTGCATGTATTAATGAATTCGTTTTTACAAGACGAAGATGTAACAGAAATTATAACTTCTTATAACACAGCGACACCCATCACGCCTACACTAAAAAAAGAGCCTATAATTACGTATAACGCGCCTGAAGCAGCTGTGCCTATATTACAAAATGTAGCCGCTCAAATCGGAATCGTTTCTTCTCCCCCCTTATTCAAGGATGAATTGATAGATAAAAAACGCATTGCTTTAGTCATCGGCAATAGCGATTATAAAATCGGTTATTTAAAAAACCCTAAAAATGATGCCATTGATATCGCTAAAGCCTTACAAAACCTAGATTTTTCAGTTATTCTTGAAGTGGATGCTACACAAGAAGAAATGGATAGTGCTATATTACGTTTTTCTAAACAATTAAGAGCTGGAGATATTGGTTTATTTTATTATGCAGGACATGGAGTTCAAGTTGAAGGAAGTAATTTTCTAATTCCTATTGCTGCTCCAATTAATGAAGAGCGTGATGTAAAATACCGAGCAACTAATTTATCTCAAGTACTAGAGGGTATGCGAGACTCTCAGTCAAGCTTGAATATTATAGTAATAGATGCTTGTCGAGATAACCCTTTGCCTAAAAGTTCCCGCTCTACCACTCGTGGCTTAACAAGAGTTGCCAGTCCTCCTGGGTCAATTATTATATATTCTACCAGCCCAGGAGCGGTAGCTTCTGACGGAATGGGAAGAAACGGCTTATTTACCAAACATTTATTACGTTTTATTGCCACTCCGAATAGCCCCATCGAATCAATTCTAAAACAGGTTTCTAAAGGTGTACAGCATGAATCTAAAAACCAACAGGTGCCTTGGGTAGAGTCATCTTTTACTGGAGATTTTTATTTTTTAAAACAAAGTAAAATTATTCAACCAAGTGAGGAATAAATCAAACTACATTACTATGCAGCACTCAATGTGGAGACAATTAACACCCTATAATTGTCCAGAAAGCGATATTTTATCTGGGGATAGTAGCAGCGATTTCTTAGCTCTTGTGTAAAAACCCACTATTATATACCCTCCCCACAAGCTCCCTGCAAGCTTGCCGCCCAGAGGGTGAGGTCAATGATAGAAAAACCCCATCCAAAATGCTCTTTATGAGCACAGATTAATGTTATTATAAGCCATTAATAATTTAGGATTTTGTGTAGTCACTATTCAAGTCACTACGTGCCTCCGATCCGATGAAAACTCTATTTCCACCCGCCCCACTATGCCTAACAAACGTTTATATTACCGCCTTATTCCCGTTGTTTTTGCGTTAATCGCACTTAGCACCTGGTTACAACCTGATTTTTTTCAACGCGCTTCAGGCATTGATTTACCCAAAGGTCAAAATCCTCAACTGAGCCAAGCTCTCAAAGTTGAAAAGCCTTGCGTAGATTTGCATCCCGAATGGCGAAAAGCACAAACCATTGATAATGTAGCGATTTCCGAATCTTTACTCTGTGAACCTGATAATCCTTACAATATCGCTGCCTTTGTTTTAGGTATGAATAATGTCTCTATGCGCACCATGATGAGTAGCCGTATTGCTGAAGATGCGTTGATCAAAAGTGATGATTTAGACGGTGATGGTGACCCTGACATTATCCGTATCAAATTAGAAGTTTTAGAGTTAAATGGTGCGACACCTGATAGCCCTAACCCTTTTCCTACTTATGATATTGCGCCTGGCATACAGCCCGGCATGTGGGCTTTTTCACCTAAATTACGCGGTATGAGCGTGAAAAATTTCCGCTCACAAAAGGCCAATGCAATTTTACGCGCACCCTCCCCTGTGATTCGTGTGGAACAAGGTGATAAGGTCTATATTACTTTAGAAAACACCCACTACTTCCCGCATACTTTGCACTTTCATGGCGTAGATCACCCGTTTCAAACGGCTGATGGTGGCGATAATGATGGGGTTCCTGTCACAGGACAAAAACCTGTGATGCCCGGTAACACACGCACTTATGAACTACAGCCACGCCACGCGGGCACGATGCTATATCATTGCCACGTGCAAACCGATAAACATTTGATGATGGGTTTAAACGGCATGTTTGTGGTGGAAGAAAACCGCCCTAATAACTGGGTGCAAACCTTTAATGTGGGTGCGGGCCATGTACGCCATTCATCGGTAGCGATTAAAGAAAAATTTGATAGGGAATATGATTTACATTATCAATCCATTGATAAAAATCTCGCTAAAACCATTCAGCAATCGAATGATATACGCGAAATTTCTAAGAAAATGCACCGCGTTTATAATATGAGTGAATCCAAGGAAAATTATTTTATGCTGAATGGGCATTCTTTTCCTTATACCTTACGCGATGCCTTAATCATTGCGAAACCTGATGAAAACATCAAACTGCGTATCGCCAATACTCAGCACAGTAATATTGCCGTGCATATCCACGGACATAAAGCGACGATTACGCATTATGATGGTGTGGAACAAAACCCAGCGGCACAAATTACCCGTGATGTGTATGGCTTATCGGCGGCACAGCGCATAGATTTGAACTTACAAACGACCAATGACGGGCTGCATAGTTATGGTGAAGGGGTTTGGCTATTCCATGACCATGTAGAGATGGGTGTGGCTAATGATGGTATTAGCCCCGGGGGGAATGTTGCCCTGTTAGTCTATGAAAGCCTATTAAGTGAAACAGGTATGCCTAACATACTACGTGCAGATGCTTTAGACGATGTCATGACCAATAGTTATTATGCGAAAGAACGTGCGCTGTGGGGGAAAAAAGAAGCGGGAACACTTGCGCCTGATTATTTACGCATTATTTTATTTGGTTTACTACTGGGCTTAACCCTAGGGCTTATTATTTTTATACTACGTGGATTGACTAAGGCTGACTAATGAAAAAAATACTCTTACTAAGCTTATTCTTATTCAGCTTCCCTAGCTTTGCCGCAATGAATCATGGCGGCATGATTATGGATGAAAAGGGTATGATTATGAATCATAACCCCGATAAACTGCCTAAAGACTGTACAGAAATATCAGAAGATGTTGATATTACTATCCGTGGCGGTAGAAAATTTGCCAAAGACTATGCGGGTAAAATGTTCACTTACGATAAACGCGACTGGCAAGTGCCGCCTTGTGCGCGGGTTAATGTCACCTTTATCAATGAAGATGACATACGCCACCAATTTATGATTCATGGCTTACCGGGCTATATGTATCCGAAAGGCATGTTTACCATTGAGCTATATGGCAAAGGGCAAAAAACAGCTTCTTTTATTGTCCCCAGCCGTGACTATACCTACTATATCCATTGTGAAGTGTCTCAACATACCGAAAAAGGCATGAAGGGACAGTTGAAAGTCGGTAAAGGCTCGGGCGATTTAGACAGCATTTTAGGGCTTACCCCACCTTTAACGCCTGATTTATACCCGATTAAAAACAGTCACTATACTTGGATTACTTTGATCTTTAGTATTTTGCTTGGCGCGGTGTTCATTCGGGTATTGAGCTATTTTTTAAGCAAGCGTGAGGATGTGTGAGTTCTAGCTGAATAAAGTGTTGATTTTGCTTGGATCGCATAAACTTTTAGTGATAACCAGGCATGGTAACAACACCCTATATGATTACGTTGCGAACGTGCCTTACGGCATTGGCCTTTCTCGCTTCCTGTCAATTGTTTAAGTTCTCGGTGAAACTGCTCCACTTTCCAGCGCAAGTCATTAATCTCTTTAACCACTTGCTCGGTTAATGTGTCGCCAA
>WTCM01000191.1 GCA_013138595.1 Methyloprofundus sp. | reverse complement strand
TGAAACCCATCACAATGCGAATAAAATGATGGGTTTTGCAAAAAGATGCTCTACCCATCCTACGCTACCCATTTCACATAACAGATTAACAGGTCATTTTAAGTTTTTTAAGACCTTTTTTAAGAGTAGTCCCATGACAACAGAAAATACAGATAAAGATCTGCCTTTCAATGAAGCACAACAAGCTTGGTTAGGTGGTTTTTTTGCAGGTATGCACTCGCATATGTTACAAAGCGCGGGTTCTAGCGATAATGCCAATGCCCGTACGATTAATATTTTTTACGGTTCACAAACAGGTAATTCAGAAGCCGTTGCCTTAGATGCTGTGCAAGCAGCAAAAGCGCATGGTTTAAACCCTGTGCTTTTAGGCATGGATGAAATCGAAGCAGATAGCTTTGTAAATTTAGACTATGTCTTAATCATCACCAGTACTTATGGTGAAGGCGAAATGCCTGATAATGCCCAAAGCTTATGGGATGCCATATCAGCCGATGACAGTATCAGCCTTGCTAATATGCAATATGCTATTTTAGGTTTAGGTGATACTAGTTATGACCAATTTTGTAAAGCTGCAATAGATTGGGATTTACGTTTAGAAAAACTCGGTGCAAAATGCCTGTATGAACGTATTGACTGTGATGTGGATTTTGATGAAGCCGCCGAAGCATGGATTAGCAATGTGATTCCATTACTGTCTGATGGCTCAGCGAGTATTACCGTAGATAGTTCTGATAATAGCAGTGCGGCAAAGTATGGGCGTAAAAGTCCATTCCCCGCTAAATTAGTGGTTAATCGTACCTTAAGCAGCCCTGATTCATCCAAAGAAATTCGTCATTATGAAATTTCAATTGCTGGTTCAGAGCTCAGTTATGAAGCAGGCGACGCGCTAAATGTGATCCCTGTCAACTGTCCTGAATTAGCCGCTGATATAGTTAAAGCAATAGGCTGTGCAGGCGATGAAGACGAGCCTGTTCATGGTGAGTTAATGCCATTGCAAACGGCTTTGACCGAACATTTTGAAATTAAACTGCCTAGCAAAGAGTTGATTGAAGAGATTGCCAAGCGTTCAGGTGATCAAGAGCTCAATAATTTAATTGCCTCGGGCGATAAAGACGCGCTAGCTAAGTATTTATGGGGACGTGATACTTTAGATTTATTATTACAATTCCCAGAGATGCAATTTTCAGCCGCTGAATTTATAGCCCTGTTAAAACCACTACAGCATAGAGCCTACTCTATTTCATCTAGCGGTAAAGCACATCCAGACACGGTACATCTAACCATTGGTAGCGTACGTTACAACAGTCACGGGCGTGATCATAAAGGTGTCTGTTCAACTTATCTCGCTGACTTAGCGGATGAAAACAGCGCGGTACGTTGTTTCTTTAGCCCGAATAAAGTATTCCGCGTGCCTGAAGACAATGATCTACCGATGATTATGGTCGGACCAGGCACAGGAATCGCACCTTTCCGCGCTTTTTTACAAGAGCGTGAATTTAGAAAGGCAAAAGGTTTAAACTGGTTATTTTTCGGTGATCGTAATGCTGCAACCGATTATATTTACAAAGACGAAATTTCTGCAATGCAGTCTAGTGGTATTTTAGGCAAACTAGACCTCGCTTTTTCACGTGACCAAGAAGAAAAGATCTACGTACAAGACCGTATGCGTGAGCAAGGCGCAGAGTTATTTGCTCAGCTAGAGCAGGGCGGTTATTTCTTTGTCTGCGGTGATGCTTACCGTATGGCAAAAGATGTGGATAAAGCATTGCATGATGTGATTGCCACGCACGGAAATCTATCAGCAGAGCAAGCGGTAGATTATGTGAATCAAATGAAGAAAGATAAACGTTATGTTAGGGATGTTTATTAAGTTTAGCTTTTGCAGCTAATAGAATGATAAAGAGAAGCCCAAAACTTGTTTTGGGCTTTTTTGTTTGTTGGTAAAATAAGAAAATCTAAATTATCCATTTTTTAAGCCTGACATAGATAAATATATGACAGAAACAAAAGATCAAAAGCTTCACCTTAAATCTATAAAATTAAAGGGCTTTAAATCCATTAAATCACTCGATTTAAAAATGAGAGCGGTTAATATATTGATAGGTGCAAATGGAGCAGGTAAGTCAAACTTGATTTCATTGTTTAGCTTTTTAAGCCAGCTTTCTCAGGGGAAATTAAAAACTTATATTGAACAGCAAGGATTTGCTAATACTTTTTTTCATTTTGGGATAAAACATACATCAAACATAAGTATAGCCTTAGAGGTAGGAGATAGCGCTTATCATGTGGATTTTATCCACAGTGCTAACGATGATTCTTTAATATTTCAAGAGGAATACTGTCGCTACGTAGATTCGCCTAAATTATGGCATATCAAAGGAAGCTTGGGTGAGAGCGGTTTGCTTCTAGAAGCGGAAGTCGAAAGTTCTGATGTTCGACACGACACCCTAGGCTTTATGCAAGGGTGTCGTGTTTATCACTTTCACGATACCAGTGCGAGTGCAGGATTTAAGATGGCAAATGATTTACATGCTGCTGATTACTTATATAAAGATGCAAAAAATCTAGCTCCTTTTTTATATCGCTTGCGTAAAAAATTTCCTAAAAGCTATCAAGATATTGTCGTTGCTATTCAGACCGTCGCTCCTTTTTTCCATGATTTTTATCTGCAACCACGGGGCAATGATGAGCAGAAAATTATGTTGAAGTGGTTACATAAAGAGCATGACGAGCCTTTTTCTGCAAACCAACTGTCTGATGGGACGGCTCGTTTTATCTGTTTAGCCACGCTTTTCCTGCAACCCACGCATTTACGCCCCAAGACCATTGTATTAGATGAGCCAGAGTTAGGCTTACATCCTGCGGCTTTGGTCGTACTTGCTGAGTTAGTTAAATCAGCGGCAAAAGAGAGTCAAGTTATTTGTTCCACTCAGTCAATTTCTTTTGCAAATTTATTTGAAGCGGGTGATTTTATTGTTGTAGATCAGAAAAAAGGCGTTTCAACGTTTAGCAAACCGAATAAACGCGATTTAGAGCATTGGTTAGAAGAGTATGGCATGGGGGATATATGGAATAAGAACCTTATAGGAGGTCGCCCAGAATGGTAAGGCTTGGGATCTCTGTTGAAGGGGCGACTGAAGAACGTTTTGTGATCAGTTGTTTAATGCCTTACTTTGCCCAAAAGCAAATTTTTATGACTCCAATATCACTGAATGGTAATGTGAGTGTCGATAGAATTAGCTGTGAGTTGAAAAATCTTCTGTATAGTTTTGATGTAGTGACCACCCTTTATGATTTTTATGGTTTTAAGCAGCTTAATAAAGATGAAACAAAGGAGAGTTTAGAGCATCGTATTTTGACGAGTGTTCCTCTGAGTCTACAAGAAAGATTAATTCCCTATATTCAAATGTATGAATTTGAAGGGCTGCTATTTTCTTCTCCATCAATAATGGCGGGTGTTCTTCAAGACGAAAAAATAGAGCCGTGGGCACAAAAAATATTAGATCAATTTAATGGCAAACCTGAATTGATTAATAACTCTCCAGAGACCGCGCCCTCAAAACGGTTAGCCATAAGCTCTTATCGAAAAACGACTCATGGGCCCAATATTGCTAAAGCAATTGGCATTGATAATATTAGGAGTCAATGTAAGGGTTTTGATCAGTGGATTAGAACCCTTGAAGGCATTGAATAGAGCGTTAAATTAATCTGTTAGCTAGCAAGAGAGAATGCTCTATAAAGAAAAGTTAGGTGCTTGAATACTTTATATTCTATAGCAACGCTCTTTACGAAACCTCACCAGAACTCAGCCACTGCAAAATAAAATTCACACTAAAAGCAATCACCAATAGTACCAAACCTAGAGCTAGACCTAGTTCAAAATTTCCTTTGCTCGTTTCCAGTGCGATAGCCGTAGTCATAGTACGTGTTGAGCCCTGAATATTTCCACCTAACATCATTGCCGCACCCACTTCTCCAATAGCACGACCAAAACCTGTGATGACTGCGGCTAATAAGACATAACGTAATTCTTTGCATACGGGCAAGAGTAATTGCGTTTGTGTTGCGCCCATAGACTTTAAAGTCACTAATAAGCGTTTATCGGCAGATTGCACGGCAACCACAGTCATATTCACCATAATGGGGAGTATTAAGCTTGCTTCTCCAATAATCACGGCTGTTTCGCTGTACAGTAATCCATATTCACCGAAGACACCGCGACGACTGAGTAAACCAAAGAAAATCAGCCCGATCATCACGGTAGGCATTGCCATTAAGGTGTTGAGCAGTTGTAATATGAAGCGCTTGCCAATAAACTGATTGATCGCAATCACAATACCCAATGGAATCGCAATGGCTGCGGCGATGACCGTGGCAATCAGTGCGATTTTTAACGATGTCCAGACAATGGGGTAGATTTCAGCATCAAATTGCAGCAATAGCTGTATCGCTGCTAGTAATGCATCGCTAAAGTAATTCACTTGCCTTAGCCTGCCTCAGTGCGTTGCCAGTGCCCTGAATTACCACCCGATTTTTCATCTAATTGCACTTGATTAATACTCATCCCTCGATCGACTGCTTTGCACATATCATAAATCGTCAGTAAGGCAATTTGTGTTGCCGTTAATGCTTCCATTTCTACCCCTGTCTGTCCTTTAGTTTTAACCAGAGTGCTGCAATGAATACGGTTGTTTACTGCATCAATGTCAAAATTAACTTCTACATGAGTGAGTGCGAGAGGGTGACATAAGGGAATTAAATCTGCGGTTCTTTTGCTCGCCATAATGCCTGCAATACGAGCGATGGATAACACATCGCCTTTTTTATGTTCGCCGTTTACAATTAATGCTAAGGTACTCGGTAACATTTGGATATAGCCTGTAGTAGTTGCGGCGCGCTGGGTGATGTCTTTTTCGCCAACATCCACCATGTGGGCTTCTCCTGATTGATTAAAGTGTGTTAATTTTGTCATTGTATGGGTTTAAGTGAAGCTAAAATCTGTTGTATAGACTTTAATAAAAATAGTTTCACGGATACCCTCCCTTTAAGGGATGTTATCCGTTATGCCAATGTAATTTATGCGTTGAGAAGCTATATTATCTATTTTTTTACTGTGAGAGTGAATGCCTGTGGCAATAAAAATACGTTATTTTGCAAGTTTAAAAGAAACCGTCGGGCGCGAAAGTGATTGTTTAGAGTTTGAGCAAAAAAAAACCGTGGCAGAACTATGGGCGATTGCTGTGCCGACACGGGAGATGCCAGCCAATACTTTAGCCGCTGTTAATATGGAATATGTGGCTTTAGAGCATCAAGTGGTAGACGGTGATGAAGTTGCTTTTTTTCCGCCTGTCACAGGAGGTTAAGATGATTAAAGTGGTGGCGACTGAATTTGATCCTTTTTTAGAAGTACAAACTTATCAACAGCAACAAAGCGCATTAAAGGGTAAGTATGGCGCGACCACTTTATTTATCGGGACGATGCGCGATTTTAATGAGGGCGACTCGGTCAAAGGAATGCACTTAGAGCATTATCCAGGGATGACTGAAAAAAAATTAGCAGAGGTAGTGGCTAAAGCGCAGCAGCAATGGGCTTTATTGGATGCTTTAGTGATTCATCGTGTCGGTGATGTATATCCTGATGATGTTTTGGTCTTAGTGGCTTTGTGGACAGTGCATCGAGGTGATGCCTATGATGCTAATCGTTTTATTATGGAAGAGCTTAAGTCAAATGTACCTTTTTGGAAAAAAGAGATATTGGCGGATGATAAAACCCGTTGGGTGGCAAAAAATACCGATGGTTATGCCAGCTAATTGATACTAAACTACATACACCTTTAAGGGCTGACTCTATGGCTAAAAATAAACACTTATCAACTGAATTACTGGCTGAGCTATTTGGGCAGCTAGCGCGTTTAGAAGTCTCAGGTATTCCAGCATCACAAGCATTCACTTTAATTAAGACTAAAGATAAAGCGCTTAATCTGCAGTTGCAAAGGATGCAGCAATTAATCAGCCATGGCTCTTCAATAGCTGAGGCGGGTTTTAAAGTCGGTGTTTTTAGTAAAATCCACAAGGCATTAGTCAGTGCAGGAGAGAGTAGTGGGCAGCTAGCGACTATTTATAAGCAGCAAGCGAGTGATTATGCAAAAACCTCTAAGCGTTTAAAAAAGCTAAAATCTCAGCTTTATTTGCCCATTTTTGTTTTATTTTTAGCACTTTTAGTCAGGCCTTTGCCACGATTGATTAGTGGAGAGATTGATTTATCGTATTATTTAAGCATTTCCTTAGGGGCTTTTTGCTTAATGCTTGTTTTAAGCTTACTCATTTATAAATTAAGCTTATGGTTTGAGCCGCTGTTCCATCGCTTGCAATTACAACTTCCGAAAGTGAGTGGCTGGATTATCAAGCGACAAGTAAATAAATTTTTATTAATTTTGTCGCAATTGCTCGAAGGCGGGTTAACAGCAGCAGAAGCATTGCCACTTGCAACCACAACGATCAAAAACTCAGTCTTAAGACGGCGCTTTGAAGCGGTGATAAATGTACGCTCAACTGGCGAAACAGTGCACGAAACCCTAGCTAAGATTAATGCTGTCCCTGCGATAGCATTGCAAATGATCTATACAGGTGAAATAAGCGGAAAACTTGGCAGTGCCTTATTGCATTTCACCAAGCACCAAGGTGAACTTATTAGTATCGATGATGATGCCTTAGCGACATGGATACCGCGCTGGTTTTATGTTGCTGTGGTTGTATTCGGGGCTATGCTGTAAACGCTGTCTTTTACGATAATTGTGGCTGTCACTATTTGGAAACAAATTGTTTACACACAGTTTGACTTTGCATTTTGTGAGTTTGGGGATATGTTTTTTAAAAGTCTCTAAAGTTATAAAACTTAATTCTAAGTGATTGATTGTTAACTTTAACTCAATATTGTTACAATTCTGTACAATCTAACAAACAGGCAATAAAATCAAGGCTTAGTGCTACTTGTCCTAAACTTATTCACAGAGTTATCCACAGGTTTTGTGTATAAGTTTAAGTCAGCTTTTTTAAGGCTATTTTACGCGGCTGATAAGTGTTTAAGCCTTAAACCAGACACTAATAAGACTATGCCATATAAAAAAGCAGCAAAAGTAATCCACATGGCTAGGTTATAACCTCGCTCTAACATACCCCAGTCAAACCAAAGGTCGGTATCAACGAAATGATATAGCAGGGCGACCATGGCGCAAGCCGCTAAGATAACCCGTAATAAAAACACCCGCCAGCCCGCTGAGGGGTGATAAACGCCAGATTTTAATAATGAGGCTAGTAATAAGCTGGCATTAAAAAAGGCGGCTAAAGAGGTAGCTAAGGCTAGCCCTGCATGAGCCAGTGGAAAAACAAGCGCAATATTTAATAGCATATTTGCCACCATGGCATAAATACCAATGCGTACAGGGGTTTTCATATCTTTGCGTGAGGTAAAACCTGGTACCAGTATTTTGACCAAGATAAAGCCCAATAAGCCCACGGAGTAAGCCATTAAACTACGCCCCGCCATCGTCACATCATATTCTGTGAACTCATTATATTGGAATAAGGTGGAGATCATAGGTTCCGCGAGCATTCCTAGCCCTAAAGCCGAGGGAATGCCAATTAAAACAACCAACCGAAGTCCCCAGTCTAAGGATTTAGAAAAAGACTCAGTATCATTAGTCGCATGATTTTTTGATAAGCTCGGTAAAATAACCGTGGCAAGCGCAATACCAAATAATCCTAGAGGAAATTCGACTAAGCGATCTGAGTAATACAGCCATGAAACACTGCCCGTGGTTAAAAATGAGGCAATTAAAGTATCTAGCAATAGGTTGATCTGAGTAATAGAGACACCAAATAAAGCGGGAATCATCAGTGTTAAAATGCGTTTGACCCCTGCATCTTTAAAGCCAAAGCGAAGTCTAGGGACTAGCCCTAAACGGCGTAAAGCAGGGAATTGAAAGGCTAATTGCACCGCACCTGCAAAAAATACCCCCCATGCTAACGCGACAATAGGGTCGGGCATTAAGGGCGCTAACCAAATAGCGGCTGATATAAGACATATATTAAGGAATACGGGGGTAAAAGCGGGGACTGCAAATTTACCATAGGAATTTAAAATTCCGCCTGCAAAGGCAACTGAAGAAATAAAGAACAAATAGGGGAAGGTGATGCGTAGCATCTGTACTGCTAGGTCATATTGTTCGCCTTCCCAAGCAAAGCCAGGTGCAAACGCCATAATAATATAGGGTGCGCCTAGCATGCCCGCAATGGTGGTCAGTATTAAAATAATCGCTAAAGTCCCTGCGGTGCGATCAATGAAATGACGTAAAGCGGCTTTACCACCTTGCTCTTTATAATCGGATAGAACAGGGACAAAGGCTTGTGCAAACGCGCCTTCCGCAAATAAACGGCGTAAGAAATTAGGGATTTTAAAAGCGACAAAAAACGCATCTGTTCCAGAATCTGCGCCAAAGATGCGCGCAAACATCATGTCGCGAATAAAACCTAAAATACGTGAAATCATTGTCATACTGCTAACCACGACAGTTGACTTAAAAAGTTTACGGCTCAAGACGATCTTCCTGCTATTAAAAGTTTGACAATCATAGCATTTAAAAGGACAATACACGGCTTTATATAAACAAAGCAATTATTGAGGCAACATGGCTAATACAGCTCAAGCAAAAAAACGTGCGCGCCAAGCAGAGAAAAATCGCGTTCGTAATGCAGGACAACGTAGCAACCTACGTACATTCATCAAAAAAGTAATTGCTGCAGTAGAATCTGGTGACGTAGAGAAAGCTCAAGTAGCTTATGCAACAGTCGTTCCAGTCATTGACTCAGCAGTTAGCAAAGGTTTGATTCATAAGAATCAAGCAGCAAGAAATAAAAGCAGACTTAATACAAGAGTTCGCGCAATGGCTTAAGATCCTTAAAAGGATTTAAGTTCAAAGTACCAGACAAGCTTTTAGCTTGGTCTGGTATTTTTTTGCCTAAAAACTATCTACAAATCCTCGTGCAGCGTATATACTTTACTTACTGTCCATTTAAGTAGGGAAGAATCATGTCAACACAAGAAAAAGTACGCTGGGGAATCCTTGGAGCTGCACGCATTAATCAACAATTGATGCCTGCGATTGTTGCAGCCAAAAATAGCCAATTGATTGCGATTGCTAGCCGCAGGGAAGGAGCGGCGGCGGCAACACTAGAGCAATATGCGCCTGATGTTGATCATGTGCGTATTTACAATGACCCTGCAGAACTGTTAAAAGATCCTGAAATACAAGCCGTTTATATTCCCCTTGCCAGTGAAGATCATGCACAATGGACGTTACGCGCGATAGAACAAGGTAAGCATGTTTTATGTGAAAAGCCGATTGCACTCACGGTTGCGGATATAGAAAAAATCGAATTAGCCGCTGCAAAGCATCAAGTGCTTGTGATGGAAGGCTTTATGTATCGCTTTCACCCACAGCACCAACGTATTCAAGAGATTATTAATTCAGGTGCTATTGGTGAAGTACGTTCAGTACGCACTTGTTTTGCCTATCCTATGCAACCTGCTAGGCTATATCGTATCGAACGTAGTATTGAGCAAGGCGGTGGCGCGATGTGGGATATAGGCTGTTATGCGATTCATGCGGCGAGATTTTACTTTGGGGATACTGCGCAAGCGGTGACTGCTATGGCTAAGCACAATGCGCATGGTGCTGATATCAGTAGTAGTGGTGTGATCGACTTTGGTGAGGGGCGGTATGCACAGTTTAATTTTAGTTTTGAACATGCGCGTCGTGCAGAATATGAAATTATTGGCACGAAAGGGGGCTTGAAATGTCATAACGTGTGGGCAAAAGCAGATGAGAAGCCCACCATTTCATGGCAAAATGAAGCAGGGGAGATACAAATAGAAAGCTTAGAGTTTGCGAATCACTTTGAATTAGAAATTGAACACTTTTGTGAGTGTGTGTTGAATAAGCAAGTGCCTAAACTGAGCTTAGAGGATGCTAAGACTAATTGTCAGATTATTATTGCCGCTTTGGATTCGGTGGCGCAAGGTAAAACGATTCAGTTAGATTAACGTCGCTAAGTCAATAAAGATGCCGTCAAGATACCATCCCTACAAGGGATGTTATCTTTTTGGTATTGATTGAATGCCCTCAGGTGACAGCTTATATTTTTATGGTTACGCAATAAAAATATAAGCCGTCATATGGTGTAGTACCTTGATTCTAAGTTCTTAAACTCTTGAAGTTATTCTCTGTACGAAAGTTGATGCTTGAAGAGTGCAAGAAGAGTACGCGAAGTATATTTATTCTTCTTCTTCTTCTGCTGCATCTAAGGCGCGATTAGTCACCGTAGAAATACACTCTAAATAACTCTCTGAATAATTCAAATGCGCATCAGATAAGCCCTGAGCTGAACCAAAGCTTTCGCGTAATTCAGCCAATACTTCGGCGGGTTTTTCCGATTTTTTAAGCCCAATCATTTTAGTATAGCCTTTATAAGCGGCTTTACGCATAGGCTCAAAAGGGGCAAAGCCATCCATTTTTTTGGAGGATAACTCAACGATACATTCCGTCACTGTCTCTGGGTCTAATTTATAGGATTTAATATCCACATCATTGCTGATCAATTCAAACACTGTTTTTTCGTATTGTTCTTTTTCGCTACAAGCCGCTAAGGTTAAAACAGAAAGGCTGATTAATAATATTTTTTTCATTTTGCTCTTTTTAAATAAGGGTTATTTTGTTGCTTCAATGTCTTGCATGGTCTCGTTAATCCATGCTTCGGCTTGCCGGTTAATCTCTTTGCTTTTACGTCCTGTGACTTCAATTGGTGAACCAATTCTGACTTGAATCACACCAGGATATTTAATAAAACTATTACGTGACCAAAACTCACCTGCATTATGCGCAATAGGCACAACCGGGAAGCCAGTACGTTGTGCTAATAAACTACCACTGGCACTAAATTTACGTTGTTCACCCGGTGCAATACGAGTGCCTTCGGGAAACATGACTACCCAAAAACCTTCTTGCAAGCGTTGCGCCCCTTGTTTTAACAACTGTGACAAAGCTTGTTTAGGCGTGGATCGGTCTATTGCAATCGGTTTTAAAGTTGCCATTGCCCAGCCCCAAAAGGGAATCCAAAGTAAGGATTTTTTTAATAAAATACTGGAAGGCGGCAAAATTGCCATCAGAAAAATCGTTTCCCAAGCCGACTGGTGTTTACATAAAACAATCGCACTTTGATCTTTAGGCAAATTCTCTAAACCTGTGACTTGATAATCTAAGCCGCAGATGACTTTAGCCAGCCAAATCACCACTTTTCCCCAAGTTGAACCTAGCTTATATTGCCAAGAAAACGGGGGGATTATTGCGGCAATTAGCATTAATAAAGCAAATACAGCTGTCACGGCTAATACCGCGCTAAACAATAGCGTAGAGCGACAGTACAGTAAAAATTGATTAGCTTGAGATGATGTATTCGGCTGCGTCATAAAGATCCTCAAAAATTGGAAGGTTTAATTCAGGGTTTGCCGCTAAGGTTTTTTCACCATTACCTGTTTTAACCAGTAATGACTTTGCACCTGCCGCAATGCCTGCTTCAAGGTCGCGTAATGAATCACCAATAAAGTAAATATCATCTAATGTAATATCGGCATCTTTACTGAATTGATGCAACATACCTGGTAAAGGTTTACGACACTTGCAGCCCGCATCAGGTAGGTGTGGACAGTAGTAAATATGGCTGATTTCACCACCGACTTCGGCAGCCAAACGACTCATTTTAAAATGCATTTCAGCTAAAGTCGCATCACTGTATAAGCCTCGTCCTACGCCCGATTGATTGGTAATTACGATAACTTGATAGCCATGCTGATTAAATAAAGCAATCGCTTCTAGGCTTTTAGGAATCGGTATCCATTCATCAGGCGATTTAATAAAATCCCCTGAATCTTGATTAATCACGCCATCCCTGTCTAATAGCACATATTTTTGAGCGCTTGTCATCAGTTTTGCAACTTGGATATATCAGCAATTTGTAAGAATAATTGGGCTAGTTTATTTAATAAAGCTAAACGATTCGCGCGTAATTCTAAATCATCACACATCACCATCACATCATCAAAAAACGTATCCACTTCTTCACGCAAACTTGCCAAGCGATTTAGTGCGGCTTGATAATCACCACTCGCGAGTAAAGGTGCAACGGCTTGTTCCGCTTGCTCCGCAGAGGTGAGTAGTTTAATTTCTGATGGCTCGACTAAAGTACCAATCGTGTCTGCCGCGCTGTTATCTGATTTTCTTAAGATATTTGCAATACGCTTATTTGCCGCTGCTAAGCTTTCTGCTTCTGGCAAGGCTCTAAAACTTTGCACCGCTTGTAAGCGACGCTGAAAGTCATAAGGCTGTGCAGGTAAAATCGCAAAAACTGCCGCAAATTCATCAGCGGTAAAACCATGATCTAAGCAGTACCCTTTTAAACGCTCGTAAACAAAGGCAATTAATTGTTCACGGGTTTTATCGACATCAAACTCATGGCTAAACTGCTGTAGTGAAAAATCAATACAGGTGATGATATTCACCTCTAGCTTATTTTCAATAATAGTTCTTAACGCGCCTAATGTCGCACGTCTTAAGGCGTAAGGATCTTTATCACCACTCGGTATTAAACCTGCGCTGAAAATTCCTGTTAGCGTATCAATTTTTTCCGCAATCGCTAAAATCTGCCCAGCATTTGATTGTGCCGTCGCACTACCCGCGCCTTTTGGATAATATTGCTCTTCTATCGCCTGAGCGACTTCAGGGTTTTCACCGTCTTCTAAAGCATAATAACGCCCGACCAAACCTTGCAAACTACCAAACTCTTCCACCATATTGGTGACTAAGTCGGCTTTTGCTAAGTTTGCCGCACGTACAGCAAGCGTGCTATCCACATTGATACTATCCGCAATAAACTCAGACAGTTTAGCTACGCGCTGTGATTTTTCCGCGATACTACCGAGTTTTCTCTGAAATACAATGGTATCAAGTTGTTCAGCGCGCTGTTCTAGGGTAAATTTACGATCTTGATCCCAGAAGAATTCAGCATCCGCTAAACGAGGCATAATCACCCGCTCATTTCCTTCTTGGATTGACGCTGGATTGACACTTTCGATATTACTAAAGGTAATAAAATGCGCTAATAAATCCCCAGATTCATTTTTCACAGGGAAGTATTTTTGATTAATCTGCATGGTGGTAATCAACACTTCCGCAGGGAGTTTTAAATAGCGGGTATCGAAGTTTCCTGTAATCGGGACAGGAAATTCATTTAAAGCCGCGACTTCTTCCTGTAAATCCGCTTCAATATGCGCGATACCGCCGACGGCTTCTGCCGCGCTATTCGCTGCATCATTAATGATTTGCATACGCTGTGCAAAATCAGCAATCACTTTACCTTTTGTTAATAAAGTATCGGCATAGCTTGCTGGCGATGTAATCGTAATCGCCTCAGGCGCGTGGAAACGATGCCCGTGAGTGATATTGCCTGTCGTCAGCCCTAACACTTCCGTTTCAATCACCGCATCACCATACAACAAAACCGCCCAATGGACAGGGCGTACAAATTCTATACTCGATGCGCCCCAGCGCATACGCTTAGCAATCGGTAGTTGCGTAATACTTTTGCGGATAATTTCAGGGACTAACTCAACAGTCGCTTTGCCTTTCACTTCTTGGGTAAAGCTTAACCATTCACCTTTATCGGTTTTTAAGGTTTGTAGTTGCTCGACAGTTGTACCACAGCTTTTCGCAAAGCCCATACATGCCTTGCTCGGCTCGCCTGCGTCA
>WTCM01000154.1 GCA_013138595.1 Methyloprofundus sp. | reverse complement strand
AAGCCATGTTCAGCAAATGAATAAGGCATGCCGTCTCCAATAATAAAGTGATCCAATACTCTTATATCCATTAAGCCCATTGCTTGCTTTAATTTATCGGTAATCACTTTATCCGCTTGGCTAGGTTCGGCAATGCCAGACGGGTGATTGTGGGCAAAAATCACCGCAGCGGCATTATGCTCCAGTGCTTTTTTAACCACTTCCCTAGGATAAACGCTGGCACTATCAATCGTGCCTCTAAACAATTCTTCAAATTGCAGGATATGATGCTGGTTATCTAAAAATAGACACGCAAATACCTCATAAGGATAAGCTCTTAGCTGATTGCTTAAATAAGCTCGGGTTGCCTCAGGGCTAGTGAGTATATCGCCACGATCTAACTCCTCAAACGTATAGCGTCGCGCCATTTCCAAAACTGCTTGTAGCTGTGCAAACTTTGCATTGCCTAAGCCTTTCCCTTGTGTAAATTGCTCGCAATCTGCTTGCATTAAGCTGCGTAGAGAACCAAATTCCGTTAATAAATCTTGCGCTAAATCCACCGCTGTTTTGCCTTTAATTCCCGTACGCAAAAAAATAGCCAATAACTCTGCATCCGTGAGTGTACTTGCTCCATGCTTCAATAGTTTTTCTCTAGGACGTTCATCTGCGGGCCAGTCTGTAATGCGCATACTTTTACTCCCTAGCAATATAAAATAAAAAGAGTCTATGTTTAACTATAGATCATAAGCTTAAGACTTGCCATAATAAGCCCCTTATTATTAAATGAGGTGATCACATTGAAGCGGGTTCTTTTAGGAGTGAGTGGAGGCATTTCGGCATATAAATCTGCTGAGTTAGTCAGTTTATTAATTAAGCATGATTATGAAGTGCGAGTGGTTATGACTACTGCAGCGATGCAATTTATTGCACCGCTGACTTTTCAAGCACTCTCAGGAAACCCCGTTGCCACGCAATTGCTGGATGAAAATCAAGAAAATTCGATGGGGCATATTAACCTCGCACGTTGGGCAGATGTTTTTTTAATTGCGCCAGCAACGGCGAATTGCATTGCCAAACTGAGTCACGGCATCGCGGATGACTTATTAAGCACGCTATACCTTGCTGCTGAATGTCCTGTTTATATTGCCCCAGCAATGAATCAAGCGATGTGGCATAAAAGCATTACGCAAGAAAATAGCCGGCGATTGCGACAGCAGGGCGTAGGCTTTATTGGTCCTGAAGCAGGCCGACAGGCCTGTGGTGACATCGGCTTGGGTAGAATGAGTGAGCCTGCAGCCATCTTACAGTTTCTTGAAGCACAGCAACTCCCTAGTATTTTGCATGCTAAAAAGCTATTGATTACGGCAGGACCGACACGAGAAGCTTTGGATCCCGTGCGCTATATTAGTAATAAAAGTTCTGGAAAAATGGGCTATGCCTTAGCTGAACAAGCACAAAAGCTCGGTGCTGAGGTGACATTAATTAGCGGTCCCGTACATTTGCCTAAGTTGAATAATGTTAAAACGATTTTCGTTGAAAGTGCCGAGCAAATGTATCAAGCTGTGATGCAGGAAATTACTGGGCAAGACATTATGATTGCCGCCGCAGCAGTCGCAGATTACACGCCCAAAAAAATAGCGTCTGACAAGATTAAAAAACAAGGCTCAACAATACAGCTTGATTTAGAAAAAACTCAAGACATTGTGGCCAGTGTGGCAAATTTAACAGACAAACCGTTTACTGTGGGCTTTGCTGCCGAAACACAAGATTTAAAACAGTATGCGTTGGGTAAATTGCAGCGCAAAAAATTAGATATGATTGCTGCTAATTGGGTCGCTAAAGCTGAAGGGGGCTTTGATGCTGAGCAAAATGCCCTACATGTTTTTTGGAATGGCGGTGAAAAACAGCTAGAAATGATGCATAAACAAGTATTAGCTAAGCAGTTATTGACATTAATTGTTGAGAGAATCAAGTTGCTGTAGCAGGCTCAAAAAACGGGGCTTACTCAAGCTCAATTTGCGTGGGAACTGCTGATTCAAATAAGCTCATAATATGAAAAACCTGTACAATTATGGCTTCCTATATAAATAGGTGTCTGATTACTTAAATAGGTCGCTTGACATGAATCCAGAATCCCTCAGTTATATTTTTCTTAGTGCTTTTCTTATTAACAACTTTGTCTTAGCCATGTTTTTAGGGCTATGTCCTTTTGTGGGTGTTTCAGCTAAGCGTGATACTGCCTTTAATATGAGTTTAGCGACCACTTTTGTGATGTTTGTGAGTTCGACTTGTGCGTATGGTATTAATCAAGTACTGATGAGTTTTGACTTGGAGTTTTTACGGCTTATTAGTTACATTGCTTTAATTGCCTCATCGGTACAATTAGTCGAAATGGTCTTAAAGAAATTTAGCCCTGCTTTATTTAGAGCGCTAGGTATTTTTTTACCGTTAATTACCACTAACTGCGCTATTTTAGGGGTTGCCTTGTTTCAAACTTCGCGTGAATATGATTTTTTGCAATCCGTCACTTTTAGTTTAGGCGCAGGGGCAGGTTTTGGGCTGGCCATTGTTTTAATGGCAGGTTTACGCGAAAAATTAGAATTATCAAACTTACCTAATATTACCCAAGCAGCCGCTTTAAGTATGATGCTTGCAGGCATTTTATCACTTACCTTTATGGGCTTTGCGGGTTTAGGTGGTGCAACAGCTTAATGGGAGATTAATATGTTAAATTTTATTATTGCAATGGCGGTTATTTTTGGCTTAATGGTCGCTTGGATATATATTCAACAAGCGGCTAGAAATTACGCTAAAAAACATCCTGAATTTGGCGCGGCTAAAGAAGAAGGTTTAGGTTGTGGTAAGAACTGTGGCTGTAAGGGTGGGATTTGCGAGAAGTAAACGACTTTATATAAACACTGTATTTTAGTCAATAAATCATGGCTACCCACTTAAGCTGGGACAGCTCATAAAACTGGTTCCCCCAACGCCTTATCACTGCGGTAAAGTGAAAGATAGGATGTGCTGAGGCACGAAGCGCATCAGCACTGCTGCGCACTCTTTATCTCGTATTAAAACGCCCAAAACGTGTTTTGGACTCCAGTTTGTCCCGTCTTAAGTTCGTAGCCCATAATCCTCTTATTTTATAAGACACGCCTATTTTGTTACTATTGTCGTGCAATCAGTACTTAATTTTTAC
>WTCM01000205.1 GCA_013138595.1 Methyloprofundus sp. | reverse complement strand
CTGCGGCTACTTCACGAATAATATGGATGCTTTCTGCTTCCAGTTCCTTTAAGTGGGTAAGGTTATGATTAGTCATCAATAAAATAGTGGGCTAGGTCAAAAAGAAGGGCGCAGAGAAAAGTACTCTGCGTTAATGAATTTTTACTATTTTAAGGGGAATACCCTTTTAATGCTAGGAGCATTATTAAATAATTAAAGGCTAATGTATTGCAATAGGGTGATATATGCTTTATAAAAGAGAGCAGCTTTGTGGCTAGGCTAGACTAAACTATTTCAAAGAGGATGTTTCTTATGTACGCTAAAAATAAAAATAAAATAAGCAAAACGCTATTAATCACTTCAATATTAAGCCTTTCTTTAGTTGCTTGTGGCGAAGAAAAGAAAAAAGCACCTCTTATTAAAGTGCCTGTGCAGAGTTACCAGCAGCTTAAAGTTTTAAAAGGTTTGATGGTTAACAAAAAAGGTTCTGAAATAACGGGGAAATTGACAGTTGCCGATAGTGCAGGCAAGGTTGTTGCTAGTACTCAGCTGGAGAATAGTAAGCATTATAGTGTGAAAATTCCTGCAGGAACGACTTTGCCTGTGCTGTTAACAGTCACTGAAAAAGGCAAAACAGAGAAGTTAAGGGCGGTGGTTATTTCATCGTCAGTCTCTAGTTATGATATTAGTGTGTTGACTACTAAAATTGCTAAACGTGCTAAAGAATTAGGCGGTTATACTTACGCCAATATGGTCATGGCTGCGGATAGTACGGTTGGCGTACCTGATGCGAATAAGACGTCAACAGGTTTTAAAGGTGATCCGACTAAGCAGTATGGCGGTTGGCATTAAGTTAAGGAAAAATAGGGTGTGTTGAGGCACGAAATGCCTCTTTTACTTAATGCGTTCGCTATCGTCAACAGCTCCTACCTCAATATGTTTAACTTAATTGACGTGAAGTAGGGCTCCAATATTTTGGATAATCAGGCATGTCGGGTAACGTTTTTTTAATGCTGTGCAATAAAAAAGTCTTATCCAAGCTACTTTTCTTTAGGTGGAAAAGCCAAAAGAATTTTGGAGACATATTTTTGTGTCAAAGCATCTTTTTCACTTTTGTTGCTGTGCTTAGGCAAGCGCCCATCTGCTGCGCCACGCCACATCAGTTGGTCTGTTTCAGGGTTGATAATATCAATAATCAGTGTCCCTTGTTGGTAGTGAGTGACTTGGGTTTCAGAAGAAGCATAACCCATCCCCATGCCGCCACCATAATAGCCGTAACCTGCTCGATAGCCGTAGCCAGGGTACATGCCGTTGTAATTATTATAAGTGTGTATATCGGTTTTATCTTCAACGGCAATGCTGTAATTAACTAAAAAGTCAGCTTTTCCCGTGGTTGATTTGATTAAGTTTTGTGCTTGTAGTTGTCGCTCAATAGCGCTACGTATACGCTGATCAGTAATTGCCGTTAAATATTTTTTGCTCGCTTCATTATGGGTGTTCTCTGCATGCCAGCGGTAGGTTTTCAGTTGTGAAAAATCGATTTTACTATCATAGTCAGTATTAACCGATAGAGAGGAACAGCCTGGAATAAAGAGGGCAATGCTTAGAGTCAGTAGTAGATTTTTCATTTTATGTGATTGCTGAAAAAAGTTTAATGAAAAAAACGGCTACCACAAAACACGGGACATAATCTGCACTGTGCGGCTAAAGCCGCAGCTACGAATAATGACGTTATATTGCGTGTCCCGTGTTAAACCTGTAGCCAAAAAGCGAACTTTAATATCACTTAAATATAATTATATGCTAATATAGCTCGCCTTGGAGGTGTTGGCTATTTGGTTTATTTAGAATTTAAAATTAACAGAGCTTTTTGTACGTGCTCTGCTGTTTCAATGCCTAAATCGGTTAAATAACCGCCATCATCGCGGCTTAGTAAGTCCTTATCATGTAGACGTTTTATAGCGGCTATCAGCTCGGGGGCTGCCGTATTATGAACTTTAATTCCTTCTTGAGTCGATGTTAGCTTGTAACGTGCTAAAATATTAAGCTCTTCTGCGAGGTCGGGTGAAATAGGCATAGTATAATTCCTGAATGAGAATGTAAGCGCATTGGTGCGCATATCGGTATGCTGAGTATTCTATACCACTAAGCACCTAGCAGAATACAGAAAATTAAAGAAAAACAATAATAGCGATAGTATAGAGAAATTGTATGATGAAAATTCTTGTAAGAATTGTAATGTTTATTGCAATTGGGAGTATATTTTTTAGCATAATGGGCAGAGTACAGCCTACCTATGAAAATAATTATACGATCCTGTATTCAGATTTTATTCAGGATATTCGTAGTAACAGTGTGGCGGAAGTGAGCATTGATGGAGAGACTGTAAAAGGCAAGCGCCGTAATGGTGAGCGCTTTATTACTTATAATCCTGATGACGCACACATGATTGATGACCTGATTGAATATGGTGTCAAAATCAAAGTAGCGACTCCTGAAAAACAATCGATATTGATGCAAATGCTGATGTCTTGGGGGCCGATGTTATTATTAATCGGTGTCTGGGTGTACTTCTATCGCAAACAACAAGGCGGTGCAGGTGGCGGCGGTGGTCAAATGGGCATGGGTAAGAGTCGTGCTAAATTATTAGAAGAAGACCAAGTCAAAGTGGGTTTTTCTGATGTTGCTGGGGTAGAGGAAGCTAAAGAAGATGTTATGGAAATTGTTGATTTCCTGCGTGACCCTTCTAAATACGAATTTGTTGGCGGAAAAATTCCACACGGAGTTTTATTAGTCGGCCCTCCTGGTACAGGTAAAACCTTATTAGCACGTGCTATTGCAGGTGAAGCAGCGGTTCCATTTTTCTCTATTTCAGGTTCTGATTTTGTAGAAATGTTTGTCGGTGTTGGGGCATCACGTGTACGTGATATGTTTGAACAAGCTAAAAAACGTGCGCCTTGTATTATCTTTATTGATGAGATTGATGCAGTCGGTCGTCAACGTGGAGGCTCTGGCCCCGGCGGTGGTGGTAATGATGAGCGTGAACAAACATTAAACCAATTATTGGTGGAAATGGATGGTTTTAGCGGCAATGAAGGCATTATCGTGATTGCGGCAACTAACCGTTCTGATGTCTTGGATAAAGCTTTATTAAGACCAGGTCGTTTTGACCGAGAAGTGCATGTAGGCTTGCCTGATATTAAAGGGCGTGAGCAAATACTAAAGGTACATATCAAAAAAGTACCACAAGCTGAAGATGTTAATATCAAAGATTTAGCGCGTGGAACACCTGGTTTTTCAGGTGCTGAATTAGCTAATTTAGTGAATGAAGGTGCATTACTTGCCGCGCGTAATAATAAGCGCATAGTCACGATGAATGATTTAGATAGTGCGCGTGATAAATTATTAATGGGTGCGGAAAAGCGCTCAATGGTGATGCGTAAAGAAGATTTACTGATGACGGCTTACCATGAAGCAGGTCATGCGATTGTTGGACAGCATGTACCAGAGCATGATCCCGTTTATAAAGTGAGTATTATGCCGCGGGGTGGTGCATTAGGGATTACCATGTTCTTACCTGAGCGCGATCAATACAGTGCCAGCAAAGATAAATTAGAAAGTCAGATTTCAGGTTTATTTGGTGGGCGTATTGCAGAGGCACTTATTTATGGTAAAAACAAAGTCACCACGGGCGCGTCAAATGATATAGAAAGAGCGACTCAATTAGCACGAAATATGGTGACTAAATGGGGCTTGTCCGAAAAGTTAGGGCCTATGGATTATGGCGATAGTGAAGGCTATATGGGCTCTCAAGCTAAGCCTATGTCTGAGCAGATGGCGATTATCATTGATGATGAAATTCGTGAAGTCATTGATAGAAACTATCAGCGTGCAGAAGATATTTTAAAAGACAATGTTGAAATTATGCACAATATGGCACAGGCCTTAATGGACTGGGAAACGATTGATAAATTTCAGATTGAAAAGTTATTAAACGGTGAAAAAATAGATCCACCTGTTGATGAGCCTGAAGAAGATGAGAGCGATAAGGATCTGAGCGATGCTGAACCAGTCGTAGAAGCTAGCGCTGATGAAGCTCCATTAGATAAACCCGCTGGTGCGCATGGAAACCAGGAAATGTAAGCTGATTAGTTTGCTTTAATCGTGACACTAAAAATGGAGTTCAAAACATGTTTTGAACTCCATTTTTTATGCCTATTATTTTTATTGCTGGGTTGAATTCGTAAGTATAGCGTAACGAACGTAGCACAGGTTTTAGGTAATAATTTATAAGTCTACTAATTTACACGGGGTACTTTAGTAGGGTATCGCACTGCGTACCTTTCATTAGCATAAGGTATGCGGTGCATACCCTACATACTCTTTAATATCGTAGCCACTTTTAGCCTTCAGAGTATATTGATGATACAAGTAAGCGATAGATCTATAAAATTAGAAGCCTCTTGGCTAGAGCAGTTACAAGCCGAATTTTCCTCAGAATATATGCAAGCATTGCGGGAATTTTTAAGCCATGAAAAACAGCAAGGAAAAGTCATTTTTCCTCACTCTAGTGAGTTTTTTAATGCGCTAAATTTAACCCCCTTTGAGCAAGTGAAAGTGGTTATTCTCGGTCAAGATCCTTATCACGGTGAGGGGCAAGCGCATGGGCTTTGTTTTTCTGTGCCCCCGAGTATTAAGCCACCGCCTTCCTTAGTCAATATCTATAAAGAATTAAACACTGATCTTGGTATTGAGCCTGCTGAACATGGCTGTCTTATTAGCTGGGCGCAACAAGGGGTTTTATTGCTTAACAGCGTCTTAAGTGTTGCAAGTCAGCAAGCGGCTTCACACCAAGGGCAGGGCTGGGAAAGCTTTACTGATAAAGTGATTGCGCAACTCAATGAAAATACAGAGCATATTGTGTTTATATTATGGGGTAGTTATGCGCAGAAAAAGGGTGCTTTTATTGATGCTTCACGGCACTTAGTGATTAAATCTCCACACCCATCACCTTTATCTGCTTATCGTGGTTTTTTTGGGCAAAAGCCATTTTCACGTAGTAATGAATACTTGCAAGCTCATGGGAAAGAAGCGATTAATTGGCGTTTGTCTGAGAGATTAACTGCTGAGGAAATATTTTTACAGGCTAGAAATGAAAGTTTAAAGGATAGCTAAGCCTTTGGCGTAATAAGCTATGCGCCGAGCTTATTTTGTGGGCATACTGAAGGTCAGTCATACAATAAGCAGTTGTGGTATACAGGTTTTAGCCTTACGATCTTAAACCAAGAAAAAATAACTTCTTATTACCCATAGCATAGCTGCGGAGAAATACAAAAGCCTGTCATTTTTGCATGTTACTCAGGCTAGCGTAAGCACAAATGTTAGAGGCTGTGAAAATATTATAAAATTGGAGTCCAAAACGCGTTTTGGGCAGATTTTTATCTAGTTTCGTCGCTTGAAAAAGTCACTATAAATAATTAATCAATGATTTATAGTGGGTTGCTTGCCGTTGATTAAATGAAAATACGTACGAAACGCATCTTTTGGTATGAAATGTGCTTTTTTAAATAGTAAGGATTAAGCGAGTTAACTTAGCTTTTAATATAATTGCTCTATTTATATAGTGCTACCCAGTGGTGGTAGTGTTTATATATCAGCTTAACAGTGAGTAATTAAGCTATTTAATAAATAAAAAATAAGGATTTTGCCTTGTCTATATAGGTTAAATAACATTGTTTAATTTTTTCTGCTGGTATGGGTTGAACCTTACACAGCATAATTAAATTAATATAAACTAATGTTATGATAAAATTTAAATTTAATTAGGAAAAAATATGAATACATTTAAAAAATTAGCAGTGTCATCATTGTTATTAACGGGTTTAACATTACCATCATTAGCAATGGCTGAAAGTTCATTTGATGGGCATGAGATGAATGTAAAATTTGAAGGTTGGATATTGGATGGCAATGACATTGATGAAGTTGCCTTTGTCAGAAATGAAGTCACTGTGACGGCAAGTGATTCTGAATCACCTGATGCGGAAGGTTTTCATGCCATGGATGAAAACTTTAATATTTGGGATATTGATTTTAATAAGCAAGAAATTGAAATGGTTTTCACTTCTATTGAAATTCAAGATCATGATAATCAGTATATGTATATGACACCTGTCGGTTTTCATTTTGAAGATGCTGATGGCAGTTTACCTGAAATCTTAGATGTAGAAGTAGATGATGAATTCGCACCTTCTAGCTTTAATAAAGACTTAGTCAGCTTTGATGCGGATAATATTTATGTAAGCTTACAAGGCTCTATGTGTCATATTGCTGGAATGGGCGGTATGCCAGAGTGTACTAACGATGATAGCCCTACAGGTTATAGCAATATTATTAAAGTGAAAGTGACTTTTGCTGATGATATGAGCAATATGGACAATGAAGAAAACCATGAATATGACATGGCTGATAGAGTTTTTGATTGGATAGAGTCAGAGTATGCTGAATTCTTTCCTGGTAATCAAGAGTCATTTGACCTAGAGGGATATTATGTTCGTTATTACCCAGAAACTGAGTTATATATGGGCGTACTTGATGGAAAGCTTTACGGTTATGGTGACTTATTCGGTGGCTTATTAGACGCGGGTGAATTAAGCACTTGGTTGGAAGATGTGCCAGTCGATTCAAATGGTTGTTACGAAGATCAGCATTTTATGTCAGATATGGGCGAATGTATGGATAATGATGCAATGCATGATCACAGTATGTAAATTGCTTGTCGTGAAGGCTTAGGTTTTCACGAACATCGATTATTTAAAAACGGTACTTTCTTACTTAAGGAAGTGCCGTTTTTTTTTGCTTACAGAATTAGCTGGAGTTGGGGGGGTAGTCATTAAGTTAAGCTTTTGATATAGGATGTGTTGAGGCACGAAACGCATCAAAGGCGTTTCGTGCCTCAACACATCCTATGCTTTTTCCTTAACTTAATTGCCGTGACGCTCGCCTAGGTAAGGCTTCGGAAGTGATGGTGTTAAAGGTCATTAATTATTGAGATTGGTATTATGTCTAAGCTGGATGGGCGGCTAAGCCAGCATTCTAAGCGGGAGTCCAAAACACGTTTTGGGCAGCTTTATAAGAAACTAGCAGGATAATCAAGATCAATAGTGATACGTCCCCAATAGGCACGTCCAGGCTCATTAAGTTTAACAACAGCAGGGCCAGCCGCACTTGCCGATCCACTACGGTTTAAATGTTCAGAGTAAGTTTTATCAAAGATGTTATCAATACCGAATTGCAGCTTAACTAAAGGGTGAGGAGTGTAACCTAGCTGTAATGAAGCCGTGACAAAACCAGCCGTGGGCGTTGAATCTAGCGCAAGAATATTACCATAGCCTTTATGAATACGATTTTGATTATTCACTAAACGGGTATTAACGGAAGCAAAAAAGACACTATCATCATACTGAATGCCTATATTTCCTTCTAAGGG
>WTCM01000004.1 GCA_013138595.1 Methyloprofundus sp. | reverse complement strand
ATCCATGTGAAAGTAGGGAATTGCCAAGCTCTTAAATCTAAAAACCCAATCTCTGACGAGATTGGGTTTTTTTTTGCTTGGAAAAAAGTCAGATATTTAAAAAACTTGGTAACTGGGTAAGGTGTTTGAGACAGATATTATGAAAATATCTAAGATAGTAGCGTTTAAATTGAGGCATATAGAATATGAAATCTTCTAGCATAAGGCTATGTGGCTGATAAACTTAGGGATTCCTTGGTTTTTGTAAGGTTAAGATAAAGTTTATTTTTATGAATATTCATATATAATAATATTCATATATTTGTAATGAAGGTGTGGTATGAGTGATTTTATTGAATTAGAAGGTCTTGCTAAACATGGCTTAGATTTATATTCAGAGGGGAATAAGCAAGAAGCAATAGATTACTGGCACGACGTGCTGGAATTACACCCCAATGATAAACAATGTCAGAACTATCTTGATATTGCTGTACTGGAAGTTCCTCAAAATGACTCAGGGACTTTGATCAATGAGATCGTAGTAGAAAGCCTTATTCCCACTCAGTCATTTGATGAGCTTTATTTAGCGGCAATGAGTGCTTATACGCAGAGACATTATTCCGAAGCTGAAATTTTATTTGAGCAATGTTTAGTGCTACGCCACGATGAGCGGGTACGGCATAATTTGGAACGACTGAGAAACCGCTAAGTTATTTTTGTTAGGTGAGCTGGTCGCTAATATCAGCCATTTTGTTATTTTTTTTATTTATTTTTAAGGATATTTTCAATGTCGACTCAAATACATAATATGGCTGCACATATTGATGGCTTAAAGGCTCTCTTTATTATTGCCATGCCAGATGCTTTATTGTTTGACTCTTGGACAAGTACAAAGCAAAATGAGTGGGACAGCACACAGATTGCTTCTTATTTTGGTGATATGGTACGTGCAAACCGTCAGGGCTTGAATGTACTTTCAGCGTGGTCAGATGAAATGCAAATTACGGTAGAAACAGGTGAAAGTCGCTTAGTGATGCATGAGTTAAAGAATGATTTTGTTGCTGTCGCTATTTTTGAAGCTAGAATTTCATTAGGCATGCTTAGGCTAGAACTGAAACGTTTATTAGAAAATGTAAATGAAATTCTTCCCGTTGCAGAAATTGAGCGCCGTTCACAAGGTATTCGTATCGTAGATTTTTTATTACGTTATGCTCCCGACCCACATGCTGTTTTGGCTAGGGTTTCATTAATGACAGGAATTTCTTTAGAGCAATTGAAGAATCCAGTTGAATTGTCTGACGAAGAGGCCGCTTCT
Organism: Methyloprofundus sp.; assembly: GCA_013138595.1. Classification (GTDB taxonomy): domain Bacteria; phylum Pseudomonadota; class Gammaproteobacteria; order Methylococcales; family Methylomonadaceae; genus Methyloprofundus. Next base: position 14,404 of record WTCM01000004.1, on the reverse strand, counting down.
ATTAAAGAATCTGCAAAAACTATTCTTGGCCTAAGTCAGATTGACATTTAGTTTAAAAAGGAAAACTTATGAAGTTACTTGATTCAACAGCGCGTACTTGCTCAGAAAAAACAGATTTTATGTATCTTTTGGATACTCCTGTGGTTTATCACTGCCATCACTTTAACCTTTTTTTAGAGCAAACGATTGATGATGCTTTAGGCTGGGAAGAGGGGCAGAAAGTGCGTTTTAATGCCGCTAGGGAAGCAGCAAGACAATTACTTTCAGGGGTTATTAAAGCCGCTGAGGCCGAGACTCCTGCCGAGCGATTGCAAGTCGCGACCACACTCTTTAAAAAAATGGGGCATGGAACACTACAAATATTGAGTGATTATGAAGGCGGCGAAGCCTTTGGTGAGTATTTGCATTATGGTTACTCATGGTTACAAAAATATGGACATACGGTTAAGCAATTACACCCTAATGATTTATTTGCTGCGGGTTATATTGCCGCAGCGGTTGAAGTGGTTTACGGGCTAGAGCCTGATGCCATGCTAGTGACTGAAACAGAATGTTCATCAATGAAAGCGCCGCGTTGTGCTTTTACGGTGACTAAGCAAATATCAGATGAACCTTTTAAAGCCTTACCCACTATTTCAAAAGAGCTTTGTGAATCTGCAGAGATAACGTTTGAAACAGGTTTGCATGAAGATAAAATTATAGCGATTGCCAATGGTTTACGTGATTTTACCGCTCAAGTTGAAGGGGATGAGCGTGGCTTAGTTGAAGCTTTTGGTGTGTTTGTGACCATGCATTTACCGAGTTACTACAATCGCATTAGTTATGATACTGAAGCATGGATTCAAGAAAATCGCCCTCAAGTTCGTTTTGCTTTAACAGAGTTACTGAAAGAAAGTGGGCATGTTTGTGTGTTTAATACGTTTGGTGGCATATTGAGTTCTATGGAGTGGGAAGGAATGCTAGGCAAACCGAGTACAGATCCCCATGAATTATTGGCGAGTTTTATTGCGATAGGGCGTGCGCTAGGTTTTGGTAAATGGACGATTAAAGATTTTATTCCAGGTGAGAAATTAGTATTACGTACACCCACAAGTTATGAAAGTGCCTATTTTACCGTCAGACATGGTGAGTCTGACGTACCCAATAATTATTTTGTGCAGGGAGCAGCACAAGCTATTATGACCTTGATTGATGATTTGGATTGGAGCCAAGAAATAGATTTTTCTCAGGACTTATACCTTTCACTTTTCAAGAAAGGCGCTAAGTGGGATACGCAAGAGACTTCATCACTTTCAACAGGTGCAGCTTATACCGAAGTTGTGGTACAGAGAAATTAATTAAAGAACTACTCGGTTAGATGACTCGTATGGAATCTCAAGCTTATTGCTTAGAAAAAAAAACCACTTGTTTTAATTCATTAAGGTGGGATTTTCGCTTCAATAATGAGTCTAGTACAATCAGTGCCTTACTTGCGGGGTTGGCAAACAGCTCCGATTGGGCTGAGAGTATTGATACTCTATACCCACGTTTAATCAGCTATGTCGATAAGGATAAGCATCGTGTGATGCTTATCCCTGAAACAGGGCGTATTGAAATTAGGATTCATTACACCACTTCTTTAGCCCAACGCTGTATTGCTGCCAGCAAGTTAGCTGGTTCATTAAGTGAATTGCAAAGTAGTCCTTAATTAAAGTATATGTTGGAGTAGTTTATAGAGCTTAGTATACTTTGTTGTTACAAAACAAAATATACTAAGCTCAGTTGCTATGAAACAAGATGATATACAATTTAGCCGTTTAGATTATGCCTTTTCCCAATTTCTAAGTCAGCGTAGCCAGCTAGACAAAGAGCAAAAAAAATCTTTTGAATCCATTGTTTTACACTTATCCAATGCACAAAGTTGTGGGCATAGCTGTATTAAGGTTGATAAGGAAGAGCAGGAACTTTTATCCATATCAGGCTTAGTGGATGATTCAGGCACGAAACCTTTAGTATTATTAGGGCGGCAGCTTTATCTACAGCGCTATTGGAACTATGAATGCCAAGTTGCTGAGAAAATAATTGCTTTAACGACAGTGACGGCGAAGGTAAAAAATACCGATAAGCTGATTGAGCAATATTTTCCCGATAGCGATGATGTCGATTGGCAAAAAGAAGCTGCAAAAGCTGCGATAAAAAATCCTTTTACGATTGTCACAGGCGGCCCTGGAACAGGGAAAACGACCACTGTTGTCAAAATCCTCGCTTTATTGCAAGAGCTTGCCATGGATGCGTCGAAAAACCCACTGAATATTGCACTTGCCGCACCTACTGGTAAGGCCGCAATGAGGTTACAGGAGTCGATAGGGAATAGTAAACAGCGCTTGCCTAGCTCTGCTTTAATTAAACAGTTAATACCCGAAAAAGTTGTCACCCTCCATCGCTTATTAGGCGCAAAGCCACCCTCGCCTTATTTTCGCTATAATGCAAGCACGCCTTTGCCTTATGATATTATCGTGGTTGATGAAGTGTCTATGATTGACCTCGCTTTAATGAGTAAATTACTTAGCGCTTTAAAACAGAATGCACGTTTGATTTTATTAGGTGATAAAGATCAGCTTGCTTCAGTAGAAACAGGCACAGTGTTAGCTGATTTAAGTCAAGCCTTGCCTGCTTATACACAAGAATTAAAAGTTTCTTACCGCTTCTCTGGAAATATTAAAAATTTTGCTGATAAGGTTAATGCTCAAGATGCTGAGTCTGCTTGGGATTTATTACAACAAGAGCATGCGGATGTTAGCTTATTAAACGAGGATGTCATTCATTATATTGTGGCTAAGCAAGATGCGTATTTACAGTTAATTAAGCAAGGAGCAAGCTTTAGCGAATGCTTGACTGCTTTTAATGCCTTTCAAGTCCTGTCTGCCACGCGTAAAGGATTATATAGTGTGGAAGATATCAATGAGCGAGTATTACAGCAATTAAAAGATAAGCAGTTAATCCAAGCCTCAGCTGTTTGGTATGCAGGTCGACCGGTGATGATTACCCAGAATGATGCGGTGTTACAGTTATATAATGGGGATGTTGGGCTTTGTATGCCCGATGCTGAAAATAATCGTCAACTAATGGTTTTTTTCTTGCTACCTGATGGTTCTATTAGAAAGTATTTACCCTCAAGATTATCTTATTGTGAAACCGTGTTTGCGATGACCATACATAAAAGCCAAGGGTCTGAATTTGATGAGGTCTTGTTATTACTGCCTGAAGTGATGAACCCTATTTTGACTAAAGAGTTGATTTATACAGGGCTGACTAGAGCAAAAAAAACACTAAAAGTATTGAGTGGCAAAGCTGTTTTTATGGAAACACTACAGCGAAAAGTTGAGAGATTTAGTGGTTTAGTAGAGAGAATTGAAAATAGTCGCTTGGGTGAGGTATGAAAAATAGGCTTAACTCTAAAAAAATTCAGAACTCCCTAGTACTACGCTTACTAAAAGTCGTTTTTTCGATTTATTTAATCATCACTATTTTTATCACGTTAACGCAGTTAGTTTATGAGTACCAAAGAGAGAAAGTAGCAATCATTAAAAACTTACAAGCCACACAAGCGATCTTTGAAGAAAATTTGACCGCTGCCGCTTGGAAATTTGATAGTACTCAGCTTGAAGCTAGTTTAGTGGGAATTCAAAAAGTGCCTATTATTGTCGGTGTACAGATCTTACAGATGGAAAAATCACCGACATGGTCTAAAGCCTTCCCCATTCGCTTTGGAAGTATCTTAAATAAAAATAATGACATTATACAGGCTGACCCTTCAATAAAAACAGCGATGAATAAACCTTATATTTACCTGATTCCTCATCAATTTCAACTTAAAAAAAATAATATCGTGCTGGCTGAGGTGGTTTTTTATTCAAGCAATCAAATTATTCTGGATAAAATTAAGTACCTTATTTTAAATATAACGATTGCCGCTATTATTAAAACCTTAATTCTTTGGCTATTATTTATTTGGGCCTTTAATAAGTATTTAGGTAAGCATTTGAATCGCTTTTGTTTGGCTATGGAAAATGTTGATATTGAGCATGTGGAAGCAAGTAGTTTAGAATTACAAACAGAAAATGTGATTGAGCTAGATCGGATTGAAAGTGTTTTTAATCAAATGTTACAAGGTATTTGGGAGAATAAGAATAGGCTGGAAAGCTTAAATAGAAACTTAGAACAAAGTGTGCTATTGCGCACTCAAGATATTTTTAATAAAAACCAACAGCTAGAGCAGCTAGACCATGAAAAAAGTGAATTTCTGGCAATTGCCGCACATGATTTAAAAAATCCTGCCGCAGCCATTATTAGTTTTAGTCAGCTTATTCGTGATTTACCGAAAAACAAAGACAACCTAGATAGATTAAATAGCTATAATTTATTTATTGAAAAAAATGCGAAAAGAATGACCGACTTAATTGGTCATTTATTAGATATTGATAAAATTGAATCAGGCAATGTGAGTGTGCAATTAAAAGACGCTAAGCTACTTGATATAGTCACAAATGTAATTGCTTTTAACCAACCACAGGCTGACTTTAAAAAGATCAAGATTGAGTTAAAAATACTTGAAAAGCTTCCCGTTGTTTTGACGGATGAATTTATTGCCACACAAATTTTAGATAACCTTATTTCTAATGCAGTCAAATATTCACCCCTGAATAGTAGTATTGAAATTCGCTTGTTTAAAAAATTCGATAAAGTACAGTTTGAAATTCAAAACCAAGGGCAGGGGTTAAGTGCAAAAGATAAGCAAAAATTATTTTTAAGATTTAGTCATTTAAGTGCAAAAACAACGGCTGAAGAGCATTCTTCGGGGCTAGGCTTATATATTGCTCAACAATTAGCGGCTATGCTGCAGACTCAAATATGCTGTGAAAGTACCGAAAATCAAGGTGCAACCTTTAGCGTAGAGTTTTAAATATAGGCTCGCTAATATTAGTTATGAAAAACTTAATATTGATCATTTGTTTATTCGTCACAGCGCCATTACATGCACAACAAACTCTAGTGTTTTCAACCTTAGATTTAAATTTTATGGTGAAAATAAATCGCTTAATTTTTACCGAAGTGTATCAGCGATTGGGCATTGATATTGTGATACAAATACATCCTGCAGAAAGGGCATTGCATTTGGCAAATAGTGGTGCAGTAGACGGTGATTTAATTCGTGCGGCTATGGTCTCTAGGATTGCCCCCAACCTTATCAGAATACCCACTTCTTTTTTTCAAGGTAAGACAAGTGCATTTAGTAAAAATAAAAATATTGTGCTTAAGGGGTGGCAGGATTTAAAACCTTATAGAGTGGCTATTTTACGCGGGCATAAAATAGCTGAAATAAAAACGAGAGGACTTAATGTAGAAGCCATTAATACGCCAGAAGAATTGTTTTATTTTTTAGATAGGGGGAGGGCAGACATTGTTATCTTTCCGTATATTATTGCACCCGCTTACTTAAAGAAACTGAAATTAAACAATATTTACACTTTATCACCGCCTTTAGAAGAGGCCTCGCTTTATCATTTTTTGCATAAAAAACATGCTAACTTAGTGCCTAAAGTAGATCATATTATTCAACAACTGCTTAAAGAAGGGTTTATTGATAATATGACTCAACAGGTTTTAGCGGAAATTAAATAATATATTATTATTCTGTTTTTATGGGAGGGTGGTGATCTTGCTCATTACTTATTTAAGGTAGAAAAACTAGCCATGTGGCTAGTGTTTAATTAGAGTAAATCAGACTAAAATGTATCTTTATAATACTTTTATTTCTCTAGCTGTGAGCTAATTCTCATTATGTGAATTTAGTTAAGGCGTGGGTCTTTAGCTCAAGGTAAAACCAATGAATTATATACAAGAATCAACGATTTTAGTGATTGATGATGAGATTAGTAACTTAATTATTGTAGATGCATTATTGGGTGATCAATGTCAGCAAGTTATTTTACAAACCAATCCTTTATTGGGTTTAACCCTGCCTGAAAAAACACAGGTTGACCTTATTTTACTGGATATTATGATGCCAGAGATAGATGGCTATGAAATGTGTCAGCGCCTAAAAGCTAAACCTAGTACACAGCATATCCCCGTCATTTTTTTAAGCTCTTTAATGCGTGCAAGCGATAAAGTTAAGGGCTTTGAAGTCGGTGGTGTGGATTATATTTCTAAGCCATTTCAAATTGATGAAATGCTTGCACGGATTGAGTCTTGCTTAAAATTACACCATCAGTTACAACAAGCCCAACAAAATACCTTGAACTTAAAAAAACTTGAAAGTTATGCATTAACAGCGCGCGAATTGGATATTTTGAGCTTATATATCACAGGTCGTTCGCGTAAAAAAATTGCAAAAGCAATCTATTTATCAGAACATACGATAAAATGGCATTTAGCTAATATTTTTAAAAAATTAACCGTTAAAAATCGTGCTGAATTATTGGAAAAAATGAGCGCTAGTTAAGGTTTAGAAGACTGTTTACGCATTAGCTTTAACCGAGACAACACTCTTCCCACCGCCTTGCTTCTCCACAAGCACTTGTGCACCAATTCTTTCCACCAAAGCGGCTACATGGGAAATCACTCCTACTTTTCGCCCCAGTGCTTGTAAAGTGTCTAAACTACCAATGGCTATATCCAAAGTTTCTTGATCTAAACTACCAAAGCCCTCATCTATAAAGAGCGATTCAACCTGTGTTTTATTCGATGATAATGAAGCAAGCCCTAATGCTAAGGCGAGTGACACTAGGAAGCTTTCGCCGCCTGATAAGCTGTGTACACTGCGCACATCATCTGCCATATCGCGGTCGATCACTTGTAACTCTAAATCACTGCCTGGTACACGCTGTAAATAATAACGGCGGGCAAATTCCTGTAAGTGTTGGTTGGTGTAAGAGAGTAGTGTTTCTAAAGTTAAGCCTTGAGCAAAAATACGAAATTTATGCCCTGTACTAGAACCAATAAGATCATTTAGACTTTCCCATTTTTCCCAATTTCCTTGTTGTGTGTGTAGTTGCTGCTGTAGTGCTTTTCCAGCGTTGATTTTGTCATCATCGGTGCGCAATAAAAAGCTGTTATCTTTTTCCTCTGAGCTAAGTTGTTCCTGTTGTTCTGACAGCAGTTTGAGCTGCTCTTGAACGGCATCTTTGCTCTCTTGCGGTTGCTCGGTATGGTGCTTTTGTAATTGTTCCGTTTTCAGTGTCAACTTGAGTTGGGATTCTTGTCGCGTACTGCTGAGTGTTTGCTTGCGTTCTTTTTGCTGCTTAATCCAGTCCGTACCTTTGCTGAGTAATACTTGTAAGGTGGATTGACTAATCGCTTGTGTTGCTAGTGCCTTGTCTAATTCTTGACGAGCAGTGACTTTATTTTCGGCACGACGGCTTTGTTCGGCTTGCCAATGCTCTTTACTGTTAAGGCTGGTTTTTATTTCGCTCTTTAAATCATTTAATGCGGTTTCTACTTGTTGTTGATTTTTCTCTGCATTGCTTAATTGCTTGGCTATATGGGCAGCATAGTCATTAGCTGCTGTGCCATTAAAATACTGCTCACGATTACTCAGTAGTGCGTTATGTTGTTCAGATTTTTGCTCTAGTTCAACTTGGTCATGTTGATATTGGGTTTGTTGAGTTATTTTATCCGCTTCTGCAGAGAATATTTCTTTTTCTAGTCGTTGTAATTGCACTTCGATGAGCGACTGTTGCTTAATATTTTCCAGCCATAACCCGATGGATTCGGACAGTTCTTGAACAAAACTAGTACCCGATTGATGTAACTTATCCTGCCACTGGTTGATTTGGCTAAGTGGTTTGTCAAGCAAGTCTAATAACTCTGCTAGCTCTGTTTCTAAACGTTGGATAGTATTTTGTTTTTCCTTGCTACGGCTATTTTGTTCGGTAACTAACTTCTCTAAGTCAGTGCTTAGCTTAAGCTGTTTTGCATAGAGATCATTAAGCTTATCTGCATCAGCACGAAGCGTATTGAGTTCTGCTTGTTGTTTTAATGCAGCGGTCTCTTGTTGTTTGGCTTGCTGGTAGTCTGCTTTTAAAACATCACTTTGTGTCGTCAATTGGTCAATTATTGATTGATCTATCGCTTCCCAATTGGATTTATTGTCTAAGTTAAGAGCTGTCCACTGCCCTTGTAAATCATTTTGTCGCTTAGTCGATACCGTTATTTTTTTGTTTAAATCAACTCGCGCTGCTTCAGCTTGGCTGATTAAACTCGTTTGTAAGCTGAGTTCTTGAATCAGTTGTTCCTTAGTCGATTGCAGGGTATCGACACGTGCTTGCTGTGCAGAAGTGGGCTGCTGAATGGGTTCTAATAGCTTTGCCCAAGGGTGTTGCTCCGATCCACAGACAGGACATGCTTGTTCATCTTTTAATAAACGACGTAATTCTTCCGCGCTTTTCTCACTGGCAGCTTGCATTAAATGTAAAGCTTGTTGCGCCTCTATCAATTGCGCTTGATTTTCGCTTTGTTGTTTCTCGTATTGTTGAACTTGAATTTTAGCTGTTTGTAAACTCTCTTCGGCTAGTTTCAAATCCGCTTGCTCTTGGCTTAATAAGGAGTGAGATTCTAGCCCTGCTTTTAGCAATGCAATGGCTGTCATGAGGGTCTCTTGCTGCGCTTCTAATTGAGACTTTTGTTGATACAAATCTGTTAAAGGGAGTGTTTGCGACTGTACTGATAAAGTGTCTATTTGCTGATCTAATGCTGCTTTTTCTGAGCCTAGTTGTTGCTGATTTCTCTGCAAGGTTTGCAATTCAATTTGCTGTTGATCCGTGCTTTGTTGTAAGTCGGTCAGCTGTTGTTGATTTTGCTGTAAGTCATGCTGTAATTTTAAAGTGCTATTTAGCTCTGCTTTCCAGCGTCCCCATTCATTAGCGAGTGGTTGGATTGAACGATGTTGCTCTTGCCAAAGAGTGAGTTGTTGCAAGCTGTAATTTTCTTGCTGTTCTTGCTCTAAAAAAGCTTGATAAGTGGCTAAGCTCTTTGCCTGTTTTTTCTGTTGGTTTGTTGTGTTAGTGCGATATGTTGTTAACAGTGATTGGCTATGATCTAACTGAGTATCGAGATGACGTGCGGCAATTAGTAGTGGCTGAGCCTTGCTGTGCTGTTCTTTAGCTTGCTGAAATAGCTGTTCAACTTGCTTAAACTGTATTTCTTGTGTGGTTAGTTGTGCTTGAGTCTGCTCTAAGTGATCGAGGCTTGCATTCAGATTTTTTCCTGCCTCTTGCCATTCTTGCTCTAGGTTTTGTTCTAGTTGCAGTAAGGGCTTTAGAGGCTGTGCTTGCTCAACTTGATCTAATAAAATATGGTTTTTAGTCTGACTGTCCCATGCTTGTTGAGCAGAATAGTCAGTGTCTTTGGCGCTAGTTTGCTCTTGTTCCAGCAAAGTTTTTTGCTTAAACCAATCTAAGCTATGTTGCTGGTTTTTTAGGCTTGTTGTTAAGGCGGCTAATTGCTCAGTCAGTGCTTTTTTCTCGACTTCTAACTCGGTTCTTAGTTCGGGAGTCAATGGCACTTTATCCGCCAGTTTTTCCAGTAAATTATCTAATAGCAGCTTTTCTTGTTTAGCACGCTCGAAGGCGGCAATAGAAAGTTCACTATAAATATCTGTGCCTGTGATTTTTTCTAATAAACTAGAGCGTTCATCTTTTTTTGCCTTTAAAAAAGCCGCAAAATCACCTTGAGCCAAGAGTACCGAGCGACGGAATTGGTCGAAGGTTAAACCGATACGCTGGCTGATTTCTTTGAGGGTGTCTTTCTTGCCTTCACCAATTTTTTCATTACTTTGTAAATCGCTTAAGCTGATTTTTTGCGCTTGTAAGCGCCCATCAACTTTGCCACGTGCGCGGCTGATTTCCCAATGCGCACGGTATTCGCGTTTATCTTGACCGATAAAATCGACTTCTGCATAAGCACTTGCCGTACCTCTGCGTAAGATAGAGCTGACATCATTGCTTTTGATGCGCGTGGATTCATCTTCGTCTTTATGTCCAACGGCAACGCTATGCCCATCAGGTAAGCGTGGCATTTGGTCATAAAGAGCTAGGCATAATGCATCTAGTATGGTACTTTTTCCTGCGCCTGTAGGGCCTGTAATGGCAAATAAGCCTGCATTCTGTAGCGCACCTTGTTCTAAACAAACGGCAAATTCACCCGCTAAACTGGCAAGGTTTTTCCCTCTAATCGCTAATATACGCATTATTCAACTTCCTGTAGGTTTTCTTGTAGCTCATGGAATAAGACCGTGATGTCATCAGGAACTTGGGTGTTATATTTGGATTGATAGCAACGCTGAAAAACGTGTTCAGGGAGTAATTCTTCTAAGCGTTCTTCTTTGACAACATCGGCTAAACCTTTCCCTGTGCCCGTATAGGCAATGCTAATTTTTAATAAGCGCAGCGGTAAGCCTTCAAGGCAGTGTTCGATTTGTTGTCTCAACCCAGGTTCGGGCTTATCTAAGGCAATACGAATCTCTAACACGGGTTGCTGGTAATCGACTAGCGCTGTGTTTAATTGAAGCTCTTGAATTTTCTCTAATGCTTCCGCTAAAGAACAATAGTCCTGCCCATTAGGAATACGTATCATTTTGACACTGCGTGGCACAATTAGAGGCGTTGTTTTGACGCTTTTATCGGCTTGTAAATCTACTTGTAGCACTTGGTGCTGATAAAGTTGTTCATCAAAAGAGAGCGGAATCGGTGAGCCGCTATAGCGAATTGACTCATCTTTGCCGACACTTTGCGCACGGTGTAAATGACCTAAAGCGGTATAACTAATATCATCTGGAAAAATATCCACAGGTAAGGCATGTTGATTGCCGCCTAATATTTTACGTTCACTCAGTTCGGATAAATGCCCCCCGACCATATAACAATGCCCGGTGAGTAATAGCGGAGTATCTGCCCCCGCTTGTTGTTTTACTTGCTGTATTAACTCGGTGTATAACGTTTTAACTCCCGCAACTAAGGGGTCAGTGGCATCTTGTTGATCGGGTAAATCTGCATGACGCAAAAAAGGCATTGCCGCACACCATGCTTTAATTTCTTGTCGTTGATTACTTAAGGGAATCAGTAAGCGTTGCCAATCTATCTCGCCCGTAGCATTTTTACTTAAGCCGCCTACGACTGAAATACCGAGTGCTTTTAATAAGGCACTGGGCGCATCGAGTCTAGCGGCGGAATCGTGGTTGCCACCAATAAGAATAATATCAATGACTGGATTGGCTGCGCGCGCTTTGACTAAAAAGTCATATAGCTGAGATTGAGCCGCAGCAGAAGGGTTTGCGGTATCAAAAATATCCCCCGCAACAATGAGCACATCCGCGTGTTGCTGTTCTAGCTGTAATAATAACCAATCTAAAAACTGTTGTTGTTCATAATTGCGTGAAACACCATGTAAATGATGGCCTAAGTGCCAATCTGCTGTGTGTATTATTCTTAGCATTTAAAGTTATTGCTCCTTGGGGTATCGCTGGGCATTATCATAACAAAAAATAGTTCTATGTGATTAATGACTGAACAAAGGTATTGATAAAGAGAGGGCTATGCTACAGAATATCGCAAAAATGCATGAATTATGGAAAGCCAGTTAGATAAAAGGAAAGATAAATAAATGTTTCTTTAGTCCTCAATAAAGGATACTTAGAGAGGGGAGTATGCACATAAAAACATTGAAATAAAGGGGAAAATCGAGGATGATATTGAAAGTTTAGCTATAAATTTAAGGCGGAATACACAAAAGTGCTGGAGTACAGTGCTGCAGTTATTGCTGTGTCAGTGATAGCTAAAGTTATTAGCTCTAACCCTCTATACCCTGTGTTAAATTGCTAGTCGAAAGTTTTACGGTAGGGGTTTTTTTTATTTTTTTCTATAGCGGAGTTAAATTTTTTTAAAACCTATGAAAGCAATAGTCGCTACCTATCTTGTTCTTATTCATCTTTTTATAGGTATCGCTATTCTGAAAACGGATATTATTTCTCGTTTCCAAGTTAAATTAGGGTATGAAGTTATAAGTGATGAAATAACGCCCTATTACCATACGATGTTAGGCTTTCACAGAAGAATAGATAAAAATATCCCCGATAAATCAATAATATTTATTGGGGATAGTCTTATTCAAGGGCTTGCGGTTATGGCTGTATCTCCACAAGCTATTAACTATGGAATCGGTAACGATACAACGGTTGGGGTGTTAAACAGAATACCTTTTTACCCGTCTATCCTAAAATCAAAAGCGGTTGTTATTGCGATAGGTATTAACGACTTGAAAAGGCGCGGTCCTGATGAAATATTAGAGAACTACTTGGAGATAGTCAAATTAATCCCAGCTAATATTCCCATATTATTTAGTGCTGTTCTTCCTGTAGATGAAGTGCTTAGAGATAGAGCTGGGCTTAATGACAGCATAAAAAAGTTAAATGACCACTTAAGTGATATATGTAGAAAGAGTCAAAGATTACATTTTTTGAATATTTCTAAGTTAGTGATTAACTCACGTGGAAATCTTTCAAGAAGCTTTCATATAGGGGACGGTATACATCTTAATAGCTTAGGGAATCAAATTTGGATTTCCGAATTAAAAGAGTATATTTTAGGCATGGCTAGACATACAAAAGGACAGTAAGAGAATGAGCTTTAAAACAAAAGAGCCGAGCAGTTATATTGACCAGCTAACTTGGCTGAGGGGAGCGGCAGCATTTTTTGTCATCGTTTCACATACTATACGTGCAACAGAGGTTAAATATAGTTTAAATGATGAAATAAGCAGTTTTTTTCTTCTATCTTTGTTTGATTTAGGGAGCTTTGGAGTTGTACTTTTTTTTGCACTGAGTGGCTGTACATTGTATATCAGTAATTGGGATAAAGTTGGGTATAAGGACCTTCCCCTTTTTTATATAAAGCGTTTTTTTAGAATCTGGCCTGCATTTGTTGTCTCTTTGGCTGTCTATATTGGTTTCGGTTTTATTTTTTCTGCCTTGTATGTTGATCCACAAGGGCATTGGGTAGAAAAGCAGTTCCTATCTCAATATTCGATTTATGATATATTTTCATACCTATCTTTTACATTCAATATAACTGGACCTGCAGGGCTTTTTAATAATGCTTATTGGAGTTTGCCTGTTGAATTTCAATACTATATTATTTTTCCTATTATAGTGGCTTCACTCAGATATGGAATAGTGGGGCCTATAGTTTTAGGAGCGGTACTATATTTGCTGCCTAATTTTATTGCTTATAGTTTTTCAGCAAAAAGTGTATTTACGTTGGCTTTTAGTTTTTGTGGTGGCGTTTTAGTCGGATACGTATATAAAGAAACAGAGCTGCGTATAAAACCTTGGCTAGGCGTTATATTATTTATTGCTCTGCTTAGTAGTGTAATAGCGATAGCTCATTCTTATATTACACTTCCAGATATTCCTGTCGTATCTGGGAAATCGAATTGGTATGGAGGGATTGCAGTCATCACCGTACTTGTCGTGCTGCTTACAAAAATAAATTTCAGTCACAGAACTGAAAAATTTCTTAAGCATTATGGAACCATTTCGTATAGCACTTATTTGTACCATAACCTTTTTATAGCAATCGCAGTCTTATTTATTATTCGCTTTGAAATATATGACAGTAGCTTAAGATTACTTATAACCTTCTTTTTTACGTTGATTACTAGTTATTTGTTTGCAACCGTATCCTATCGATATATTGAAAAGCCATCCATTGAGTTTTGTAGAAGCCTCATAAAAAAACAGAGCAAAAAAAAGTAGCTGGATTCAAAGTCAAGATAAATATGCAGTTCATTTTGAGCTAAGATAGCATTATTTGAAACGCGAGGCTTTTCATTTTTTAGGGAAGAGGCTTAAGGCTAGACGAAATAAAATTTCCCCTTCATCTGCGTATAATACACATTTTCAATTCCTTTAAGCTCTATAATTATGAAGTTAGCGGTTCTTGCAGGTACGCAATCTGGATGTGGTAAAACCACGATAATGCTGGCTTTGTTACAGTATTTAAAAACCCAAGAAGATATACTCTCTTTTAAATCGGGCCCCGATTTTTTAGACCCTTTATGGCATCAAGAAGTCACAGGCAAGCTATCTTATAATATCGATACGCGCATGATCGGTGCTGAACTTTCTGCTGAATTAATACGCAAACAAGCGCAACAGGCGGGGTTTGGCTTGATTGAAGGCGTGATGGGCTTGTTTGATGGGCGCTCGGGTGTTGGCGGTAGTGGATCTAGCGCTGAGCTTGCCAAAACATTGAATCTGCCCGTGTTGCTGGTAGTTGATGCTAAAGGCATGAGTGGCTCTATTGTTGCGATGGTGAGTGGTTATGTTTTATATGCGCAAAAAATGGGCGTAGTGATTGCTGGGGTGATT